>DATIUT010000180.1:0-7036 GCA_035466615.1 Anaerolineales bacterium | reverse complement strand
GACTGGAATCCCTGGGGCAATCGAAGCGCTGATGGAAATGCTGCATGGAATCACCGAAAGCACTGCCGGGAAGTGGACCAAACTCATCTTCCCCTGGTTTGCCACCATCACTTTGCTGGTGTTGAGTGCCAACTGGCTTGGCTTGGTGCCCGGTGTGGAAACGATTGGCTTCATTCATGAAGGGCATGGTGAGTACGCTGTTCGCCCCTTGTTCAACATTGGCGGCTTGGAAGTCAAGACCATCTGGGATGAATCTGCCAAAGCGGAAGCCGATGCAGTGCACGTGGAAGAAGTAGCGGCAACAACAGAAGAAGCTGCGGCTGAAGGGGAAGAGCAACATGGCGCTGCTGTGGTGCCGTTCTTTCGTCCAGCATCCACTGACTTGAACTTCACCTTTGCGCTCGCAATTGTAGCGGTCATCGCGGTACAGTATGCAGGCTTCAGATCTCAGGGATCTGCGTATCTGACCAAGTTCTGGAACGTCAAGCACTTCTTCAGCAAACCCATCTTCGGTTTCATCGACTGGGGTGTCGGTTTGCTCGAGATCGTCTCGGAAATCTCGAAAATCCTTTCGTTTGCTTTCCGTCTCTTTGGTAATCTGTTCGCAGGCGCGGTCTTGATCTTCGTGATGGGCTCCCTGGTTCCCATCTTTGCGCCCGCGATGTTCTATATGCTCGAGTTCTTTGTAGGTTTGATCCAGGCTATTGTCTTCGGTATGCTGACCATGACCTTTATGGCGCAAGCCACGCAGGGTCACGGTGATCACGAAGAGTCTCACGCGTAAATTTCGGGCGGCGCATAAACGCCCGGGAAACACACCATATTTTAGTGGCGGTTCCCCCGCCCGAAACTATCTGGAGGTACTTCTATGGATTTCGCTTCTGCTCAAATTCTTGGTAAATTGATTGGCGCAGGGTTGGCCATGATCGGTGCGATCGGCGCTGGCGCTGGTATCGGTATCGTCACTAGTGGCGCAGTGCAGGCTATGGGCCGCAACCCGGATGTCACTGGCACCATCCAGACCAACATGATCCTCGGCATCGCCTTCGCTGAAGCCGTCGCGATCTACTGTCTGGTTGTCGCGCTCCTGATCTTGTTCGTATTCTAAAAAAGGAGGGTACTTTGGAAGCTTTAGGTGTTAACTTACCCTTTTTGCTGGTACAGATCGTCAACCTGCTCATTGTTTACACAGTTGTAACCAAATGGGTGGTTGGCCCAATTGGCGGTTTACTCGAAAAACGTAGTGAAAAGATCGCGCAGGGCCTGGAAGACGCCCGTGTTGCGGCGGAAGCCCGCGCAAATGCCGAAAAGGACGCGGCGAAGATCCTTGCTGACGCACAGGCTGAAGCCAGCAAGATCGTCCGTGATGCCACAGCGCGCGCTGAATCCGCCGGCAAGGATGTGAAAGCCGTTGCCGAAGCCGAAGCCGCCAAGACGCGCGAAACCGCCCTTGCGGAAGCCGAACTTGAGCGTGCACACATCCTTGGTGACTTGCGCGGTCAGGTTGCATCGCTCGCGATTGCCGCCGCCAACAAACTGGTCGGTGATGCATTGGACGAAAAGAAACAACGCGCATTGCTTGATGAGTTCTTCTCCGGCGTGAAATCCGGCAAGGTGGTTGTGGTGGATGGCGACTTCAAGGGCGACGCCGCGGAAGTCACCAGTGCATTGCCTCTTACCGGCGCTGAGCAGGAAGCCGTCAAGAAGAGTTTCAGCGCGAAGGAAGTTGCCTTCAAGGTTGACCCCTCCATCCTCGGTGGTCTGGTCGTCAAGATCGGCGACAAGGTGCTCGATGGTTCCGTCGCTGGAAAACTCGAAGGCTTGCGCCACAGCCTGAAATAGCTCAAGACCGATGAAAGGGTTTTGGTAAAATTACCAAAACCCTTTTTTTGTTTAACCATGCCCCAACAAAAATCAATCAAAGAACTCTTTGCCGAGCTACCGCACCCGTTTTGCAGGAAGGATGTTCCCGACATCTTCATCAACGGAATATCCATTGACAGCCGCGCCGTGAAGCCCGGTCATCTTTTTGTTGCGATGATGGGCGGCACCGTGGACAGCCATACCTATATCCAAAAGGCGATTGATAACGGTGCTGTTGCCATAGTGGGAGAAAAGGAAATAAGCGGACTCGCTGTCCCCTGCATCCGACTCGAAAGCACGCGTCGTGCCCTGACGTGGATGGCTGGTGCGTTCCACGATTGGCCGGGTCGCAAGCTGACGGTGATCGGCGTGACCGGCACCGACGGCAAAACCACCACGACGAATTTACTCCATCAAATTTTGCTTGCCGCGAAGATCAAAGCAGGGATGATTTCCACGGTCAATGCGGTGATCGGTGATGAAGTGTTGGATACGGGATTCCATGTCACAACTCCGGACGCGCATGATGTTCAACGTTATCTTGCGAAAATGGTGGATGCCGGCCTGACACATGTTGTCCTTGAGACTACTTCGCACGGGTGGTCACAACATCGCGTGGACGCCTGCGAGTTCGATATCGGTGTTGTCACGAACATCACGCATGAACATATGAACGAACATGGCACCTACGAAAACTACCGCGCCGCCAAGGCAAGATTATTCTCGAGCCTTGAAACCACATTGAAGAAGCCGCAGGGCAACCCGCGTTTGGGTGTCATCAACCATGACGACGCCAAATCCTTTGATTTTCTGAACGATTTCATCAAAGTGAACAAGTTGAACTACGGACTGGGTGCGGATGCGGATGTCCGTGCAGTGGATACTTCGTATAGTCCGTCGGGAATCCATTTCACCGCGCAGAGCAAGGACTTCCATGTGGATGTGACGAGCAGGCTGGTTGGCGCTTTCAATGTGTCGAACTGTCTTGCCGCGTTGACCGCGGCCGTGTATGGATTGGGTATCACGCCTGATATTGCGGCACAGGGGATCGCATCTTTGGAAGGAATTTCTGGGCGTATGGAACGGATTGATCTGGGACAGAATTTCACAGCCATTGTGGATTTTGCCCACACACCGAACGCATTGAAATCCGCTTTGGAGGCTGTCCGTCCGATGACAAAGGGCCGGGTGATCTGTGCATTTGGATCGGCGGGGTTGCGTGATAAGGAAAAGCGGCGCATGATGGCAGAGACCTCCGCTGAACTGGCTGATCTGACCGTGCTAACCGCGGAAGACCCGCGCACAGAGTCATTGGAGGGGATTCTTGAAGAGATGGCGGCAGGCATGAGGTCCAGAGGAGGAATCGAAGGCGAAACATTTTGGCGCGTTCCGGACCGCGGCGAAGCGATCCGCTTTGCGTTGAAGTTGGCGCGTCCCGGTGATATCGTCCTGTCGTGCGGGAAGGGGCATGAGCAGTCCATGTGTTTTGGCGCGCAGGAATTCCTATGGGATGATCGCACTGCCATGTGTGCCGCATTGAGTGAATATCTTGGCATCGAGGGTCCGAAGATGCCCTACCTGCCAACGCAGGATACGGAGGAAAGTGAATGGCTTACATGGAAGTGAAGCCTGTTGTATTGCAAGGCAAACATGTGCGGCTCGAGCCAATGACCGAAGCCCACATCCCTGCCCTGGCAGAGATCGGCGTCGGGCAGGAGTTTTGGGACTACATGTTATATGGGAATATGAGCACGGAAGCGGACATGGCGAATTGGGTGCGCGACATTCTGTCCCGCGCCGCGCGGGGGACAGATCTGCCTTTTATTGCCATCCATCTCGAATCAAGCCGCGTGGCGGGGGCAACGCGTTATTTGAACATCATGCCCAATGACAGGGGACTTGAGGTGGGCGGGACATGGTACGGATTGGATTTTCAGCGAACCGCCGTGAATACGGAGTGCAAATATCTGTTGCTGACGCATGCCTTCGAGACTCTGGGATGCATCCGTTTGCAGATCAAAACTGACTCGTTGAACGTGCGGTCGCAGAAAGCCATCGAACGGATTGGCGCGGTGAAGGAAGGCGTGTTGCGCAATCACATGATCCTTCCTAACGGACGGATCCGCCATTCGGTGTTTTATAGTATTTTGGATACGGAATGGCCTGATGTGAAAAAGCGACTGGAGAAGATGTTGATAAGGTGATTTTTCAGGGAGGGGAATCCATTAAAGCAGGATCAGGCTGAGAGTCGGGTTGCGGCGCTGTCCGGGCGGCGCGGATGCGGCTCAGGAGGAAAAGCCCAAGTGTGCTGGTCAGGCCAATCAGCAGACCTCCGATCCAAATGGCACGCGGGGAAATGTTGTCATTGAGGAATCCGCCGATGAGGGGCGACAGGGTTCGGGCGAAACCCCATCCCAGCCAGTGAATGCTCATGTAGCGGCCACGCAGGTCTTCGGGAGCGCGGTCGGCGACGTATTTACTGGCGGTGGGCACAAGAGTGAGTTCGCCGAAGGTGAGGATGATCATGCTCAGCCAGAAGCCCCAGAAACTACTCATGAGCGCGACACTGCCGGCGCCGAGCGCATAGATCAACATGCCGACTGTAAGTACTGGAAGGGTGGGGCGTTTGCGTGTGATGCGTGTAACGAAGTATTGGATGAAGACGCACATCAGAGCGTTGGTGGTGGGGATCCAGCCATACAGGTTTTCGGGAATGCCGAAGTTGGTTTTGGCATACACGGGCATGAGGATCCACAACATGGTGGGCGCGATCAAACCGAGACTGATGGCAGTGACGAATGCCATGTATCCTTTATCTGCGAGTACACGGTTATAACCTTTGAAGATATCCCTTCTTTCCATCGGGACAGAGCCGCCTCTCAGTGCGGGGGAAAGTGTTTCCTTTGCGAAGAGGAATAAAAGCAGGCTGTAGGCAAGAAAACCAGTGCACGCGCCATAAAAAGCAAGGTTATAGGATGAAGCCGCCAGGAAACCTCCCACAGCGGGACCAAGGGCAAACGCGGCGTTGTTGGCGATGCGGTTGATGGCGTACGCGTCGGTCCGCTTTTCGGAGGGAATCATATCTGCGAGCATCGCATCCGCCCCGACCTGGTACATGGGATTCGAAAGCCCGATCATGACCATCAGCCCGACAAATTGCGGATATGTTTCAGCGTGCATCAACAGGTAATATGCAATGCCGGTGATGGTGAGACTAAAGTTCATGACAACTTTGCGCCCGACACGGTCTGCGAGTGTGCCCGCGATCAAAGATGCGAACAATCCTGTCCCTGCGTTGATGGAGATCAATGCCGCGACCGTGCTGAGAGGCAGGTTCAACTTCCCACTGGCGTAAATGAGCATGAAGGGCCAGATCATGCTCCCGCCTGCGGTGGCAATGACGATGCCGGCGATCATCAGCCAGAATTGGCGGGGATATTGTTTGAAGAGGTTTTTGAGTGCGTTGATAAGCGCCATAACGGAGGAGTGTAACATGAAAGAACAAAAGCTGGCCGAAGGTACGGGTGGTAGAGAATGGACGGCGAGCGATAATGAAAATAAGGCTCTGGAGGTTTGGGGTCCTTCCAAAGCCTTTTGTTTTTTACGATCTTGCCCGACATAATCTGAATGCTGTTTCGGATGGCGCACAATGCAATGCGCGATCCTGTTTGATTATCCCCAATTAACTTTTTAAAATGCTCTTTATCGCTTAATCAAAATAAATATTCAAATCTGAGCAATCGAAGCGGTTGCCGCAGTTGGGACAAGTCACCTTGCAGTTCTTCTCATACATCTCGCTTCCACAACGGTCACAGAGGTAAATCTGCTCATTCCATTTGATTGGTCTCAGTAATGCGGGATCAAACTCTGCAATCCTCTTCACGCCCAGTTTCTGAACTTCTCTGACTGCCATTTCAGCATCGTTTCTGAGTTGGCGGATGTACACTCTCTTGCAGACATCAGGCAATCCATTCAGCCACTTTTTGCTGCGCTCATACACCTTGAGCGCGCCGTTGTAGTTTCCACGTGTGATGTGCAGATAAGTGACTGCGATTTGTAAAATTCCCCGGTATAGATTTTTCGCGTCACCTTCTTCCGCGTTCCAGGCGTCTTCTAGGACTTCATGTGCTTCAAAGTATTTCCCCGCGTTGAACAGGCGTAGTCCCTCCCTGGCTTGTGGATGCAATGCGCCGATGCAATCATTCATAGGCGGAAGTATATCATTGGGAAATTTATATTTTGCTGTAGCGATTCGGCCGACTACTGAAGCGCGGGGTAAAAATGCGTTCACCACAGAGATCACGGAGGGCATAGGGAGGAATAAAAAGGGCCCTGTGTTCTCTATGGCGATATTGAACAAGCACTTTTTTCACTTTAGGTACTCCCTTCTGTGGAGGGGTTCGGGCTGGATGCCCCGATGGTAAAATTCCATTCTCTCTTATGCGTTCCCTGTTTGAAAAGAAACCCTGGGTATTGTTACTGTCGGTCCTTGCGTTAGGAGCGTTGATGCTTCTCTCGGTCAACTTGAGGAGTGTTTCGTTTGGCGACACCCAGCCCATCGGTCGGGAGGAAGTGGAGGCGTTGGCGCGTCCCGCTCCATCAGGATTGGGAGCAGTCGGAGAGGAGTCGCTTCAGTCGCAAATCATCCTATTGGTGGCATTTGTTATATTGGTGGCATTGGTCGGTGTCCTGCTTTCACCGGAAGCGCGCAAGAGGATGTTCCTCTTTCTCATCCGAATGGCGTTTACCTTGTGGGTATTGTATTTTCTGTTCAATCGTTACCCGGGAATGTTCGATTTTTTGAATCCTGCTTTACAGCAAGATGCCCGGCAACCACAGACACTTGATTCGGGTGCAGGTATTCCGCCGCCGATCTTTACGCCACCGCAGGAAACTCCGATGCTGTCCTATGCGGTCAGCCTGCTGATCATTTTTGGGATTTTGTTCGTGGCATGGAGAGTGTATCGTGTATGGCGGTCGATGAATCAGTACCCTGCGAAATCACTACAGGATCTTGCCCGCATCGCGCGTTTGTCTTTACATGACCTGTCTTCCGGTCGGGAAACGACCGATGTCATCATGAGCTGTTATTTCCGCATGAGCGATGTTATTTCAGATAAACGCAACCTGCAACGCGGCATGAGCATGACACCGGCTGAATTTGCCTCTCGAC
>DATIUT010000179.1:0-9604 GCA_035466615.1 Anaerolineales bacterium | reverse complement strand
TCCGCCATCCACCCTTCAGGGCGGTTGGACGATTATACTGGTTGTTATAATCGCTCTGCTGGGGCTGGGGTACTTCCTGATGATGGGACGTTCCTGGGCATTGAAAATGAGCATTTTCATCCAGGGGTTGAATATTATCGTTCGCCTGATGATGGGAATTGCCAATGCAGCACGCCCGGAAAAACTGGGCGGCGGTTTTGATGGCGTTTTGATTATCACCAGCTTGTTAGGCATCCTTGGTTCCGCCTGGTTTCTGTTTCGGCTTGACCAACCCGATATCAAAGCGACCATTACCGCATAGGTATTTCAGATTTTTCTCGATTTGGCCGGTCCACAAAAGACTGAATATAATACCGGTTGAGCAGAATGTTACCGAAGATTCAGAAAGGAGGTGTAGTTAATGTAGGTGTCAGGAAATTCAAACACGCTGAAAGAGAAGGTTTTCGAAACATATTTTGCAAAGGAGATAAAGAAGAATGAAAACTATATATAAGATATTCCTGGTTTTGATGATGGCAACCATGTTGCTGACAGCATGCCAGCCTGCCGCCACCGAGGCTCCTGCTCAGGAACCTGCTGCCACCGAGGCTCCCGCTCAGGAACCTGCCGCCACCGAGGCTCCTGTCTCAGCTGAACCTTTGAAGGTGGCCGTATTAGCTCCATTAAGCGGCGCCGTTCCCACCTTTGGGACCGCCATGCGCAATGGTATTGAACTCGCCACCGCAGAATGGAATGAAAAAGGCGGCGTTCTGGGCAGGCAGATTGAACTGGTGGTTGAAGACAGCCAGTGCGAAGCCGACCCGGCCGTTAATGCCGCCAACAAAGTCATTGACCAGGATGGCGTAAAGTTCATCCTTGGTGAATTGTGCTCCAAGGCTTCAATTCCCGTCTCGGAAATTGCAGAGAGCAAGAAGATCGTTCAAATTACCGGAAGTTCCACCAACACCAATGTGACACTCAATGTAGACGGCTCGACCAAACAATATGTGTTCCGCTCCTGTTTCATTGATCCATTCCAGGGTCTTGTGGCTGCCAAATTTGCCTCTGAGAATCTCGGGGCCAAGACAGCCTTCATCATGCTTGACCAGGGCAATGATTATGTACGCGGACTGGCAGAAGCCTTTGAAGAATCGTTCACCGAAATGGGTGGGACGATTGTCGGCAAGGAAACCTATACATCCCAGGATACGGACTTCTCCGCCATCCTCTCCAAGGTGCAGGAAGCCAACCCCGACGTGATCGTCCTGCCGGACTATTACCCGATCGTCAACCTGGTTGGCGCCCAAGCCAAGCAGATGGGCATTACCGCCCCGATGATAGGTGGTGACGGATGGGATTCTCCCGACTTGAGCCCGGAAGCAGCGGCCGGTGGTTACTTTGTGAATCACTATACCCCTGACGACGCCCGCCAGATTGTGGTTGATTGGGTATCCCTCTATGAAGCCAAGTATGGCATGGTTCCCGATGCCATAGCTACTTTGGCATATGACGCCGCAAACGTGCTGTATGCCAGCATCGAGGCAGCCGGCACAGACGACCCAACCGTTGTCGCCCCTGCCATGGCAGGCCTCACTTGGGAAGGTGTAACCGGAACCATCACTTTTGATGAATTCCACAACCCGATCAAGGGTGCCGTTGTAATGAAGGTTACAGAAGAAGGCGTCGTTTACGAAGCCTCGGTTCAGCCTTAGTTATACAGTCCTACTACCTGGGGGGCAGCTTTGAAGCTGCCCCCCAGGTAACCTACAAAACACATCCCTAATGCGCAACTTCCGCTTCTGCCTTTGCGGTATGTAGAGAAACGCAGAAATACTGTTTCGTGGATTCTAAAGAAAAATCCCCGCGTTTTTCTTCGTTCCAAAGCAAGAGTTTAGGAAAAGAATTGCATATGTAGGTATTACTTGGTAATTGGAGGCATAATGACCACCTCGTCGTCTTCCCTGACTCAAAAAGTCATTCAAGGCCGTTGGATCGGTAAGATCATGTTAATTCTAGCCTCTGTGGGGGTGGTCTGGGTGATTGGCAACAAAGCGGCAGAAAACCCCACCCTGTTTGTCCAACAGATCATAAATGGTTTACAACTTGGCTTTGTATATGCATTGATTGCCCTTGGGTACACCATGGTGTATGGGATTGTCCGCCTGATCAATTTTGCACATGGTGACGTCTTCATGGTTGGCGCCTTTGTCAGCTACTACTGCGTGGCTAAATTTGGCCTGCACAATTGGCCGTCCTCTGTCTTCCCTGCACTAAACCCCGGCTTATCCATCTTGATTGGAACAATCACCGTTATCCTTGTCTCGATGATTATCTGTTCGATTATGACAATTACAATCGAACGGATCGCCTACAAACCCCTGCGCGAGGCGCCACGCATTTCTGCACTCATCACTGCCGTCGGTATCTCCTTCTTCCTGGAATATTTTGGCGCTCTAAACTTTGTCTTTACCCCGAACTTCATCACTTACAAACGTCCCTTTGAAGTTATAACCTACTATGTTAATAGAGGCATCTTTCAACTGGAGAAGGGCATGGCTCCCCCTCCTGGAAGCATAATTTTCACGAATATTTTCATCATTATTGCTGTCATATCGTTGGGACTGCTTATCCTCTTGCAATTCATCGTTCGGCGCACCAAGATCGGAAAAGCCATGCGCTCTTCCGCCTATGACAAACCCACCTCACGATTGATGGGCATCAACGTCGACAATATCATCACAGTGACGTTCGGTATCGGCGCTTCCCTGGCAGGTGCAGCCGGGATGTTGTATGCAATCGCCTTTCCATCCATTGTTTTCTGGATGGGCATTACACCCGGTCTTAAAGCCTTCGTGGCTGCTGTGCTGGGAGGAATTGGCAGTATACCGGGTGCCCTGGTAGGTGCATTAATTATGGGGCAGGCTGAAACGCTCACTGCCGCCTATATCTCAACCCCAATGCGGGATGCAATTGCCTTCACTCTATTGATCCTGGTGTTGATGATTCGCCCAACCGGCATCTTTGGCGAACCGGAACGCGAAAAAGCATAGCGGAGGATGACAGAATGAGGAAATTAGACCGAAGTACCGTCGGCTTTTGGGCAGTTGCCATTTTGTTCGTCGTGGGCATACAGGTGCTGATATCCGCTGGCATCCTGTCTAATTTTTGGAGCACATTGCTGAAACTGGGCGGTGTGATGGCAATTGTCAGTCTTGGCCTGAATCTGATTTATGGTTTTAACGGGCAATTTTCGCTCGGCCAATTTGGATTTTATGCAATCGGGGCCTACGCCTCTGCCGATATTACATACCGGTGGGATCAGTTGCATTCGGCTGACGGAGTGGTTGTCCTTACAATGGCAGTCTCACTGGTAGGTTTGGCGCTACTACTGACCACCAACCTTTTGGGGCGTATACGAGGATTGGATACACTTTCATCCTTTGGGTTGCATCTAATTGCTGTTGTCGCTGTAGTTTATCTGTCAATCGCATTGAGCCGGCCGCTGATCGCCCCGGTAACCGGTTTATTCGCGGCAATGCCGGAAAATCTGGCGTTGAATATTGTCTTCTTCATGGCCATTTTAGTGTCCGGCGTTTTGGCGGCAGAAATCAGCTACCTTTTTGGTTTGCCTGTCCTGACTCTGGGATCTGATTACTTTGGCATTGCCACCCTGGGCTTTACCATCATCGTCAAAGTGTTGCTGGATAACTCGGATACGATGCTGGGGTTCGAGGAAATGAAAGGTGCAAGAGGCATGGTGGGCATTCCCAAAGCCACCACATGGATCTGGGTGGCGGTTGCTCTGTTCCTGATCATTGCGATTGTACGCAACCTGTTGCATTCCAGCCACGGGCGAGCCCTGATTTCGGTTCGCGAAGATGAGATTGCCGCGAAGGCCATGGGCATCGATGTGGCTCAACAGAAGATCTTCGCCTTTGTGCTTGGCAGCCTGTTTTCAGGTGTTGCCGGAGCGTTGTATGCGCACATTAACGGATTTCTGCACCCCAATACTTTCAATTTCATCAAAGCCTTCGACCCGATGATCGTCGTCGTTTTTGGCGGATTGGGAGGTGTGACAGGCAATATATTTGCCGCATTTGCCTGGGCGTTGATCCTGGAAGGTTTTCTGCGAATATGGCTTCCGGATGGCTTTGAAACCTGGCGCTTTGTGGTTTACCCCATCCTGTTGTTGATCATGATGCTGCTTCGACCTTCTGGAATCTTTGGCAGCTTCGAAGTGCCGTTCATCAAACGAGTCCTGCCGCCATTGCCAGCATCCCTCACAGGCAAAAGTGCCAATGCTCAACCTGCATCATCCCAGGCAGGCGGCTCCAAAGGAGGCCAATCATGACTGAATCACCTAAATCGGCCTCCAAAGACTCCAAAGAAGTCATTCTGGATATTTCCAACCTCTGCAAGAATTTTGGTGGATTGAGCGCAGTCAAAAATTTCAATCTAAAGATCAAAAAGGGCGAACTGGCCGGGTTGATCGGTCCAAATGGAGCAGGCAAGACCACTGCCTTCAACCTGATCACAGGCATTTATACGCCGACAGCAGGCAACATCACATTCAGAGGAGAAAGCCTGATGGGACTTTCTCCATTTGAAATTACCAAATTGGGCGTCGCGCGCACATTTCAGAATATCCGCCTCTTTCCCAGCCTCACAGTACTGGATAATGTTCGCATCGCATATCATGCTCATGCAGGCTACAGCCTGATGGACGCATTCCTGCATACCTCGAATTATCAGGTAAAGGAAAAAGAACTGACTGAGCGCGCCCAGGAATTTCTCGCCGTGTTCAACCTGCACACACGGCAGGGTGAAATCGCGCGCAATCTGCCCTATGGAGAGCAACGCCGGTTGGAGATCGCGCGGGCACTCGCCGCCAATCCACATCTGCTCCTTCTGGATGAACCAGCCGCCGGCATGAATCCCAACGAGATCGTCTCGCTAATGGATTTGATCCACTTTATCCGTGACCGCTTCGACCTGACCATCCTGCTGATCGAACACCAAATGCGGATTGTCATGGGGATTTGCGAACACGTCACAGTCATGGATTTTGGAGAAGTGATTGCGCACGGGAATCCTGATGAAATTCAGAACAACAAACTCGTTGTGGAAGCTTATCTTGGTCGCGGCTCTGCGGAATTAGTCAAAAAATTGAGCAAGGAGCGAACCAATGTTGCTTGAAGTCAATAACCTCAATGTTTATTACGGAGCCATTCACGCATTGCAGGGCATCTCCTTCGATATCAATGAAGGCGAAATCGTCACATTGATCGGTTCAAACGGCGCTGGAAAATCAACCACCCTCAACACTGTTTCGGGGCTGCTACAGCCGCGCGTCGGGACAGTCTGCTTCCGTGGCAAAAATATCACATTAACTCAGGCGCAGGATATCGTCAAGTTGGGCATTTCCCAATCTCCGGAAGGGCGAAAGATTATTGCCACCCTTACCGTGCTCGAAAACCTTGAGATGGGCGCCTACACCCGCAGTGACCCCGCCGAGATCAACGCCAGTCTGGAACGGGTGTTCAAAAGTTTCCCGCGCTTGAAAGAACGCCAAAAACAGCTTGGAGGGACTCTCTCAGGCGGTGAACAGCAAATGCTGGCAATGGGCCGCGCCCTGATGTCCAAGCCGACCCTGCTCCTGCTGGATGAGCCTTCCATGGGACTCTCCCCCATTCTGGTGGAGGAAATTTTCAACATCATCCTGGAAATCAATAAACAGGGGACAAGCATCCTGTTGGTGGAACAGAATGCACAAATGGCGCTTTCCGTATCACACCGTGGGTATGTGCTGGAAACCGGACGGATTGTATTACAAGGCAAATCGGACGATCTGTTGCACAACCCCCAGGTTATGGAAGCATATCTGGGCGGACACTAATCCGAGTGTTTTTTACGTACAAAGGAGATGCTTTTGGAAGCGTCTCCTTTTGTTTTTATGATATTACCAATAAAAAGTAAATTTCCATCCTTCCCGATTCGTAATTATCAGGGAAGTGTTTTGATAAATTCCTCCCCTCTCCCCATCAACTCCTCATGATCTTCTGGCGCAGGCAAATCCTTCAAAAATTCAATTGAATAATCTCTCAACCACTGTTGTGCGCGCGGCTGACCCGCCTCCATCCATTTCTCCATGCTCCAGCGCGGAAAAATGGAATTGACATAGTACCCGGTCTTGTATTTCTTGAGCGTCAGCGGTGCAGTGACATAACTCCTGCCTGCGCCGATTGCTTGGATTTCTTCCAATCCCGTATGAATATTGTCAAGATGAAATCCATTGGCTATACGCAGTACCTGATCGATGATTTCGTGACAATAAATGAAGGTCAACGGAGAGACGGCTTTGGAGCCAAGCGTATCGCCAACGAATGGCGCGATCCCGCCTTTCGTGAGAGAGAACGTGAGCGTATTCATCCAGTAGGTTTCGGCGGCAAGCAGGTCCATGCCCCAGCCTGTGCCGCTCCCTGATGTGCCACAATGTGGAATGCCGTAGAATTCCATCATCTCTGCGCAGGCAAGGTTGACCAGAATACTCTGCGGGTCGTAAAAGTTCATCAACGTTTTCATATCGAAATAGACGGGCAACATGCCGAGCAACATCGGCGCGCCTTCCTTATATGACTGTCCGATCACAAGCCCTGCGAGCAACTCGGCAAGCAACACTGCAATCGTCCCGGCGGGCGTGATCGGCGTGGTCGCGCCTGACATGCTGTAATTTGAAATGATTGTCGGCAATCCACGCTCGATGGACATCTTCATCTTGTCCACGGTGCCGGCGTTCAATACCAGCGGCGAAACAGGATTGAAATACGGAATAATGAACGGCTTATCGCCCAGGTCGCCGTGAAGCAACTCGAACATGCGCATCACGTCATCAAATTTGTGCTCATCCGAAACCAGCAGGACCATCGGCTTCGTGCCGTTCGCAAAATGTTCAAGGCTTCCATACACATCCGTCAAACGCTCGGGAACATCGCGCACGATCCCCACCGTTGAAACCATGTCGTAGTGCGGCAATTTATTCCCAAGCCGCACCATGTCGCGCATATGCCTGCGCTCAAACAATACAGGCGCATCCGTCTCTGGCTCCTGATAATACAACGCCGTCACCCCGATCCCAAAACGGATTCGATCCTCCGCCCCACCGATCTGGAACTGCGGATTCCCTTTGCGATCGAAGATTTGGATTCGCTTCGGCGCGACGCGTATTGCCCATTCGATCAGATCCCTCGGAATCCGCACGGTTCTATCCTCTACGTTCGAACTGCCGACTCTTTTCTTCAACATCTCCAACGCGGACGGCGAATCCACGCGCACGCCGGTCTTCGCAAGCACCTGTAATGTATTTTGGTGGATTTCCTGCTTCTGTTCTTCCGTGAGCATTTTCAGACGAGGACGGACATTGTTCATAATTGACTTCTCCTGCCTAAATTTTAGTCGTTCAAAATTCCCTGGACATCATGGGGAGTTTTTTACATTCAGGTCGAAGAATCTGAGAGTGCGCCGCATAAACTCGAACCATGGCTCGCCGATAAAGGAATGTCTTTCGCCTTCATATTGATACAGTTCGACCTGTTTGCCTGCATCGCGCAATTCCTGCGTCAATCTGACAGACCATTCGGGCGGCGTTCCGCCAATGAACTTCCCATCCTCGGTCCCATAATGGATCTGGATCGGCACGGCCACGTCATCGAGGTGGTAAAAGGGCGAAATTTCTTTGAGCGTATCCGTATCGGACGCGGCAAAGCGATAGGCGTTTCGCAAATTGAGTGGAAGGTCGAGCGGAATAATGTCCGATGAGTTACAGCCGATGATCTGCTCGCCCTCGGCAATATCGCCAAAACAACCCATCCCCCACCGATCGATGATATCCGCGTCGTCGGCGCTGACGGTTGAATACAACACCCCGGCGCGCACAGTGGTCGGGTAGTCCTGAGGCGTCGCACCGAGACCACCGATTACCGCCAACACCTTCATCGTCACTCCCCCGCCCATGCTATGACCCCAAATCCCGATTCGATTCGGGTCGGCTTCGGGAACGGATGGAATCGCGTGGATGAGATTGATCACGTCGATGACCAGTCCTGAATAAAAGAAACTGGGACCAATATCAGAATCTCCCCAACTGCGATAATCCGTTGCCAGCGTGACATATCCATGCTCGGCAAGAAACGCGGAGGAGCGATCTGTGCCATCGCCCGAATTGTAGACACTACGGCTGAAGAATCCATGATTCATCACGATTACAGGGAATGGGCCCTCGCCATTCGGGATTTGCATCACGCCCGTGATCGTCAACCCGTCGCTGGGATAGTCAATCAGGTAACTTGTGTACTTTTCAGCCTCAGCCAGCGTTTCGCGGATGTGAATCTCCCCGCTTTGGTACTCATGCTGACGGAGTCCGTCAATGGTATAGGGAAAGATCAATTCATCGGTCGTTGGGGTTGGGGATGGAGTCAATGTCTCGGTTGGGATGGGAGAAGGTGTGATCGTTTCGATGACAACACGCGGCGGAGGCAGGGTAGCAGGCGATGGTGTAATTGTCGCAGATTGACAGGCCGCGAGGAGAAATAAAAAGAACAGGCAGATGCGCTGTTTCATATCCTGATTTTATCATTTGACCGGTTGAATGCCGCTGAAATCAATGACGCCATTCAACGTTCCCGCCTGATATGTTTCCTCCGCCTCGCGCAATAACCGCACGGCGACCTCTTCCTCCACATACGCCTCTCCGCAACTCGGACAAACCCGCGCCGGCACATTATTCACCGCCAATCTCATTTCCCCGCGCTCAAAATGGATGGTAGTCAACCCATCCGCCGTTTCAACCTGCCTGCAAAGGAGGCAGATCATAACAAAACCACCCCGTCACTGCGAGGAGGGCTGATGGTTGAGTAGCCCTGAGCGTTCGCTGCGAAGAGCGTATCGAAACCCAGCCCGGCCAAGCAATCTTCTCTACGGGTTTGGGATTGCTTCGCCGCAATGAACGCGGCTCGCAATGACGGAATCATCGGCGGCTCCTGGAATCTTTCCTCCATTTATTCGGGTCAGGGATGTAAACCGTAATGACCGTCGTTTCGTTCGTCTCTGGATTCTCGGAAGTCACCACATGGAACGGACGCTTTCCCTGAAACCCCAATATCAAGCGACTCGGCTCAGGCGTTTCGGACGAGTAATCTTCGATGGTCTCCCCCGTTTGAACGGCTCCCAACACTTTCTTTATAGAAACATCCCGCTCAAACATACGTTGAACAGCATGGACTCGGAAGATGGTTTTGGGGTTGTTCAATGGAGGTTAGAACTCTATTTCTTGTAATACAAATTCAAGCCATCTATCAACTTGGCAAACATCTTCTTGAATTTTTCATCATCTTCCCATTTTGAAAAATCGAGGATGTTATACTCCATCACTTGCTCCATAATCCGTTGAGGCCAGGGACTTGTTTTCCAACTTTCGTCCAAAGCAACAGGGCACAACACATCCTGACTTAGTTCTTTCTCTAATTCTCGTGCTTTTCGAACCTCATGTTGAACCCAGTCACTTTTGATTGAGTTTTCTGAAAGAATCAATAACAATGTTGGATTTCTTCGAATTGCGCTGTCAATTTGT
>DATIUT010000178.1:0-17686 GCA_035466615.1 Anaerolineales bacterium | reverse complement strand
GCAGAGGTCGCAAATGGGCGTTCATCGTTCGCGCTTTTCATCCCGATCGTAATTTCAAGCCTGCTCTTTACGCCAGCCAGCAGCTTCATCTTTGCCGTGGCAAATAGCTTTCTAAATGTATGGCTGGCATACACCGCAAATGTAACATTAAACATTCCTACCGTCGCCAGCTTTTATATGGTCGCCCTTATCTCCTGGCTCTCTGCCCGCAGTCTTGAACAGGCGCTCAATGATCTCCGCGCCATCAACATGAACCTGGACCTCATGGTCACCCAGCGTACACGCGCCCTGGCAGAATCCCTTTCCCGTGAACGAATCGAGGCCGGGCGCAACCAGGCAATCCTCAACTCCATCGCAGACGGCGTGATCGTCTTCGACAAGAAATGGAACGCGACCATGGCCAACCCTGCCATCAGGGGCATGCTTGAGCTTCCCGCCGAATCGATCATTGACCACAACTTCCGAGACTTGGTCAACCACCCCAAACTCTCTGAAAACGGACGAAATCTGTTTCTCGCCATGGTCGAGCACGATACCCAACCCTTGAGTTTCCGCGTCGAGTGGGGAGACAAGACACTGTCTGTCAGCGCGGGACAAATCTACGACACGCGCGAGGAAGGCAGCGTCAACGTCGGCACAGTGACCGTCTTTCGCGACTTCACGCGCGAGGCTGAAGTGGAAAGGCTCAAAAGCACCTTTGTCGGCATCGTTTCACACGAACTGCGCACCCCGCTTGGCGCCATCCTCGGATACGCGGAAATGTTCAAGGAGGCGGTCTACGGTCCCATGAATGAAAAGCAGGTCAGCATGGCTGTCCGTATCATGGACAATACCAAGCGCCTGCTTAACCTGATCAACGACCTTCTCGACCAGGCACAAATGGAGGCTGGAAAGCTGACAATCAACATGGGTCTCGTCAGGCCCTCGGAACTCATCGAAAATATTCACGAGTTGCTGGACAAAACCGCCTCGGACAAAAACTTGAGCCTGACCAGCGAAATAGATATCCGACTCCCCAAAACCCTGATCGGTGACGGCACGCGCCTGCAACAGATCCTGATCAACCTTGTGATGAACGCCATCAAATTCACAGATGAGGGTGGAGTCCGCGTGCGATTATTCCCCATTTCCAATTTCAAGAAATGGGGCATCGAGGTCATTGATACCGGACGCGGCATTCCGCAGGCGGAACTATCCCATATCTTCGAATCGTTCCGCCAGGTGGATTCCACTGTCACGCGCACCGAAGGCGGATTCGGGCTGGGGCTTGCCATTGTCAAGCAACTGGTCGACCTGATGAACGGAAATATCGAGGTGACAAGTATAATGCAAAGGGGATCGACATTCACGATCACCCTGCCGTTGGCAATACCCTGACACATAACGACACGCAACAAAAGGAGAAATTATGAGCGAACTTGCCTTGATCATCGAAGACGATGAAGACCTTGCAAACATCTTTGCAGAAGCATTGCGTGGTGTCGGCTTTGAAGCGGAACACATCCCTGATGGCAGAAAAGCAGAGGAAAGGCTGAGAGGCGGGACGGCCCCTTATTTGATTCTGCTTGACATGCACATACCACACATTTCAGGCGGGGATCTGCTGATGAACACCATCAAACAGGATGAGCGGTTTGACAAGACGATAGTCATCATCACAACTGCCGACGCCCGCATGGGGGATGCCTACAGGGATCAGGTTGACTTCGTGTTGATCAAGCCAATCTCCTTCGTACAGTTGAGAGACCTGACCGCAAGATTGAAGAGACGGCCATAAAAGCCCTCTGTGGAGTCTTAAAGTCCTTTTTATCCTAATCGTAATAATATTGCCAGCAGGAGAATTCCTCCCCGCCCGGCGTTTCGACCTTCACAGGCCAGTCTTTGTCAACGATCCTGTAGGAGGAGTTTAATTCCCCATCAACTTTTGCAAACTGAAGATCTGCAAGATAGCGCGACATATGGAAGGACTGCCAGGGAAGTTCACGGGTATCCTGCTCGCGATCATATTGTTTGCATGCAAGCGCCGCGCCGATTTTTTCATGAATATCCACAGGCAGATCCTTGTTTACGAAGGCGGACACCAATGATGGAATTGCATCATCAGATAGTTCCAGGAAATATTGTGTGTCCAATGCGACACGTCCGCCATCTCCAGAATACTCGCTATATCCATTGATCTCCCTCTGAATGTTCTGTCTTACGATAAAGGCATCCACGTTTAATACGCCAAGTGAGATCACAAATCCAAGCAAAGCCAGGACCATGGTCAATCCGATGGAACGTTCGCGGCGCAACACCTCAAGCACAACGACCGCCACGAGCAACAGTCCCAACCAGATCATGAACACGTGCGTGTACGTCCTCAAACGGGAAAATCCATAGGCGAGTTCATACAACGCCAATCGCTGGAATGCGGAAACCAGCATCACAATCACCAGCCCGACCAAAGTCACGCCAAGAATGGAAAAGGTCTTCCGTTGTTGATCGGTTTCGCGGCGCGTGATCGCTCCCAACCCAAGCAACATCAACAAACTGAAGAAAGCCACCACCACCAGTTCGCCAAATCCCTTGCGCGCGTATTCCGAAAAGGTATAACCTTCGAGATTGATATTCGCCTGCCCGCCAAAGAAATACTGGAATTGGATGATCACGAACGCCGCAAACAGGACTGCAACACTTCCCAATACAATGGTTGACTCAGTAAAGCCCAGGAAGGGCGAGATCAAGGGTTTCTCACCCACATCTTCTGCGGATTTTTGCGCGGCGTGCAGGTAAGTCCCCGCGAGGGCGTAGGCAAAGATAAGGATGTAAGCGAGCCGGAAAACGTATTCGGGCAAATTGTCAATGTTGAACAGTTCGATAAAATCTGCAAAGCGTTTTTCGAAGATCGGGTCAGCCGCTGAAAGCAGGGATGCAAAGACAGCAATGACCGGCAGTGCGATGACAATGCCGCGTACGACAGGCCAGACTCGACTGCTCCGCTTCTCACCCAGGGACGGTTGTTCGCGTCGAACCTCCGCGCTGAATCCTATCGGACGCACGATCATGCTCCCGAACAATCTCAGATATCCAAGGAGGTAATCAAGCAGACCGTATTTCACCCACCCGCCGCCAAGGTACGTGAGGGCAAAGACTCCCATGAGGAAGAGGGTCATGGATATGGAGAGGAATGTTGTCATTGGTTCCTGGCGGATAAAGGTGACAGAGGCGAGAAAGGCAATGGGGAGCAAAAGCAGGCTTGAGCGGCGCGCGAGGCGAAGCCCGTCTGCATTAAGCAGATAGATGCCCGTAGCGAGACAAAGTGCTACATAGAGGAAAAAGTTGATTCCCATGCCGGGCTTTTTCCAAAAAAGGAAATCGAAGGCCCAGCCAAGCAGAATGACGATGAACCAGAAACGGTTAGGATTGTTTTTCATGGAATGCCTCCAGGTAATTTTCACGAATATAGCCCTGATGGGCTTGCGGAGTCTCTCAAAAAGTATCAGAATTTCACAAAATGCGATTATGCGACATTACAGTTTGATAAGAGCGGATTCGGGACTATTGACATCCAATTTGAATTGTGACATACTTTTGACATCGTTTGGGGGCAAACAAATTGAATCGCCATCCTATAGAAAGGAGGAGGTGATGTCTCAAATGGATAGTAGTAACAAACCCAGCGCTGTGGCATCCCTCCTCAAGTAATTGATAAGGAAGCCACAGCGCGCCACGGAAGCCGCCCAAGTTTGGGCGGCTTCCTGGTTTTACACCTGCCTTCCCGCCACTTCGCGGCCCCCCTCCTGAAATTCTCGCCTCTTCGCGAGAATTTGGGGAGGGTCGGGATGGGATTATTCATCTCCAAAAGAAATACCCGTATTACGCGCGGTGAGAACGGCATCGCCATGGACATCCACGCGCTTGGGAACGGTGATGGCTTCTTCCAACGGAATGTCAATCACATTACCGGAACGTAGCGCGACCATGCGGTCGAAACTTCCCTTTGCCGCCACGCGGACTGCCGCTGCACCATATCGCGTTGCCAGCCAGCGGTCGAAGGCGGTCGGCGTGCCGCCGCGTTGCAGATGGCCCAACACAGTCACGCGCGTTTCAAATCCCTGTTTCTCGATGTATTCCCCCACCACCTGACTGATGCCACCCAGGCGCGGAACATAGACATCATCCCCTCCGCGCGAATATACCTTCTCGCCGCCCGCTGATTTCGCTCCCTCTGAAATTGCCAGGATGCTAAAGTATGTTCCATGCTCGGCGCGTTGACGGACTTTTGCCACCACAGATTCGAACTTGAATGGGATCTCGGGCAGCAGGATCACATCCGCACCACCAGCCACGCCGGAATGAAGAGCAATAAAGCCGGCGTCGCGTCCCATCAGTTCCAATACCATCACCCGGTGGTGTGCCTCGGCTGTGGTGTGCAGGCGGTCAATCGCTTCAGTCGCAATGGTAAGCGCGGTATCGAAGCCGAAGGTAATGTCGGTGCCGCCGATGTCGTTATCAATCGTCTTGGGAACACCGATGATGGGCACGCCTTTCTTATACAGTTCATGGGCAATGTGAAGGGTCCCGTCACCGCCGAGGACAAGCAGCGCATCCAGCTTGAGGCGTTCGATCCCTTTGACGATTTTGTCTGAAATATCAATGGTCACCTCCCTGCCATCAAGAATCACTTTGCGCGCGAATGGATTGCCGCGATTTGCCGCGCCCAGGATTGTGCCGCCGCGCGGCAGAATTCCCCGCACATCCTTCAACTCAAGAGGAACGATTCCCTCTTCCTCAACGAAACCGTCGTAACCATTGCGAACCCCGATCACTTCACACTGATACTGGTTGATGGCAGTCTTCACCGCCGCACGGATGACCGCATTCAAGCCCGGTGCATCTCCCCCGCCTGTAAGGATTGCTATCCTTTTCATGGTTCTCTCCTTGTCAGCCCAATCATACCGCATCCTTTCTTGCGCATCATCGTATATCCTCATATAATGAACGTAATGGAACTGTCAGATACACAATTCCGCGCACACAAACTTTCCCGCTGGCTTATCCCTCTCGCCGCGCTGGTTGTGTTCGGTGTCTGGTTCACCATTGCACCGCCCGGCTTGCTTGGCAAAGCGGATTCCATCGGTTACGCAATCTGCCACCGCATTGGCGAACGGTCCTTTCACATTTTCGGCCGGCAACTCCCTTTGTGCGCACGATGCACCGGGGAATTCTATGCGGCAGGGATTTCGCTTCTCTTCTTTGCATTTGTCAGCCCGAAGAAAAGCGGCATGCCCGGCTGGAAGCTCGGCACACCACTCATCCTATTCCTGCTCGCGTTCGGCATCGATGGCTCAAACTCTTATCTCTATCTGCTCAAACAAACTTCCCAAGGCGCACTCGATCACATTCCCAATCTCTACGTCCCAAACAACACCCTCCGTCTCTTTACAGGGAGCGGCATGGGCATCGCACTTGCGTCCATTCTTTTCCCCGCCTTCAACAACTCCGCATGGAAAACACCCGATCCAGCCCCCGCGCTCGATTGGAAAAAACTCGGCACCATCATAGGCATCATTTTGGCGCTTGATCTGCTCATCCTTACAGAACATCCCGCCATCCTCTACCCTGCAGCCTTCATCAGTGTGCTGGGAGTGTTGTCATTACTTGTCATCGCTTTCAGCATGACCTGGGTCCTTGCCATGCGTCTCGAGAATGTATTCGACTCCCTGACACAAATGTGGATGCCTTTCCTCGCCGGATTGACTCTCGCCCTTTTGATGGTCACCGTCATTGACCTGCTCCGCTTCAGACTTACCGGAACCTGGGGAGGCTTTCCCCTGGGTTGATTCTCACCTTGACTTTGGAGAAAAATCATGGAACTACTCACTGGAATTTTCACTGCATTCGGACTCTCAGCCAGCGCGGGGTTGAATGCCTATATCCCCCTGCTGGTTGTGGGGTTGTTGGCGCGCTATACCAACCTGATCGCGCTCAACCAGCCCTGGAGCACCCTCTCAAACCCATGGATCATCCTCATGCTCTGCGTTTTGGTCATCATCGAAATGCTGGCAGACAAGATCCCCGCTGTCAATCACATCAATGACCTGATCCAGACCTTAATCCGTCCCGCCGCGGGTGCCATCGCTTTTGCCGCCAGCGCAAATGTGGTGACAGATATGAGCCCCGTGCTGGCTCTGGCCGCGGGCTTGCTCGTGGCAGGGACAGTTCACCTCACCAAGTCAGGGGTTGTGCGTCCCGCTGTTACAGCAGCCACAGGCGGTACGGGCAACGTTCCTGTCAGCATCGCGGAGGATGTCACATCGACAGTGCTGTCAATCGTCGCGGTGGTCATACCGGTCATCATCGGGACACTGCTGGTCGTCGTTGCATCATTCATTGTCTGGCGCATATGGAAGGAAATGAACAAGGAAACATCCTGATATAATTCGGGCCATCATTCACTCACAAGGAGAAGAAATCATGAACGAACAATTGCCCCCCGTCGCTGAAGAACCCAAGAAGAAGAACACAACAATAATCATCGCCGTTGTTGCCGTTGTGCTTCTGTGTTGTTGCTGTGCAGTTTTGTATGGTGCCTGGACTTATGGCGATACCATTTTGCAGAACCTGAACTTCTAAGAAAAAACATGCAGGACACAAAATCCTCCGTCCATCACAACGGGGGATTTCTTTCTTTAAAGAGGCATTTCAAATCGTTCAACCCTTTCAGGGCGCCTGACTTCATATCATCATTCAGATCCAAATTCATGAATTCATCCTCATCAAGGAGGATTTGTTTTCCATTTGCAGAAACCCACAGATCCAGCGCCAGGTCAACATACGACACCATCCCATCTTCGATCACTGCGGGCATGCCGATATTACAATACCACCCTTTGAACTGCCCATCATCGCGGTCATGGATCTCGAAAACGTTATACCAACGGTCTGAATAATAATATTCCACAAAACGGTCGCCCATTTTGAGAATGATATTCTGAAAAGGTCGGTCTTCGCGGTCGAAGAGGGCTTCAAGTGTCACCGAGTTCGCGTCGCGCTTCAGTAAATCGCCTTCATATTCGTATGTCACTTCGCCTGCGGGATTCTTTTTCTGCACCTTGATTTTCATGCAAGACATTCTACCTTAACATGCACGGAGATCTTTTTCCCGATCTTCGGCGCATGGTTCAAATAAACAAAGAATCCATTATCGAATACAACCTTATAGCGATCCTGCTGAAAAATCATATCTGTGACAACTCCCGAAATTACGTTCGTTTCGTTTCGCATTTCAAATGGGCGCGCCAACAAATGGACTTTATCTCCGTTTGAATGTTTATGACTGCATTTTACAGTGAAATTACCGTGAGCCGTTTGAACTCCGTACTTCGCAGCAACTTCCCCATCCATGACATTTCCCAAGCCAAGAAACTCCGCCGCATAAGCGGATTGCGGATTTGCCCACACATCAGCAGGTGTCCCTGCACGGATGATTGAACCATCATGCAGAATTAAAACATGGTCCGCAATCTTAAAGGCTTCCTCCTGATCGTGAGTAACATAGATCGCAGGGACTTCTGTTTGATGTAATATCCTCCGCAGCTCGTTGAGCAGGTCCTCGCGCAAGGCACGGTCCAATGCGCCAAGAGGTTCATCGAACATCAACAAGCGTGGACGCGTCGCGATGGCGCGCGCGAGCGCAACACGTTGTTGTTCTCCGCCCGAGAGGTTGATTACCTTTCGTTTTCCGAAACCAGTGAGATTGACCAGCTCCAAAGAGGCGGCTACACGCTGGGAGATTTCGTCCTGTCCCACGCGGCGCATTTTCAAACCGAAGGCGACATTGGCGTTGACGTCGAGGTGGGGAAAAAGTGCATAATCTTGAAAGACCAGCCCAAAGTCCCGAAGATGAGGCGGTGTTGAGGCGAGGTCAATATCATTGAACAGGATTCTGCCCGAGCTTGGATCCTCCAGTCCAGCAATGATCCGCAAGAGAGTTGACTTGCCACTACCTGACGCTCCCAATAAACATATTGTCTCCCCCTCCGCGATACTGAATGAAATATCGTTGAGTAAAAGTTCGCCTTCGTAGGTTTTGAAAATGTGCTGTACTTCAAGCATTAGAATTCTCCTGCGTTGGGCAGACGGAATTTTTCGATGAGAAGAATGCTGGCAGTGGTGAGAAGCATGAGGATGGCTGCCATCGCCATTGCCTGACCGTAGTTGAGACCACCAGGCTGGGAGAGGAAGCGTTCGATGGCAACGGGGATGGTGGGATATTCAGGGCGTGCGATAAGGAGGGTTGCGCCAAACTCGCCAAGGGAAACTGTGAAAGCGAATGTGGCGGCGGCAAGTGTGGCGCGGCGGAGGATGGGAAAATCTATGTTCTTCCAGACTTCAAGAGGTGACGCGCCCAGAGATGACGCAGCTTGTCTTAACCTTTGAGGGATGGAGGCAATTGCAGATTGCAGCGTGCGGACGACAAATGGCAAAGCAACCAGCGTGTGCGCAAACGGAACAAGCAAAGGCAATGTGAGCCATCTGCCGTACGAAATGATCAATCCAAGTCCAAGCATTACAGCAGATGAACCGAGCGGAAGCATGATAAGCGGATCGAGGACTTTTTCCAGGCGGGTCGGTTTTGCGAGGGCGAATGCAGCGGGAAAGCCAAGGAGGAGGGAGATGAGCACAGTTGCAGAGGCGTACATGAGCGAGTTAAGGATCGCTTTTATTGGAGGAACATAAAAGACCGAACCGCGACGGTTGATGAAAAGTTCGGTGTAGTAATCGGTTGTAAATCCGTATTGGACCTCGCCGCGCTGACCCCGATCCGCTTCGAGGCGGAAGAGGGAGTGAACGGGCAGAGATGCAAGAGGCAGGAGAAAGAAGGAGGAAAGAATAAAGATAAAAGATGCAACGAAGATTCTTTCACGGAGGGTTTTCGGTTTACGGAGATTGGATGTTTCGGAACGAGGCGCGGTTTGCGTTGACGTGCGGGTCACTACCTGAGTGTAGAGAGCGGAAACCAATATCGTGCAAACCAACTGGGTTACTGAAAGCAGAGCGGCAAGTGAATAATCGGGGAGTTTCAAAACGCGCAGGTAAATCTCCACTTCGAGGGTGAAGAATTGCGAGCCTCCCAGAAGAAGAATGACGCCGAAAGATGTGAAGTCAAAGAGGAATACGAGGAGGGATGCGGCAAAGATGGAGGGACGAAGAATCGGAAGGATGACATTCCACCAGACGTGGAACGAGTCCGCACCAAGGGAGCGGGCAGTTTGTTCGAGTTTGGGGTCGAGACTGGAGAGCGCGTTGCCCACAATGCGGATGATGATGGTGGTGTTGTAGAAGATGTGGGCAAGGAGAATGGCAGTGAAGGTCCCAATGAATTGAAAAGGCGAAAGATGAAGGAAAGTGGAGAGCAGGCCACGTTGACCGAGGAGGGAGTTGAACGACGCGGCGACTACAACGGTCGGAAGCATGAAGGGGACGGCGGTTAATGCACGAAGCATGGATTTACCGCGAAAGTCAAAGCGGGCAAAAAGATAAGCTGAGGGAAGTCCGAGGAGGAGGGTCAGGAGGGTCGAGAGAATGGCTTGGTAGAAGGTAAAACGTAATGCGTCATATGTAATTCGTAAATTTTCAATTGTAAGGGCCTTGAGATTGAACGTAAGGGCAAGGATTTTGGAAAGAGGAAGGAAGAAAAAAATCGCGAGGAAAGAGAGAGGGAGCAGCCAGAGAAAAAGCCTGCTTAACCACGAAGGCACAGAGAAACCCAATAATCTCCGTGTCTCCGTGTCTTCGCAATTAAGTGAGTGATCCATAAGTTGGCGGTGGTTTCGACTGCCTGCGCTCAACCACCGAATTGGCTTGAAATTATTTCATCACCACATCCGTCCACTCTTGAATCCAACGGTCGCGTTTGGCGGCGATGACATCGGGGGCGAGGGTGGCAGGTTGATCGGATGTTTGGGCGTATTTGACGAATTCAGCTGGCAATGCGGCGTTTGAATTCACAGGATAAACAAACATTTGCATAGGCATGTCCTCCTGGAATTGTTTGCTGAGCATAAAATCCACGAATTTTTCGGCAAGGGCACGGTTCTGGGTCTTTTTGAGGATACCGACAAATTCGATTTGGCGGAAGCAGGTGCCGGGTCCAAGAATGGAGGCGGTGGGTGAGGTATCCAACGGGGTCTCTGCGAAGATTACCTCCGCCGCGGGGGAAGTTCCATACGAGACGACCATCGGCTGAGATCCACGCCCTGATGATCCACTGAAGCTGGTGTAGTAGGCGGTTTCCCATCCATCCACCACGACCACGCCGTTCGCTTTAAGCGCGCGCCAATAATCGAGATAATCATCTCCGAAATGCGCAATCGTTGCCATGAGGAACGCAAGCCCGGTGGAGGACGTTGCCGGATTCTCAACCACAAGCAGGTTTGCATATTCCGCCCTGGTTAAATCCTCAAGACTCTGCGGCACAGACAAACCCGCTTCAGCGAAGAAAGCCTTGTCGTAATTGATGCACACATCGCCATAATCCACAGGCAGGGCGTAATTGGATGGGTCAAGTTGAAATGGATCGGGAATGTTGTTCAATTCAGGCGATGCGTACGATGCAAAAATTTCCGCTTCGAGAGCGCGGGAGAGGAAGGTGTTATCCACGCCGAACAACACATCTGCGAGAGGTGCATCCTTGGTGAGGACGGCCTTGTTCAAAACCGCGCCAGCGTCTCCGCCCGGCAGAAACACAATCTTTGCATTATTGGTTTCTTCAAAGGACCTGACCAAATCTTCACTGACCGCGAACGAATCATGTGTCATTACAGTGATCGTTTGTGGTTCGGCGGAAGCTGTGGGGGGTGTCTTCGGCGAGCATGCCGCCAGGAGCAGTATTGCAAGCAAAAAGAGACGTTTCATGTTATTAATCCTTTCTTGTATGCACGACCAACAACGAACCAGACCTGATTGTTATGGATGCAGTATCGGAGAGCATTTCATTGCTGACACCACGTGTCTTGTCAGGATGCAACGTTTCATCGTTCAACGCCCATTTCAATCCCTGCGTCTGGACATGATGGACAGGCACACCCCACGGGATCAACGAGACGATATCCCCGCTTCTTCCCTGAACCTCAACCTGACTGCGGCAAAACAGGATTTCCTCCATCCCATCATCAAGTCGAATGTCGAAGGTCGCGAGTTGAGAGTCTGAGAGCAGGGCAATATTGGCAAGCGTTTGGTCGAGCCTTCCGCCAAGCGCGGCAACAATCACGATTCTTTGGGGTTTCAGCTCAACAGCGCGCTGAATGGCAAGTTCAAGGTCGGTTTCGTTTTTGTCACACGAAAACAATTCAATGGAAACATCATCACGCAGTTTTCGCAGATCCGCTTTTTCAGCAGAGTCCATGTCCCCGATGATAAGATCAGGCTTGAGTCCCAGAGAGAGCGCATGTCGTGTGCCGCCGTCTGCACAGATGATGTGATCATCCCTTTGCAGGATGGCGCGGGCTTTTTTAAGGTCTGATAATTCGCCGTTGGCGAAGATGACGATGCGTTGCAAAATAAAACATCCTCCGATGGCGGAGGATGTTGATTGGTTAAAGATGTTCCCTCCGCCAGTATGACCTGGATCAGGTAGTGCGGGTTGAGCGCGGCTCGCTCCTCTCAGTCCCGCATCGTGGGACACCCCGTTCAATTATGGGTTATTTATATGACGCGCGGGTTATTTTGTCAATGTAAAAACCCAACCGCAAGCTGGTCGAGTCCAAAATCACCTGACCCTGCGTTTCCATTCCTCTTTCATCTGCAATTCGCCGGGGCTTACGCCCGAATCAAGCGCCAGGAAATCTGTGAGCAGACGATTGAATTTGATCGTCTCCTCGATCATTGGGAAGTGCCCGGAGCCGTCAAGTATGATCTGATGCGTAAAAGTGGACGTAGCCGTCTCGTATGACGGAATGGTGACCGCCTGATCTTTCTCCCCGTACACCAACAGACAGGGGACATCCAGATTACGGAAATTGCCAAACAGATTGTCAGCCTGCAGGCCAACCATTGATGCGGCAATCGCTTTCATATCAGCCTTGGAAGCGTCAGACAACGCGGTGGATGCCTCCGGTGTGCGATTCGACAGCCAATCGGACAATTCCTGCGGCGAATTCGTCCGCAAACGGGGACTGACCGCCTCATAAGCTAACGGACAGTTGACCGCCATCACCCGGTCCACGCTCTGGCGGAAGCGGGTGGCGAACTTCATGCCTACGAGCGCGCCCAATCCGTGACCCACAATCGCGATCTTCCCGATTCCCAACTCGTTCAGGAAGGCATCGAGCAATTTCACCTGCTCGTCCAGTGTGTATTTCAATTCATTATGAGTGGTATCCCCAAAGCCCCAAAGGTCGAGCGCGTAGGCGCGGAAGGAGGTCGAGGTGACCTGCATGGAAGCGATCCAATATTTCCACGAGCCCACCCAGCCGTGCAGGAAGATGACCGGGCGTCCGCGTCCCAGCACCTCGTAATGCACAATGGAGCTTTCCAGAAGAATTGCACTCAAAAGTTACTTCCCAAATTTTGCAAGAATAGCCTTCACGCGCGTTGTCAGCTGGTCGGGCGCAAACGGTTTGAGTAAATACTCCTCCGCGCCTGCCTCCAGTCCCTGTTGGATCTCGTTTTCCTGTCCTTTGGCTGAAAGGAACACCACAGGGATATCCTTCAGAGTCGGGGTTGATTTCATCGCTTTGCAAGCCTCATAACCGGTCATGCGCGGCATTCGAACATCCATTAAAATTAGGTCAGGATTGACCTTGGGAGCCATCTCCACTGCCTCCTCCCCGTTGGTCGCCGCAAACACCTCATGCCCGGCGAACCGCAGGGTAAAAGCAACCAGGTCGCGAATATCTCGTTCATCTTCTGCAATCAGTATCTTTGCCATTCATGCCTCATTGTTTTCATAGACAGGCAGGGTAAACGAGAAAGTGCTTCCCTCCCCGGGAACCCCACTGCTCTTCACCCAAATTTGTCCCTTATGCATCTCCACGATCTGTTTAACGATGGAGAGACCCAAGCCTGTTCCAGGAGTTGCCAAAACCAGCGGGTCTTCACCCCGGTAGAAACGCTCAAAGATGCGCTCTTGATCCTCCCTCGCAATACCCACCCCATTGTCCTCCACATCCACCTGAACCTGGCTTCCGCCGTTCAAAAGATGGATGTGCACTGTGATTGTCCCATTTTCAGGAGTGTAGTGATAGGAATTAAGGACCAGATTGCTCATAACCTGTCGCACACGTTCCATATCACCGAACACCAGCGGCAGTTTTCTGGGTGCATCCAGTGATAGTGCCATCGGTTTGTTCTCGTCCTGCGAACGTCGCAACACATCATCGATCACATCCTCCGCCACTTCGCGCAGATCGAGCGACTGTGGTGAAAGGGTTACTCGTCCAGATTCGATGCGTGAAATATCCAACAGATCGTTCACGAGGATGTTCAGACGTTCCGTGTTGTTTTTGATAATACTCAGGAAGTGCACCTGATTTTCGTTCAACGCGCCTGCCGCGCCCATGAGAAGCACATCCGTGTAACCGCGGATGGAGGTCATCGGCGTGCGAAGTTCATGGCTGACCGTCGCAACAAACTCGGATTTGAGCCTGTCCACTTCGACCTCATGCGTGATATCGCGGAAGATGGATACCGTGCCCAAAAGATCGTTTTGCAGGATGACCGGCGCAAGGTGCACCAATATGATGCGGCCGTTTTGAAGATCCAATTGTTCCGCGTACATTTCACCTTTTTGGTATTTGGAAGGGGATTCCGACCACAACCGAATCGTCTGCATCCATGAGCCAGCCGCCTTGCCGAACAGACCGGCGAACACGTCAAGAGACTGGCCAACCACACGACTCGACTCAAGATCGAGGATTTTTTCGGCAGAATCATTCAGGAAGGTGATGCGGTTGTTCTCGCCGGTAACAAGAACGCCATCCGCTACCGCTTCGAGGATGGCTTGCGAGCGGCTGGCATCCTCCTGTTCACGGCGGAGCATCGAGCCCAGGCGTTCGGCTTGATCGCGAATCAATTCATAAAGATGGGCGTTATTAATCGCAACCGATACCTGCCCGGCAATGGCTTTGACCAGGCCCAAACGTTCGGCGCTGAAGAAGTTGACTTTCCGATGGAACACCATGAGAACACCAATGACATCTTCAGCCACTGATAGAGGCACGACAATGGCGCTTCGATGTTCACGCGAAGAAGATGCAGTGGTGATCCAGCGCGGGTCCTTCAGGAGATCACCGACTAAAACAGGCTCGCGGTTTGCCATGACCCATCCTGCCAGGCCTTCGCCGACCTTGAGCTTGTAATTATGCCCCACACCGGAGATCTTATCGGAAAGGTAACCATAACCCGCGCGGTAATGAAGCATATCATCATCCGCGCCGCGCAACATGATTGTGCCCTGTTCGGCGCCAATGGCATCGTTCAGCAAGGCAAGAGTGCGGTTCAGTGCCCGGTCCAGATCAAGGCTGGAGGAAACCTCCGTCAAAATTCGGAGCAGTGTTTCCGTGTTCTGCTGTTCGCGTTGCAACTCGGCTGTGCGGTCAATCACGCGTTGTTCAAGCTCCCGTGCGAGGCGCTGAGTCTCATTGAACAGACGTCCGTTCTGGATCGCTACAATGGCCTGATTCGCAAGTGTGCTGAGGATCTGAAGATCATCCTCCGTGTAAACATTGGGCTGATAACTCTGTGCCGAAAGCATGCCCATCGCCCGGCCGCCAAGAAGCATGGGGACGGCAATGATGGACTGGGGTGTATCCGGCTTTCCGTAAATCACGCTGCCCATGTCATCCACATTATCGGAACCGGAGATAAACAAAGGTTCACCAGAGGCTATTACGCGGCCGCTCAAGCCCTGGTCACGCGGGATGCGGATGATCGGGGAGCGTTTGTCATCATCCATGAGATAAACGCCTTCGATCTCGTCCGTCTCTTCATCCAGCAGACTGATCACAAAGGACTCAATTGGCATCAATTTCTTTACGGCGTTGTGGACGGCAACATAGACCTGTTCGGGATCAAGGTTCGCGCTGACCTGGTAACTTGCCTGATTGAGAATTGAAAACCTTTCAGCCGTCAAGAGAGTGGATTGATACAAGCGGGCATTCTCAAGCGCAATGGTTGCCTGATTGGTCAACGTGAGCGCCAATTCGATCTCGGCAAGACTGAATCGAACGGATTCTCCCTGATGAATGAACATCAACGCCCGCAAATTTGAACTGCTTGCAAAGGGAAGGATAAGAAGTGATTGCACCTCTTCGCCCAGGAACTTCATCAAAGGGGCCAGATCCGGTTCGGAACCCACCGCATCGGTTGTAAATACGCCAAGAGACTCACGCAGACGCTGGAAGATGGGTGCATCCGGCAAGACTTGCGGAAGTTTTTTGTTCGGTTTCGGATTCGAATATTTCCAGACCGCGTTCCCGCGCTCAAAAACGACAACAGAAACCCGATGTGCGTTCGTTGCATCCTGAATTTCCCGCGCGGTGAGCTGAAGGATCTTATCCTCATCAAGCAGGGAGCCAAGGGATGAAGAGAAACGGTTTATGAGAGCCAGACGCTGTGAGCGTTCATCCAATTCCGATGCACGGCTCAGGCTATCTTCAAAGAGTCTTGCATTTTCCAATGCAACTGCAGACTGACTCGCAAATGTTGTACCAACCTGAACGTGTTCACGTGTATAGAAATATGCCTGCCATTTTTCAAGCGCCAGTACACCAATCATTTCGTTCTTTGATATGAGCGGCAAACCAAGCCAGGATAGGCGCGGCGCCTCGAACGATGGGAAACGGGGATCCTGACGCACATCGCCAACCAAAATCCCCTGCCCTGTCCGGATCATTTCCTTGAACAATGCGCTATCCTCTGCCGCAATGGTCAAACCGAGACGTCGTTCTGTATCCGGGAAACCGCGCGCCGCGGCAACTGTCAGGCGGTCCTTTTCGCGAATCCACAAGGTGGCCGTGTCAAAGGGAATCACGGGACCCAGTTGATCGAGGAGCGATTCAATCAATTCTGTGCTCTTCAAACTGGAGGCCAGGTTCGTTGCAGCGGAAGTGAGTGCTTCGAGTTGTGCCGCGCGTTCCTGCGTGGTCTGCACCAGACGGACATTCTGAAGCGACAAACCAACCTGCTGGGCGAGCGAAAGGATCAGTGTTTCATCCTCTTCACGGAAGGCAGCCGGTGTATTGAAGTTATCCAGTACAATCACACCCACCCTCTGGTCACCTGATTGAATCGGGATTAACAAACTTGAGACAGGCAGGCGTCCACCGGTCGCCTGGCGATAGAGTAGTTGACCATCCGTCGAGAATGTGTAGTCTCGTGTAAACTGCACCTCGTCCACGCGCAAGGGGCGATTCGACTCAAAGACCTGCCCCGGCAGCGACTCTCCGGCGCGATACGTAATTTGCTTCATTGCATCATTATCCGCATAACCGGAGACAGCCTGGGGCAACAACTGGCTGGTATGTTCATCCCAAATCAAAACGACCCCGGCGTGCGCCATACTGAGCGCCTTGCGGGCGCTCTCCAACAGTGATCTTACGATATGATTAGTGTCAAGGCCGCGCAGTTGACGGCTGAAATCAAGCAGGAGGTTCACTTCCTGAAGGCGACGTCGCGTCTCGTTGAGCAGTGAGATATTCTGCAATATCACGGATGTCTGCCGCGCGACCTGGTAATATACCTGAAGGTCTTCGTCGGTGAACGAAGGCATCGGTTCAGGGCTGATCGCCATTATTGCCGCAACGGTTCGTTTGTCAATTTTGATTGGCAAACAGATCACTGATTTTGCACGAAGAGCGGTCAACAGGGGTGCATCACGCCACTCAAGATCTTCATCCAAGGTGGAGACCAGAACGGCTTCGCCGTTCTGTAACGTCGTTCGGAGCGGATTCCGCTGACCAAACAACGCCTCAGGATTGGTAGCGCGCGGCACACTGCCCAACACATGTGACAATCGCGGGCCCTCGGCTGTTGTCTCTGCCACAAGCGCAACTGACATACCCAACTGGGTTAACGTTTCACGCGCCAATGCCTGCAAGGCAGAGGATGCATCCAATTGACGGCTGACTGATTCTGTAATGGCAAGTCCGGCCCGAACACGTTGTGCACGTTGATCCAGGTTTTGGATGGCGATAGTTTGGTCAAGGTCTTTTCGAAGCAGGACTGGCAGGTCGTTTTGGGTGTTCGCAAGCAACCGTTGTTGTCGTTCAATCCCGGAGGAAAGAGCCTCAACCTGCGTACGCAGGTTTGTGATGCGGACATTCCCCATGATCACAAGCGATGCCTGCGCCGCAAATACCTCCAGCGCTTCGATGGCGGAGCGGTCCGGGCGCATTCCGTCGCGGGGCGAATCCAAACTGATAATCCCAAGTGGGTTGCCTTGATTATCCTCAAGTATTGTTACCAGTGTGTCATCGGCATCCCAAGAGTTCGGTGTCTTCTGCGCGCGGTCCTGAGACTGGATCATGACCATGTGCACATCGGACGGGATGATGGGAGATTGGTCCGCAGGGATGAAATAGGACCGGTTAATACGGAACTGGGGCTTGAGAACCTGTTGCAGGCCCGTGAAGGGTTGTTTGCGAGCCAGAAGTTCCGCCAAGATGTCCGGTGGGAAACCGACACCAGTGACACGTCTTAA
>DATIUT010000177.1:0-4483 GCA_035466615.1 Anaerolineales bacterium | reverse complement strand
GGATGAGCCCATGCAAATGAGGTCATAATCCCCAGCCCTGATCTCTGACAGAATTTGCTCCACAATATGTCCCTCGCGCGCGATCGCCTTTGCGTGCAATCCCGCCTCTTTCGCCAGATCCAAGGCCTTTCGTAAACTGCGGCCTGCCAGGGTATTCGTATCCACAAGATCATTCAAATGTTCACGCACACCTTGCGTGCTCGGATAGTCCAGATCGGCGGGAGGCACCACATGCAGGATCGTTACCTCCGCCCCGCTGGCAACCGCCACCTGGAACCCAAGACTCTCCGTCACAGACTCATACCCCAGTCCACCCACGCTGACCAACATCTTTTTGATCGGCAGACGAATATCCGGAACATACAGGATCGGTCCTACGATCTTTTCCATCAATAAACGGATGGATCGCCCCGTGAGCCAGCGTCTGATCTGCGGACGTCCCAGCGGACTGACCACCGTGATAAAGTCTCCGTGATTGGCTTTTTCCGGGATGACCTGCTCCGCCTCACCATTCCGGACCTCGAGGCTGTATTCCACACCCCAATCCTTGAACAAGCTGATAGCTTCTTCGAAGATGTCCTCCAAAGGGTGGTGGTCGTCTATCGCCGCAGGATTCGGTTCCTCGGTCACACCCAGAAGCGTGACCTTCAGGCGCATGGAGTTTGCAAGCCACGCGCCGTATTCAATCGCCCGCCTTGTTTCTTTATATCCATTCGTTGCAATCAATAATTCCATTTTTATTAAATACTCCGATTACCAAACAGAATGATGCCCAGTACCCCGGCAGCAAGCAGGACAAGCGGGGACGGTACCTCGAACCAGAATGCAACCGCGCTTAAGACCGCGATCAACACAATACGATAATCCATCTTTTTCCTTGTGCTCGAGCGAAATAATTCCCACGAAACTACAACAATCAACGCGGCAACCGCAGGACTCATTCCCGCGACGAACCCGCCAAGCCAGTTATCATGTTGGAATCTTTGCAGGAGGGCGGAGACAAGCAACATCAACACGGTCGGCGGGATGATCGCCCCAAGCAATGCGGTGAGCACCCCGGGAATGCCACCCGCGGCAAAGCCGATGAACATGGCGAGTTTCAATGCCTCGCTTCCCGGCAACACATTTGAAAAACCGACGGCTTCGACGAATTGTTCCTCTTTCATGATGGTCCCAACTGCTTCCTTATATAACAACCCAATGGATGCGGGACCCGAAGGCGACAAGATGTTCACCTTCAGGAACATCCAAAGCAGTCTGATCCAGACGGACAATTTCAACCGATTCATGACAGGAAAAATACCCCCACAAGACCTGCGATGATGATCACGATCCGTTCTGGTATTTTTTGGCTGAACATGGCGGCGAGACTGATCAAGCCAATTGCCCAGCCTTCCCAGTTTGTCGAGCCGCCTTTTTGAAATATCTTCCATGCCGTGAATAACATGAGGACAGAAATTGCCGGGGCAAGACCGTCCACAAAATTACTGATCCATGCCTGACGCCGTAAGCGATACAGGACCATGGTCACCCCGAGGATAATGATCGTCGGCGGCAAAATGGATGCGAGCAAAGCAATAAACCCGCCCGGAATGCCCTCTACTGCATACCCGATATACATGGCAAGTTGCAAAGCGTCACTCCCCGGCAACACGGACGAAAGCCCCACTGCCTGCACGAATTGACTTTCGGTCACCAGTTTTCCGACTACTTCATGGTAGAGCAGTCCCACCGAGGCAGGACCCGAGGTACTTAACAGGTTAACCTTTAAAAATATTAGAAATAGTCGATATAGTTCTTCCAAATTTTCCTCTTATATGAGCATCAATTGTAACGGCAAACAGAAAAACAAAACGGGAGCACTTGCCCTCCAGTGCTCCCGTTTTTACAGTAAGGGTGACCCGTCAATGAAGCCCAAGTTCCCTTGCTCTCGGTGGGCGGGTCGCACCTACAATGTTTCAATTAATACGGCTTCGCCAGCAACTCTTCCAATACCTTGTGCGAACTTTCATCCAAGGTGGAGTGCTTGCTCACACCATGAGCATCCATCGTGACGACCACAGGAAAGTTCTTCACCTCGATCACCCACATCGCCTCGGGGACACCAAACTCTTCGAGTTTATAAACTCCCAGCACTTTTTGCACCGTCTGTGCAAGATACGATGCCGCGCCGCCGATGGCATGGAAATAGACACCGGGCGTCTCTTCGCATCCTTTCAAGGTCTTGGCGCCCATACCGCCTTTACCGATCACGCCTTTGATGTTGAAATGTTTCATCACATCCGCTTGATATGGTTCCTCGCGTATAGATGTAGTTGGCCCTGCCGCGACGAATTTATACTGTTTTGTATCCAACCCCGCAACAACCGGTCCGCAGTGATAGAGAACACCCTGATCGAGATATTTCTTGATCTCTTCGTAGACTTGCAGATCATTGCCTTGCGGTTCGCGTGCCTTCTTGATGAAGGTATCGCTCAACCACTTGTGGACCGCATCACGTCCTGTGATCATGACTCCCGTCAATTCAACGGGATCGCCCGCATGCAAACTGCGAATGACTTCATCGCTGATGGGAATGGTTATTTCTCGCATAATGATTCTCCCGTAGGGGCGGACGGCTGTCCACCGCCTCTACATGTTATTAATCGTATTTCACTTCCTCGCCCTTTACCGTCATCCTGCGGCGGCGGTATGCCCAACACATGTAGGAAACAGACACAAAAAACGAGGCGGGCAGGCGATGCATTCCGGTAATCTTTGTATCCAATACAGTGGTCTGTCCACCAAAGCCCATGGGACCAATTCCCATCTCATTGGCTTCCCTCGTCAGGCGTTCCTCCAATTCAGCGATCTTTGGGTCCGGATTACGCGTCCCCATTTCGCTGAACAATATTTCCTTCGATTTGACATAGGATGATCCTCGGTCGCCGCCAATGGACACACCCAAAATGCCCGGCGCGCACCCCTGTCCCTGCGCCTTTTGCACGGCATCCAAAACCACCTTGCGGACTCCCGCCAGATCACGTCCCGCGCCGAGTTGGTTGTTCGGCAATGAATACTGTGCACCGACGTTCTCACACCCGCCGCCTTTCAGCATCAATTCTATGACCAATGGCTGGTCGGCATCCACCTCTTCAAAGTGGATATACGGGAAGTCGTCACCGCCGAGATTGTTGCCGGAGTTCTTGTCGTAGATGGCATCCACGGCATTCGGTCGCATATAGGACTTTTCAGTTGCTTCGACCATCGCGGCTCTGACCTGTTCCCTGAGTTTTCGCGTGCTCCACCCTTCCGGATAATGAACGTAGAAGATTGGCGTGCCGGTATCCTGGCAAATCGGCGTCGAATTAGCACGCGCCAGCTCGATATTTTTCATGATCGTTTCCAGCGCTCCCCGCGCGGCGGATCCCGGCTCCTCCTTCTCAATGGATGCACGAAGACGGTCTTCCACATCCTTCGGCAGGCTGGACGATGTACGGCGGATCAGTTCAACAACCTCATTGGTGATATCTTTTTGCATGGCGCCTCCAATGTGTTCATGATACTCCCAAATTGTAAAAATACCATTAATGAATGTCATGGAACAATCGTCATGATTGACAGAAGAGAAATCGTATGTTGGGAAATCCCGTATCTGGCTAATAGAGATATATATTTCAGATATAATCCCACCCAGTCACCAATATTCCAATTCCCCGAAGAAAAATGAAAGAAAACCAAAAGATAATCAGGTTCGTTTTAATCATTTTTTTGGCGTTGATCATATTGACGCCCGGCTTCTATCGCAATCAATGGTCAGCAGTCGGTAAAAAATGGTTTTATGATTGGCGAAAACTTCATGAAGGCATGGTGATTGCGAGGATCGTTGAATCACGTGAAAATGGCGCCCTTTCCCATGGCGGTCTATTGGGTTTTGGATGTATCACCATATCAAACTGCGGCTGGGGATCTTTTGATTTAGACCAAGAATATATAGCCTATAAGGAAGACGGAAGGTTTCAATCATACTCTCCCTACACATCACATCCCGGGGTTCAGGGGATTTTTTACAGTCTTTTTGAGCAGGTGACGGATTTTTCCCCCAATTTAAACCTAAGACTTTTTCACGGAGCAATCTCCCTGCTTTCAGCTTTTGTGTTGGGATTGTTCATTTATTGGATATTCGAAGAACTAGGAGCGGCAGCTGGATTGTTGACTCTAATGTTTATTGCACTCTCAGAATGGATGACATTGTTTAGCGGGAATATTTTTTGGAATATTTGGGCGTTTTATCTGCCGTTCACGGTGTCAAGCCTTTACTTGATGAACACTTCAAAAACAAAAATCTACAACCAGCGAGTATTTAGCACGATTCTTACATTAACAATGCTTGTAAAATGTCTCTTTACAGGTTTTGAATATATTACAACCGCACTTGTAATGCCCTTAATGCCCTTCGTTTTCTACGCGGTACGGGACTCCTGGAAATGGACCAAATTCCTAA
>DATIUT010000176.1:0-2749 GCA_035466615.1 Anaerolineales bacterium | reverse complement strand
CTGCGCGAATCCGCCCGCCGCGGCATCCCGAACATGACCGTCATCGTCGGCTGGGACAATTCATCGAGTTACAACGTCTCAGGCGCGGACGTGCAATGGGCGACCTGCTGGTCTGAGTTGCAAAAAGAGGAAATGGTGCTCGGCTCAGACTGGAACCCCGAGCGCGTGCATGTGGGCGGCATCCCCTCGTATGACGGATATTTCAGGGAGCAGTGGCTCATGCCGCGCGATGAATATTTCAAACTGCACGGGCTTGACCCGAACCGCAAGTTGATCTCGTATGCCAGCAGTTTTGTCCATTTTGCGCCGAACTTTCCAAACATCGAAGCGCTGGCGAAATTGGTTTCATCTGATTCGCTGGCAGAACCTTCACAATTGTTGATCCGCCTGCATCCGAGTCATTTTCAAGACAAACCAAAAATTTTTGCAGACGAACGCGCGCAAGTTTTTGAATTAGAGAAGAAATATCCGCATGTGCATGTCGTCCAGCCTGTGGCATTGGGTGGGTCGCTGGGCTATTACGGTGGCGAGGACATGGACGAGAAATCATCCATGATGGCGTACTCGGATGTGGTGGTGACGGTTTACTCGACCATGCTGGTCGAAACCGCTGTGCACGATACACCGATGATCGCCGCGACAATTGACACCCCTGGCGGCTGGAATGAAAAAGGAAAATTCTCTTTATCGCTGAAAGAGATCGGCGACTGGCCGACGCATCAGCGATTCCGTTTGGCAAAAGCAGGGCGCGTTGCCAGAGACGAAAATGAACTCCGTGAGGCGTTGAACCTGTATCTGAAAGATAGAACGATTGATTCGAAGGAGCGCCGAAAATTTGTTGAAGACGAAGTTACATTTACCGATGCGAGTTCTGGGAAAAGAACGGCAGAGTTTATACTCAAGATTCTAGACAAATAGGTGGGCGAGTAGTCCGTTGCTTTTATCAGGGCGTATCGAGACCCCGCTAAAATAACAAATAGGAATTGAATTTCAAGAATGTGGTCTCGATACCGCCTGGGTCTCGATGCGCTCGCAACGTACACTTGCTGCTCGACCACCAAATGATATTGAGAGTTTTCATGGCTTGGATGCATATCCTTGAATGTGCCGATGGCTCTTATTATGTTGGCTCCATAAGTGATCTGGAACGCCGACTTTTGGAGCATCAGGAAGGAGGCTGCGAGATATACAACACGGCGATTACCCGTTAAACTTGTCTACTCTGAAGAATATAATCACGTAGCCGAAGCCTTTGAAAGAGAAAAACAAGTCCAAAACTAAAGCAAGGCAAAGCGCGAAGCATTGATTAACGGCAATAGAGAGTCTTTGCCTGAATTGGCAAAGAAGAAATTTGAAAAGAAAAATAATAATCATTCAACTCTGGTGGTCGAGTGCGCCGAAGGCGCGTACCGAGGCTCACCACTGAACAGTAAAAATGAAATTACAAGTATGTGGTCTCGATATGTTCCTCGCTGTTGCTCGGAACTACTCGACCACCTTATGAATCTGAGAGTTATGACTAAAACAATGTTCCTCTTCTACTTCTCCATCACCCTCGCCATCTGCTCCAGCGCGCTCTATCATTTTGTCGCCAAGAGCACGCCGTCGAATGTCAATTTCACGGTTTCTTTACTGGTCACCTATGCCGTTGCCTTTGTCGTCACTTTGTTTGGATTCTTTTTCTTCCCAGCCACAAATGGGATCACAGCCGAACTCAAGCAGCTTAACTGGGCATCCATCGGACTTGCCATTGCCATCGTCGGAATCGAATACGGATTCCTGCTCACCTACCGTTCAGGCTGGAATCTCGGCATCGCCGCCGTGCTGGTCAATGTGGTCGCGTCATTGATTTTGGTGCCTGTGGCGATTTTTGCTTTCAAGGATAAAATCTCTCTGGTGAATATTTTTGGGATTTTGGTTTGTTTGGCCGGGCTTGTCATGCTAAACTGGAAAAGATAATTTGGAGTTTCATCGATAATGTTCTCCCGCTTCAAATCCGCCGCCCGCATTTTGCTCAAGGGTGAATCCAAAAATAAAGGCCGCAATCCCATCCCTGCCATCACGCCCGATGAAGTGGCGGAGATCAAGCAGTTCTTTCCGCGCGACAAGTTCTTCATCCTCGGGCACGCCCGCTCAGGGACCACGCTCCTCATGCGCCTCGCACGCCTGCATCCCGAAGTGCATTGCAATTACCAGGCGCACTTCTTTACGCGCAAACCTTTGCTGAAGTCACTGGTGGATTCGCAAGAGATCGAGGAATGGCTGACGCGCAAGTCCAACCGCTGGAATCATGGCCGCGACCTTTCGCCATTGATCTTGCGTGCCTCAGCAGATTTCATCATGGAGCGCGACGCGGCGCGCGAAGGCAAGACAATCGTTGGGGATAAGAGTCCTTCCAGCGTGATCCACGGCCAGGTCGTGCGCGACATGTATTCGTTATATCCCGATGCGAAGATCGTCAACATCGTCCGCGATGGACGCGATGTGCTTATCTCGGAACGCTTCCGCAATTTTGTAGAAGAGTCCAAATTCCTGAGTTTCGAAGATAAGCGCATTATTGAAGATTTGCGCAAAGGCCAAACCCCATTTACGAATGGTTCGCGCTCGATATTTTCTGAAACCTTCATTCGTAACATAGCATCGCGTTGGGCCAAAGACCTGACCGAAAGCGATGCCGAAGCTCAGCGGCTTTATGACGAAAATTATCGTTCCCTGCGTTATGAAGATTTGCTCGAAACGCCATTCAACG
>DATIUT010000175.1:0-4274 GCA_035466615.1 Anaerolineales bacterium | reverse complement strand
GTATGGGTATAAACCGCCGTTTGAATTAATTGATTTCTTCGTCAATGTGGAGCATCGCGACAAACGCGGCATCTTTGCCGAGGCAATGGTCAAGGTTCGTGTGCAGGGTGAAGTGCTGCATACCGCCGCTGAAGGGAATGGCCCTGTCAACGCGCTTGATATCGCCCTGCGCAAGGCATTGACGAGTTATTATCCGCAAATCGCGGGCTTTCATCTATCAGATTACAAGGTTCGTATATTGGATTCTGACCATGGAACCGAAGCCATCACCCGCGTGTTGATCGACACACGCAATGCCACATCCCGCTGGAGCACCGTCGGCGCGGGGACGAACATCATCGAAGCGAGCTGGCGTGCGCTGGCGGATTCGGTGGAATATGGTTTGATGGTGGCACATTGACAGATGAAAAAGGATGTTCATGAATTTCAAAATCACCCTGCTCCCCGGCGACGGCATCGGACCCGAAGTGGTCGGTGAAGCCGTCCGCCTGCTGGAAAAAGTCGCCGGCAAATATAATCACACATTCAATTTTCAGGAACGATTGATGGGTGGCTGTTCCATTGACAAGTACGGGCAATCCATCACGGACGAGACGCTTGCCGATTGCAAAGCGTCTGACTCGGTTTTACTTGGCGCGGTGGGCGGACCGAAATGGGACGACCCGAACGCCAAGGACAGACCCGAACGCGGCCTGCTTGCACTCCGCAAGGGACTTGGCGTATTTGCGAACCTGCGTCCCGTCAAAGTGCACCCGTCGTTGATAGATGCATCACCGTTGAAACCGGAGAGACTCAAGGGCGTGGATATCATTGTCGTGCGCGAGTTGACAGGCGGTTTGTATTTTGGCTTTCCCAAAGGACGCGATGTGAAGGATGGCCGCGAACGTGCAGTGGATACGCTGGAATACTATGATTACGAAATAAAACGTGTGGTGGAACTGGCTTTCCATCTGGCGCGCGGGCGCAGGAGGAAAGTGACTTCTGTGGATAAAGCCAATGTATTGGAATCGTCGCGTTTGTGGAGGCAGATTGCAACAAGGATCGGAAAAGAGAATCCCGATATTGAGCTCGAACATATGCTTGTGGATACTGCATCCATGAAGTTGATCACAGGCCCCGCATGGATGGATGTGGTGGTCACCGAGAACATGTTCGGGGATATTCTCACGGATGAGGCGTCCGTATTGGCAGGCTCGATGGGGATGTTGCCTTCGGCCAGTTTGGGTGAGTCAGGCCTCGGGTTGTCCCCTGACGCGGGCGTCAAGGGACTTTACGAACCGATCCATGGGTCGGCGCCGGATATCGCGGGCAGGGGAATCGCGAATCCGATTGGCACGATCCTTTCCGCCGCATTGATGTTGCGTCACTCGTTCAACCTGGAGGCGGAGGCGGAGGCTGTTGAAAAGGCAGTCCATCAGGCAATCACCGATGGCGCGCGGACGGCGGACCTCGGCGGCAGGTTAACGACCCGTCAGATGGCGGATGAAGTAATCGCACGTTTGTAATTTCGTAGGGGCGAGGTTACCCCGCCCCTGCACAATCAAAAGGAGAAATCATCATGGGCATGGAATCAAAATTCGTGTGGATGGACGGCGAACTTGTGCCGTTCGAAAAGGCGACCATTCATGTGTTGACGCCCGCCCTGCATTATGGCGCGGCCGTGTTCGAGGGCATCCGTGCATATAACACGGACAAGGGTCCCGCGGTCTTTCGTCTGACCGATCATACGGAGCGCCTGCTTGATTCGGCGGCGGTGTTCGGCTTCCGCGAGATGCCTTATACGGTTGAGCAGGTTGTGACTGCGGTGAAGGATACGGTGCGGGCAAACGGATTCAAGGATTGTTATATACGTCCGCTGTTGTATTTGAATAACGGCGGGTGGAATCTCAATGTGGATGGCGGCAGACCTTCGCTGGCGATCGCTGTGTGGGAATGGGGGAATTATCTTGGGGAGGAGGCGCTGGCAAAAGGGATTCGCGCGAACATTTCCTCTTTCACGCGCCATCATCCGAATGTGTTCATGACCAAGGCAAAGGTGTCCGGAAATTATGCCAACAGTTTTCTGGCGAAGACCGAATCGGTCCGTTTGGGGTTTGATGAGGCCATCATGCTCGACCCGCAGGGATACATTGCCGAATGCACCGGCGAGAACCTGTTTGTGGTGCGGCATGGCAAGATCATCACCCCGTCCACGGCGCCGGTTCTGGAGGGGATCACGCGTCACACGATCCATACCATTGCGCAGGACCTTGGGTATCGCATCCTCGAGCAGCCCGTCTCGCGCGACCAGTTGTATATTGCGGACGAGGTCTTTGTATGCGGCACGGCGGCGGAAGTGATCGGCTTGAGCGAGATTGACTTCCGCAAGATCGGGGATGGCAGGTCGGGCAAAGTGACGCGCGCCATCCAGAACATATATCATGATGCGATACGCGGCAAGTTGAAAAAGTATGAGAAGTGGTGCGAGTACGTGGGCTAGATCAAAAACCGGAGGCCTTGAAAACCTCCGGGTTTTTGTTTTAGGGGATGTCCGTTTGGTTGTATAATCGCCTAATGGATATGACCTGGCGGAAGCGGCGGAGGGCAGGATGGTGGATAACGTAATTAAACCTTACATTACAAAAGATGAGCCGTTCGGCCCGATCGACTCGACCGATATAGACTCAAAGGATGTTGAAGCCCTGCAAAAACTGTTCGAACAGCATAACTGGGTCTACCGCAACATGCGTCACCGCCCGTCCATCATCATGGGGCGCAAAGGCTCGGGAAAAACATCCTATTTGAGAACGGTCTTCTTCGACAAGAAATACGATTTCCATACCGAGATCCGGACCGCGCATGCGCTCGAGCATATTTCAAAGGTCATACAGGGCATGGCAAGGGAAGCCGTTTTTCCTGAAACACTCGCCGAATTGTGGGAGATGATCCTGTGGACGTGTGTGTTATCCGAGATTCGCAGGTACCCGTTGCTCGCGCCGGACAAGTTGAACCTGGTGAGCGTCTATCTGGAAAAGATGGGCGTGCGAGACACCAGCACGGTGGACGACGTGCTTTGGAAGCTTGCCGGCATCTTCGACCAGGCCATGGAGGAACACCCGAATGAGAGCATTGCAGAGATCCTGAAGCGTTTCGACCGTGTCACGTTCGACAATGCGACCCTGGCTGTAGTGGATGGCCTCAAGGCGGCCGACAAAAATTTTGTGATCCTGATGGATTCGCTGGACGACTTCCAATTGGACATCGAATCCGTGTCCAATTCATTGAAGGGGCTTCTGAAATTTGTTGGTTCGATGAACAAGCCGCGGGATGTGGTGGACATCCGCTTCTGCCTCCCGACCGAACTGTATCGCCGCATCATCAAGATTTCGTCCAACCCCAACAAGGACTTCCGCCGTTCGTTGAAACTCCAATGGACAGCCAGTGAACTGATCCTGATCGGCGCCCAGCGTTTGATGCTCTACCTTGAATTGTTTTACCCCGAATACCTCAGGCGGCTCCTCCCGCTCGACCCCACCGGCAGAGCCGATGCATTAAAGCTCTTCCAGACTGTGCTGCCGAAGACCATTACCAATCAAGCCGGTTTTCAGGAGGAGACGATCTCCTACATCCTTCGTCACACGCAGCTGTTGCCGCGCCATCTTCTGATGTTGCTCAATTCCATTTTCAAGGGCGGAGGCGGCACGCAGAGTCTGAATCCGTTCCCGGTCAGTGAGAAGCGGATTATCAGCGGAATCCGCCAGGTGGAGGAGCGCATCGTCAATGAGATCTTCGTCGCGTTCAAATTGATCCATCCCAGCGCGGAGGGGGTCTGCAAACGGTGCATCCCCGAATTGGGACATAAATTTTCCGTGGGTGAACTGCACCAGGTCTATACCCGCCGCGGCAAGGCTGTGTTCGATGGCGATAACCTGTTCGAGTTCCAGCGCATGTTGATGGAAATCGGCGCGATGGGGCGGGTGATCAAAGGCAGGGCCACGGATATTTATATTCAGGGGAATTTCGAATACACCGTTGACCACGAAATTGCGATCAGCCATGACGATGAACTCTGCATCCACCCGCTCTTCTCGGGGATCTTCGGGAACGATCAACACGACCGCCCCGTGTACCCGTATGGATGCGGGCTGGAGGACGAGGATTACCGCGAAAAATATGAGGATTGACCCAGGACCTGGCAACATGCCAGGTCTTTTTCATCCACCGCTACGAGAAACCAAAATCTGTGTGGGAGGTGAGGGTGGTTTGTAAGTCCATGTGATGGGATTATTTTGTTG
>DATIUT010000174.1:0-6893 GCA_035466615.1 Anaerolineales bacterium | reverse complement strand
TGGCGATGATCTGGATTGGTTGGGCAAACTTGGCGGTACGTCTGAACCTGTATTCGAAGAGTCTGCTTCATCACAACCTTCATCTTCTTCGCAGGAAGATCTGGATTGGCTGGGCAATCTTGCTGGAACGGCTGAATCTGCTGGAACGACCACCCCGACATTTGCCCAGGAGGAGAAGGAACCTCAAGGTCTTGGGACACCTGCGAGCACTTCTTCGAAACCTTTCCGCACGGCGCCTCTAAATGAACTTCTTAGTGATGCTTCGATCAAGGATGCCGCTCCCGATTGGTTGAAGAGCGCAATGAAGGAACCAACCATGCCTCCTCCCGGCGCAGTTTCCATGGACTGGTCCCCAGAACATGGAAAACCGGTAAATGAAAAACTTGAAGGATCCGGCGCTCGGCCTCAAGAGGAGCCTGATTCTTCCCAGCCGGCTTTTGATTTCGCTTTGGGTAATTCATCCACCTCCTCTGCACAGGATGTGGATGCACTCTTCACAGAGATGCCCGACTGGCTTTCGCGTGAGCCCGAAAGCGCTGAAACACCCCGGCCCGAAACAGCCCCGGCATCCACTGACGATTCACTTGCCCCTGTTGAATTGCCTTCCTGGGTGCAAGCCATGCGACCGGTTGACTCCGCTATCAGCGGGATATCCGCAAGCAATGTTGATCAGATCACCGAACGAGAAGGACCGCTTGCAGGATTGCAAGGGGTTATTCCGTCTGCCCCGATCGGTTCGTCGCTCCGTCCGAAAGCATTCTCCCTGAAGTTGCAGATCACAGAGGAACAGCAGGCAAGCGCATCCCTGATCGAGCAGATCGTTGCCGGTGAAACAACGGTTCAGCCGCGCAAACCGGCGGGAATTATTTCCTCCCAACGGGTATTACGTTGGGCAATATCAGGCTTGTTCCTGGCTGTGTTGAGTATTGTGCTTGGGCTTGGCTTGCAGACAATGCCCATCATTCCTTCGAATCAATTATCCGACCTCGTTTCAACTATCCCGGATGGTCTGCCTGTGCTTGTAGTGGTTGATTATGAACCTTCGTTCGCTGGAGAACTGGAAGCCGCGGCGGGTCCGTTATTGGATCAACTGGCCTTGTCAAGGCGCTCCACATTTACATTCATTTCCATGTCCCCGAATGGTTCCGCATTGGTGGACCGCCTGATGTTCAATGCAAAGATCAGCAGACCCGCGCCTGATGGCTTGGGGTATCAACCGGGTTTGCAGTATTTCAATCTTGGTTTCCTGCCCGGCGGGCCCTCAGGTGTACTTGGGTTCATTGAAGACCCAAGGGACGAATTTTCTAAATTTGAAGCTGTCATCCTTATGACCGATAATGCTGAAACCGGTCGCGTTTGGGTGGAGCAACTGGATGTTGCGAAAGGCAAATACCCGGAAATTGCCGGCAAGCCTTTGATCGTGGTTTCCAGCGCACAGTCAGGCCCCTTGCTTCAGTCGTATGTTTCCTCCGGTCAGGTGGATATCATGGTCAACGGTCTTTATGATGCGGCGAGGTATGAGTATGTGAATAATACCCGTCCGGGAACTGTGCGGTCATATTGGGATGCCTTCGGGGTTGGGTTGATGATGGCGGTCATTGCCATTGTCCTGGGAAGCGTATGGAGCGTGCTCATGCGAATCCGCGAACGTCGCGCTGAGGCGGAACAGGGATAAAAGACATCATGTCCATCGAAGTGATCTCTGCAGTCATTGGCTTTGTCCTTACCTTGATGATATTCAGTTATCTCATCGGGGATAACCCGCTGTTCCGCATTGCCATATACATTTTCATCGGTGTTGCCTCCGGTTATGCCGCGGTTGTGATTGTAAAAGACGTTCTCTTTACAAAGTTTCAGTCGCTTCCATTGGATAACCCCCCACAGTTATTGATTGGGCTTATTCCCTTTTTCCTTGCGGCAACTCTTCTGGCCAAACTTTCCCCGCGCATTTCGTGGATCGGTAATTTTGCGATGGCTGTGCTTGTCGGTGTGGGCGCGGCGACCGCAGTTGGTGGGGCGCTGGTTGGGACGTTGATCCCGCAGGCTGAGGCGGCGACGGAGGCGTTAGGCTCTCGTTCGGTCCTTGTGTTGATCGAAGGCGCAGTCATGCTGTCTGGCACGGTCCTGACACTGGCTTATTTCCAATTCGGTGCAAAGAGCACGATTGACGGCTCGGTCAAACGGAATGCCATCTTTGAACTGCTGGCATGGCTGGGGCGTATTTTTATCGCGGTTACATTCGGCGTATTATTCGCCGGGGTCTACATGGCGGCATTGACTGCCATGATCGAACGTCTAAGTTCCATCATCAATCTCGTGAAGTCGTTTTTGAGTCCATAACGTATGCCTACATCACTTGTCCAAAACGAATCCATTCTTGCCATCGAAGTCGGCACAGCGGTGACTCGCGCTGTGCTATTCGATGTAGTCGAAGGGCAGTATCGTTTTGTTGCATCGGGTAAGGCTCCTTCGACTGCCGAAGCCCCGTTCAGGGATGTTGGTATTGGTGTGCGCGAAGCCATTACGGGTTTGCAGAATGTCACGGGTAGTACATTTCTGGGAAAGGATAACAACCTGATCACCCCCTCCCAGCCTGATGGTTCCGGTGTGGACTCGGTGGTTGCCACCATCTCGGCTGGTTCTGTTGTGCGGACGGTGATCGTCGGTCTGCTTTCCGATGTCTCAGGGCAGAGTGCACGCCACCTGGCTGAATCCACATATGCACGCGTGGTGGATGCCCTTGACCTTTCAGATCACCGCAAGCCTGACCAGCAGTTGGATGCGGTTGTCCGCTCCCGCCCCGACCTTGTGATCCTGACCGGTGGAACGGACGGCGGTGCCTCGCGGTCGATGTTGAAAATATTGGAGGCGGTTGGGCTGGCGTGTTATTTGATGCCCCTTGAAAAACGCCCGATGGTGCTTTATGCCGGCAATGAAAAACTTGCCGGAGAGGTTCAGGAATTGCTAGGCGCCCACGCCGGCATGTTGAAGATCAGTCATAACGTCCGCCCGTCTCTTGATGTGGAGAATCTCGGGCCTGCAAGCAGTGAACTTGCATCACTGGTCGTGAACCTCCGCCAGAGACAATTAAAGGGTGTGGAGGAATTGAATATGTGGACTGGCGGGAACGTCATGCCAACCGCGTATGCACAGGGACGGATGATCCGCCTTCTCAGCCGCCAATACGAATCTGTACGTGGTTTGTTGAGCGTGAACATCGGTGCCTCGGCGACCTCGGTGGCGGCTGGTTTCGGCGGTGAGGTCGTTTTACGGACGTATCCCCAATTCGGTTTGGGTGAAAATTTATCCGGTTTGTTGCAGTACACAGATGTTGAAAGTATCATGCGCTGGCTGACTTTGGATATCGCGCCAAGTACACTGCGCGAATACCTGTTCCAAAAATCCCTGTATCCCGGCACGCTTCCCGCGACAAGCGACGATCATGCCATTGCCCAGGCAATTGCGCGCCAGGCGATGTACCTTGCGGTCCGTTCGGCGCAAAAGGATTTCCCAAGCAGTAACAGAACTCTGAAGGATGCCATGCCTCCGCTAGACCTGATCCTTGCAGGCGGCGGCGTAGTGAGCGATGGACTGTCGCTTGGGCAGGGTTTGTTGATGTTGCTGGATGCGATCCAGCCGGTTGGAATTCTGCCGATATTGATCGATCAGAATAATTTATTGCCTCTGCTCGGTGTTGCCGCGGTGCGTAATAACTACCTGCCGGTGCAAGTGATTGATTCAGGTGCGTTCATTGGTTTGGGGACGATAATCTCGGTGGTTGCTTCCGCGAATTACGGCGAGCAGATTCTGCGCGCAAAAATGACATACAGCGATGGGACGGATGTTCGCGCGGATGTGAAATTCGGTGGGCTGGAGATCCTGCCGTTACCGAGCGGACAGAGTGCACGCCTCAGCTTGCAACCGCTTAAACGCGCGGATGCAGGCCTGGGTCCGGGAAGAAGCGGCAGTATCACTGTGACAGGCGGCGCGATGGGCGTTGTCATTGATGCACGCGGGCGTCCGTTGCAATTCCCAACCGATCCGGTCCGCAGGCGCGAATTGATCAAGAAATGGTATTACACGGTGGGAGGATAAATGCTGGCACCTGTTTTGCATATTTTGCCCCTGACAACGATCGTGCGTGAACGCGTCCTGCCTGTGGCGGGGAAGGTGAACGTCAATGCCAACCAGAAGGTCAATCCGACGGACGTGGTCGCGGAGGCGAATTTTGCGCGCGAGCATGTTCTGCTTGACGTGACGCATACATTCGGTGTATCTGCAAAAGTTGCCGATAAGATGATCAAGGTCAAGGAAGGAGACCGCCTTACCGAGGGTGCATTGGTTGCCGAGAATAGGAGTTTCCTCTCCCGTTCGATCAAGGCGCCGCGTGCAGGTCGTGTGATGGTGGTAGGTGGCGGACAGGTTTTGATGGAAGTGGGTGATACTCGCATCGAATTACGCGCCGGCTTGCCCGGTGTGGTGATGCGGGTGATCCCTGAACGTGGCGTTGTACTTCGCACTGTTGGTGCGTTGATCCAGGGAACATGGGGTAATGGGCGTGTTGAAAACGGTTTTATGACAAGTTTGATCGAAAAAGAGGATGATGTATTGACCCCCGACCGTCTGGATGTGAGCTTGCGCGGTTCGGTAATCCTTGGCGGGCATGTGCGCGACATGGAAACTTTGCGCACTGCGGCGGAAATGCCGGTGCGAGGTCTGATCGTTTCGAGTCTGCATTTTTCCCTGATCCAGCCTGCCATGCAGATGCGCTACCCGATCCTTGTCCTGGATGGTTTTGGCATGATGCCAATGAATTCCGCCGCGTTCAAATTGTTGACATCCAATAACAAACGCGAAGTGACCGTGAATGCCGAGTTTCCTGATCGTTACAGCGGTGGGCGTCCCGAAGCGATTATTCCGTTACAGGTTCCCAGTGAACCGGATGAACCGGATAATTATGTATTGTTCGCCGTCGGTCAACAGGTACGCATGCGTCGTTCGCCCCATGATGGAATGATTGGTTCGATCACGAATCTGCCTGCTGGACTCAGCACATTGCCCAGTGGCTTGCGCGCACCCGCAGCGGAGGTAAAACTGGAAAACGGCGATAACATGCTCGTGCCTTTGGTTAATCTCGAAGTTGTGGGATAATAAAAAATAATCGCGATGAAGAGGAGAATGCAACATGTCAACGAACAATTATGATACTTTCGATGATACATTCGACAACGAATCTGAAGCACCAGAGGAGTCTAACAACCGTACCTTTCTGTTCGTGGCGGGCGGTTTGGGCGTCCTTATCCTGATTGTTCTCCTCTGTGTGGTTGGATACGTTATCTTCAATTCCAATTCCAATCAACGGAATGAAGGGACTGCGCAGGCGCAGGCCATGGCTCAAGAGGCAACGGTGCAAGCCGCGTTGACGCAGACTGCCGTTGTACAGGCGCAGGCACAGACCGAGGCGGTGACAGCGACGGTTCCTCCGACGAACACGCCTGTCATTGCTGAAGCGACAGCGACTCTGACCGAGACACCGAATCCTGCCACCGCCACGGTTGGCGCGGCGTTCACGCAGATCGCGGTCTCAACACAGACGATCTTTCCCACATCCACGGCTTTGCCTAATACCGGCTTTGCAGATGAAGTGGGTTTTCCAACCATGTTCGCTCTGGCGCTGGGGCTCGTGGCCGTGATCTTCCTTGTCAGAAGGTTGAGAGCGGCGCCGGTAAGATAGCCTTTTAAACCAACAACAGCCCCTGAAGGTCTCAAAATCCTTTGGGGGCTGTTTCATTTTGCCGTTTTGTGCGCTAACGGTTATTACCTGAACATTTTCCTCATAAATTGGTAAAACGGAGTGGTATGTATTTCTCCCGCCCATGAAAAATACCGGGGAGAAATAAGAGAAGCGACCCCAATGAGAATGAGGGACTGTAAAAATTGTTTTTGAATTTCCGGGTCGTTGCTGTTTTCCACCGCGGCAAGTTTAAAGGAATGGAATATACATTCGAAGAGTACGCTCCATGACAGCAGGGAGAAGATCCTTGTAGTATCGAGGGTAAAAAAAGTAAACCCATAATTGACCAGCAGAAATGCCAATACCAGTGAATAAAAGACCCTGTCTCGTTTGAAAAACATGATCAGGCACACGGGCAGGATCAGCCAATGGATGTTGAAAAGCGAGGATATGGATATCGGGAAATTGAGGGCATTCATTTTCAGCCATTCGCCCATGTCCTTTAGCAGCATGAAATCAGTGCGGGATACAATCTCGATTTGATTAACCATCAGGAACCACCTGACCAGACCATAACCTATGGCAAGCCCGATCCCTGCTGTAAGAATATTTTTGAACTTTATGCCGTCCCGTGCCACCCATCTCAATATCAGAATTTCGACCACCGTAATCATAAACGCGGGATGGTTTGCCGCTCCGAGAACTGAAAGAAAAAATACAAGCAGGCTCGATTGGGTGAAAAGGAAGGGAACGGTCAGGGCAACGGTCAAACCGTCGGGAGTTCCCAGCCATGTGAGCATCACTGTCGTCAGGGGGCTGGTGATGAGGAGCGTCGAGAAGATCAAGGCCTGGGCGGAACCCCATCGGCGGGACGATAACAGCGCAAAGGATAAAAATGCTCCCGTGAGGATGACAAAACACAGGAAGTTGAATGCATTGGGAGAGGACAAGCGAAGGTAAAAAGCAATGACCGACAGAAGAGGATTCTCCTGCCAGTAATTGTTGAAATGAATATCCGTCCGCGTGATGAAAGGATTTTCCGACAGCCGTTGATATGGTTCCTCCGGGACGATCCCGATACCATTGATCAAGATCACTGCGAGAAATATCAGTCCTAAAACGAGAAGCCAGAACTTGCTCCTGCCAAGCTTCAGGGTTT
>DATIUT010000173.1:0-4157 GCA_035466615.1 Anaerolineales bacterium | reverse complement strand
GCATAAGTTTGTACAGGGTGAACAAGGCAAAATACCCAAGTATCCAGCGCGCCAGCTGAAAGGTGGTTTCCGTCGGGAGGTTGAATACTCTGCTGATATGCCCGAGGGCTATATAGAAAAGTCGAAGGTAGACCGGATTATGTGTTTCTGTTGTGAATCTGAATTGATACGCAGTTTCTCCCTCTTTCCCCGCCTCCATCATGGAAATATGCACGGCATAGTCTTGGCTGTCAAAATACAACCCGCGGAATCGGAGTTCCTGTGTCTCGGCCCGGTAACCTGCCCAGGTTGGGATGCTTCCCCAAACCAGGATCAGGGTGGATGCAATGAATACCCAAAGCAACTCTTTTCTGTTCAGGCGCATCATGGATTTTTTGTGTAAAGAAGGATTTGAAGATCGCCCCAGGTTTTCTGCGATTCCAGAGTAAATTGCGAGCCCAGGTATTCGATATCGGGATGAGTGGTCTTGCCTGCCTGAATGTACTCGTCAATGGAGCGCTGATAGATGATATACCAGACATGTTTCACGCCACTCACCGCGGACCTGATATTTGTCTCCGCTTTGATTTTCAGCACCTGTTGTGTAGCGGGTGCAAGCGTGTCTGTCGCGCTGCCGGGTGGGTCACCGATAAATGTCTGTGGAAGAGTTCGGTCGAAGTAAATTGCAGGAAGCATGGATAGCTTGTTGGAATGCAGGATCAAATCTTCGGCCTCTGCGTTTTTGCGCAGATAGGCGGCCATCTCCCTGAATGGGCCATAGGGAAAACTGCGATAGGTGATGTGTTGGTATATCCCTGCTGTGAAAATAACAGCGAGCATGACGGTCATTAGAACGCGCCCGGCGTTCGGCAGGTTCGTATTTTGAATTATCCACGCCAGCCAGATGCAGAAGAACAAGCCTGAAGGCAGTAGTGCCCTCTCGATGTATATGGGAATCCATTGAGAAAAGACGAATAGCAAAACGGGTGGAACAAATGACAGATAGAGGACCCAAAGCCCGTTTGTCTTGTGGTTTCCTTTTTTTGCACGGGCTGTTTGCATCAACCCGATGGTAAGGATGAAGATGGCGATGGCTAAAGTGGGCAGGATCCATCTATCCGGAAGCGGTGTGTTTATTGTGAACACAAGCAGGAGTGTAAATATGCTTGAGATGCTAGGTTTTGTCACCCAGTAGGCCTGGTCCACTTTTGCGAATTGCGACGGTAACTGGATCAGCCAGGGTAAATACAAGATGGCGGCAACCATGCCAGAGATTACGATAGACCGGAATGTTCTCCAATCCTTTTTTAGCAGGGGTGTGACTGCCAGCGGGATCAAAAAAAACGCGGCAAGATTGTGTGTGTATTGCGCCAGCGCGGACGCGACTCCAAAAATGATCCACCAGTAACGGCTCCCCGTCATGGAGCCGCGCAGGTATGAGTAGGTTGCCAGCAGAAGCCATAACGCAAGGAAAGCATACATGCGTATCTCCTGTGCATAATGGATTTGAAAAGGTGCCAATGCGGCGATCAGCATGGCGGTTTCCGCTGTTTTTGTGTCAAATAGTTCCTGTGAAATCTGGTAGACAAGATAAATAGACGCAAGACCCGCAAGGACGGATAGCATCCTTGTTGCGATCAATGACCCCCCGAAAATTTTCATCCATCCCCAGAGCAGGGTGTAATAACCCAGCGGATGAATGTCTGCACTGCCGGCACCGGCGGGTGCAAGCGTGCCATAAAGCATTTGTTCGAGTCCCTGTTCCGAGAATAGGATCGAGAACGCCTCATCGTACCAAATGGGGCGAGATGCAATTCCAATCAGTCGCACAAACAGGGCGACAAAAAGAATAAGAATGACTCGCGTTTGGTTTTCCTTGAAACGGGTGCTGGAGAAGAATTCCATCATAGGTGAATTATAAACTCCCTCATGTCGTAAGAGTGACCCGCCCAGATCGTTAAGTTCCTTTGTTATACAAGGGTGGGTCGCTCCTACAGTTTCGTTTAAAATTAATTCATAAACCGACCCCGCTGAGGCGGGGTCGGTTTATGAAATTATTCACCCAAGTAGTCCCGCAATTTCCTGCGGATGGTGGGATGGCGGAGGCGGCTCAATGCCTGCGCTTCGATCTGGCGCACACGTTCGCGTGTGACACCCATCTTGCGTCCAACTTCCTCAAGAGTGTAAGCTTGTCCATCGAGTAGACCATAGCGTAACTGCAAAATGCGGACTTCGCGCGGAGGCAGGCCGTTCAACACTTCGCCAAGATGTTCCTTCAGCAGGTTGTAGGTCGCGGTGTCGTCCGGTGGAGGGGCCTCATCGTCTTCGATGAAATCGCCAAGCACCGAATCTTCCTCATCGTCGGTGGGAGTTTCCAGCGAAAGCGGACGGCGTGCCACCTGGATCATGTTCTCCACTTTCTTGGGAGGCACATCCAAGGCTTCCGCCAGTTCCTCCACGCTGGGTTCGCGCCCGAGACGTTGTGTCAACTGGTGTTGCACGCGCAGGAGTTTATTGATCTGGTCGCCCATGTGGACCGGAACGCGGATCGTGCGTCCCTGATCGGCGATGGCGCGGGTCACTGCCTGACGGATCCACCAGGTGGCGTAGGTCGAGAACTTGTGTCCGCGGCGATAATCGAACTTTTTGGTCGCACGAATGAGACCGATGTTCCCTTCCTGGATCAAGTCAAGGAAAGGTACACCGCGTCCCATATACTTCTTGGCAACCGAAATGACCAGACGGGAGTTTGCTGTAATGAGATGTTCACGAGCGGACCACCCGTCTTCGATGAGTTTGCGTAGTTCGGTCCGGCGCCGCGGGCTGGCATTGCCTTTTGCCAGTTCCTCGCGTGCCATGCGACCGCGTTCGATGCGCTGAGCGAGCGCCACTTCCTCATCCGCGGTCAGGAGCGGGACACGGCTGACTTCTTTAAGGTATAGACCAATTGTATCGTCCGTGTCTATGTTCGCAAGATAATCATCGAGTGAGGGATCAATTTCAGGTTCGGTTTCCTCGGTTGCTTCCACGGCAACCAGTTCATCCTCGCTGGGTTCCGCAAGATTGGCATCTTCTACAAAGGGGATGCCGGCGCTCAACAACGCGGAAAAAGCCTCTTCCAGTTGTTCAACATCCTGTTCTGCCTCAGGGAAGAAATGGATGATGTCATCCAGCGTGATATATCCCTTTTGCCGCCCCAGTTCCACCAGCCGGGCAATCGCAGGAAATTCCTCTTCCTCGTCGACCATCAAAATTTTGTCTACATCCATTACTAAACTATTTTCCTTTATCATCAGAATACACTTTTTTCAAGTGAAAAGCAATACTTTTTGGTTGCTCTTTTATAGACGTTTGATTTCACGAAATGTTACGGTTGGGGCGTGGCAAATTCATTTTGCATTTGACCAACCTAGGGTGTCGCGGGAGGCGGGGTCGCTGCCGGTGCGTAAGGCGGATTGGAAAGGAGTCCAAGGAGTGAATCCAGGGCGCTGTTGCTGACAATCAAGATTTCATTATCTTCACCGCGCACGTAGTATCCACTCTCTGTGGGGGTAAGAACACCGACCTCGATATTTCGTTCCACACCACTGGTAAATTGGAAGGACAATGTATATTCGGGGTCATCCAGGCCGACCGCTTCCGGCGCGAGACCAGGAACGCGTTCCAAGATCCGCATCGTTGTGACTTGCGTTGCCGCCGCTTCAACCGACCCCTGGTCTGCCGCGGCTTTTTCGGGCAGGATCAACGCCCAGGCATTTTCTTCATTCCGTGCCACCTCGACAACCTCTCCCGCCTTCGACTCTATGTGAATGCGGGTTGGCAATCCATCCACAGATGTAAACAGGTATTCGATGGTCGCGGTTGGCTCGACAGTGGCTTCGATCTCGGCGGTTTCCGCGCGGTTGTTGAAGTAATACGCCAGACCAAAAACGATCGCAAAAAGAACTAGATACACAACTGTAGACCGACGCATATCCCTATCCTTGTCGCCTGCGTGCAAGCCAGGAGGAGATTCCCGCAAACACAACCAGCCCCGGGATGATTAGGATCGAGCCAAACAGGATAATCAGTGATTGGATCTGTTTGGGCGGGATGAAGGTGCGGGCGGTCGGCGTATTGGGCGTGATGTTGATCAAATTCTCCTGTTCGGCGGCCCAATCCACCGAGTTGACGAAGAT
>DATIUT010000172.1:0-2134 GCA_035466615.1 Anaerolineales bacterium | reverse complement strand
TGACGAACGACCCGACCTCCCTGCCTGCCTCGCAAGCCCTGCTGATGGGAACGCGTCTCGGCGCACAGGCGCTGCACATCGGACATTTGACCGGCTCGCTGACCCCGGGCCGCCGCGCCGACCTGATCCTTCTGGAATTGAAACCGGTGCACAACTCTCCATCCTTCAGGCGCTCGAAGGAAAATACATATGCACAGATCGTATACGCCAGCAAATCCACGGACGTGAGCGACGTGATGATCAACGGCAAGTGGGTGATGCGTGACAGAAAACTGCTCACAGTCAATGAAGAGGAATTGCTTGCCCAGGCGGCGGATATTGCAAAGAAAATAGATACATTCCTGATCGCACGGGAACAGTCGGTCCTCTCGAAACTCATTGCTCTCGGCGGCTCAATGGAGGAGGAATCGTTCGAGGTGCAGGTCAAGGTCAAGATCGCGGAAGCAGAAACGATCATCCAGGCATTGATGCGGGACGAGATAGACATCCTGTACGAACGCCACTACCGCCAGCACGATGTATATTTCCAGTTCGATGACCCGTCACAGGGAAGACTGCGTTACCGCGAAGACGATTTCGTGGACGACAAGGGCAATGTCACAAATGCCCGCGCAAGGTTGACATTGCTTGGTGTCATCCGTGAAGGAGAGTTCGCGCACGATGTGTTGTTGTCACGCAGCCGCTTTCTTGCCCCGGCAACCAATTCACTGCGTTTCTACCGCGAGTATTTCAAGCCCGTTTCGGAGATCAACATCGAGAAGGACCGCCTGCGCTGGCTGATCAAATACAAGGACACCGAATTCTATGTGAACCTGGATAACGTGACCACGCCGGGGCTTGGATATTTCCTCGAGGTCAAGAGCCGCACATGGAGTCGCAAGGACGCGCAGAACAAGGCACATCTTGTCAATGAACTGCTGGCACTGCTCGGCGGATCAAGCGGCGAAGTGGTCACGAAGGACTATATCGAGATCATCAGTCACCAGTGACGCATTGAGACGGTGGAAAACGGAGAGACATCCCAACTGCCAGGAAGAGCCTTTTCCGCATGACCTCACATACAGTTCAGCGCCTCAAGAAATTATTCATCCTGCTTCTCGGGCTGTGGTTGTTGCTCAGCACAACGCTGGTGTATATTGCCACAACGGGGGATCGAATCCTTCATGCAGTCATCAGCATGGGGTTGGGATTGATCGTTCTCTGGGTGCTGGCTGGCGGCACGCTGATGTATGTCCTGCGCGACCGCGTAAAAAACCTCGTGCTGAGGGTCCCGCTCCATTGGCAGGTCAAGTTTGTGCTTTTCGCCACCCTGCTGGCGATGGTAGAGGAGGCGGTCACCACCTCCATGACCAGCCTCGCCCCGCTATTCGGGGCAGAGATCGGCGAAGCCTATATCACCGCCTCGTCCAATTATTTCGATGTCATCCTGCACCACAGCGTCATCGCCTTCGTGCCATGGTTCATGGCCTGGGCATGGATCCTGAAGCGCTACGACTTCAGCCCGTTTTGGGTGTTCCTGCTGACAGGGCTAAACGGTCTCTTCGCTGAATCCCTCACCTTTGGATGGGAGCATCTCAACGAGTTCGCTCTATGGATCTTTGTGTACGGTTTGATGGTCTACCTGCCCGCCTGTACGATTCCCGCCGAACGCGGCGCAGTGCCGCCAAAACCCTACCATGCCGTTCTGGCATTTCTGCTCCCGTTCCTGGTCGGCATCCCGTGGGCGACTCTTGTCAACCTGCTGTTCCCCAACCATCCAGCCATTCATTTTCCACCCATTGAGGCACGGATATTTTCTCACACCTAGCGGGTTTGTCATGTCCTTTTCATGCCAATCCGCGCGTCCATGCAGTACACAGACACGGTCGCCGAAATTCAGAATACACTCAGGGTGGCCGCGGATGTCATCATACCGAGACTTAAGTTTGTTACAATTGAACAAATGAGTAAATCAATTACAGGTGAAACTAAATGAAATTGCTTAGCGTCAATATCGGAAAAGAAAGAGCTCAACAACGAAAAGATTATATCGAAACGACCGGCATCTACAAAATGCCCGTGAACGAGCCTGTCGAGATCAAATCCCTTGGCATTGATGGCGACGCCATCTGCGACAAAAAGAATCATGGTGGGC
>DATIUT010000171.1:0-12615 GCA_035466615.1 Anaerolineales bacterium | reverse complement strand
CACTGGTGACGCAACGGAAGAGCCAATCTCTTCGGTATTCTTGAAAAGATCATCCTGTTTCTGGTCGTCTTCGTAAAGAGGGGTATCAGAAAAGTCGCGTAAATTATCAAACATATCTTACCTCAGCATAAAGTATATCATGCGGACAACCGCAATCGCACATCCCCAAAGCGTACTGATATGGTTTTGCCATCATCGTCACGTATCTTCAAACTCCCGTCGGATTCCAGCCCGATCACCCTTCCTGAGGTTGTTTTTTCGCCTCCCATCTCGACCCGAACCTGCCTGCCGTGATAAGCAAGTTTTTTCTCCCACGAGGAGATGAAGGACTCAGTTCCCATATGCGGACGCAGGGCAATAATGCTGGCAAGAATGTTGCGCAATATGATGTTACGGTCGGGGATGTAGCCGAGCGAGTCCTCAAGGCTGGTGGCAGGGAAACTCAATGTGCCCGTGGCTGGGACTGCCGCTTGAGCAATATTGACTCCCATGCCAATCACAATGCTTTGCACTTCATCCTCGAACCAGGTGGCTTCGATCAATATACCTGCCAGTTTCCTTCCGTTCAGAAGCACGTCGTTGGGCCATTTGATCTGTGGGGTGAGACCAAGCGTCTGCAGGACATCTGCCAGGGCAAGCGCGGCGAGTCCAACGGTCCGCGAGAGAAGCGGTTTTTCCACATATGAGGGACTGAGGATCAAACTGAAAGCAAGCGCTGTCTGTGGGGGAGTAAACCAGGGACGATCCATTCTTCCCCGCCCCATTGTTTGTTCATCTGCCACGACCAGCGAAAGGTCCCCTGCGCCGTTTTTCGCCCATGCCATTGCCTCATCGTTGGTGGAACCAATCGAATCGAAATAACGAATCTCACCCAGGTTGAGGCCGGCTAATACGGATTCAAGTTCCTGCTGGTTCATTTTAGCTTGATGATTTATTTGCTGTTAGGGTAACACAAACCATGGATTAATGAACCCGCCGCCCTGACGGACTTCAAAATGCAGGTGCGCGCCTTGCGAATTGCCGGTATTGCCCGCAGAACCGATCTGCGCGCCTGCAAAGACACTCTGACACAAACCCACAAAATACGTGCTCAAGTGTGCATACACTGTGGAATACCCATTCCCATGATCGATTTGCACCACGTTTCCGTATCCGTAGTTCCAGCCGCCCTGCGCCATGGTCACTACACCGCTGTCTGCGGCATAGACTGGGGCGCCTTCGCCAGCCGCAATGTCAATGCCGAGATGTCCGGGCCAGTAATCATTACCGGAAAGGGAGTGACTGTCTGCAGGCCATGTAAACGCGCCACTTCCCACCGCGCCGCCCGGGCACGCGCTCTGGCTCGTGGACGAAGTGCCCGATGCGCCGCTGGCAATAGTGGGCACAAGCCATTGCACGAACTCACGCTCGCCGCCAGGAATCATGACCCATGTGCCTGATTCGATTTTTGGGTTGGTCAAGTCGATGTCATTGCCCGGGAAACTCAGAATGTCATCAATGTTTGCCTTGAATTCATTGGCAACCGATTCGAGCGTATCGTTTTCCTTCCATTGATAAAAGATGCCATTGGCTGGCGGGATGCTCAGAACCTGTCCGGGCTTGAGGCTGTGTGGATCATCCTGCAAAACGTCATAATTTGCCCACAGAATCGTTTCAGGCTCGAGTTTGAAGGATTCTGAAATCGCGAAGATCGAATCACCGCGAGAGACGCGATATTCGACCGGTTTATAACGCGGCTTGTCAGCAGGGGCGTTTGTCTTGAGTTGAATGTCTCTTGGAATGGAAACGAACGCTTCAGGACCGCCCAGGCCCGGCATCGCCGGCTGGACCGGTTCCTCATCTGGGGCCGCAGTCGGCACAAGCTCCGCCGCCTGCACTGCTTCGGCGGACTGTTTCCACGCGAACGCGCCAAATACGATTCCTCCCACAAGGATGAGGGTCACGAACCAACTGATAATATTGAACGTATTGTTCTTAAGAAACGAATTAAGTTTTGCCATTCGATATTTATATTTCGTGAGTCTAGGCATCCCGTCCAAGGTTTTCAAGGAATTCCTGGTTGTTGCGTGCACGGTCAAGACGGGTAATGATTGCTTCCGTTGCCACAGACGGATCCATGCCTGCGCCCTGGGGTTGCTGGGTGGTCATCTGGATGTACATGCGCCGCATCAGCCAGACACGCTGTAACAGGTCGGGACCAAGCAGAAGGTCTTCGCGGCGCGTGGACGAACGTTCGATATCCACTGCGGGATAGATGCGCCGTTCCTGTAATTTCCTGGAAAGATGCAATTCCATGTTGCCGGTACCCTTGAACTCTTCATACACAACGTCATCCAGGCGTGAACCGGTATCCACAAGACAGGTCGCGATGATGGTCAACGAGCCGCCTTCCTCAATGTTACGCGCCGCGCCGAAGAAACGCTTGGGCGGATATAACGCTGAAGGATCCATGCCGCCTGAAAGCGTGCGCCCGGAGGGATTAACAACCAGGTTGTAGGCGCGCGCGAGGCGGGTGATTGAGTCCATTAAGATTACCACGTGGCGCCCGATTTCAACCAGTCTCTTAGCGCGTTCTAATGCCAGCTCTGCCGTGCGGACGTGGGATGTGACCGGTTCATCGAAGGTCGATGCAACCACTTCAGCGTCCACCGAACGGTCCATGTCGGTCACTTCCTCGGGGCGTTCGCCGATCAGCGCAACGATCAAATGCACGTCGGGATATTTGGTTGAAACGGAATTTGCGATCTGCTTGAGAATGGTGGTCTTTCCAGCTTTGGGAGGTGAAACGATCAGACCGCGTTGGCCGCGGCCAATCGGGGCAATCAGGTTGATCAGGCGCGGGGCGAGCGTATCATGATCGGTTTCGAGATCAAATCGTTTGTCGGGAAAGATGGGGGTGAGGTTTTCAAATACCGGTCGTTTTGATGCTTCTTCGATGTCCTGCCCATTGATCGATTCAACTTTCAACAATCCAAAATGACGTTCGCTTTCCCGCGGAGGGCGCACCTGCCCAATGACCAGGTCGCCTGCACGAAGGTCATGCCGTCTCAACTGCGCCTGAGAGACGTATACATCCTGGTCGCTAATCCTGTAGTTGGTGGCACGCAGGAAGCCGATGCCTTCACTCATGATCTCCAGGATGCCGCCGCGCAGTTCGATGCCTTCCTTCTGCGCCTCCGCCTCGCGGATCATCATGGCGAGGGTCTCTTTCTTCAAACGATTGGCGTTGGGAATGTTCAGGTTCTTCGCCATGCCGCGCAGTTTTGAGAGGGGTTCGTTCTCAAGTTCGAGTATTTTCATGTTCTCTTCTCTTTGTGTTGGAATGTCGTGTTTGAACGTAAAACCACCCCAGGTGCCGTGTCCGGCAGGCTGAGGAAGTCCCTTATTTTGTTGGTGGATGGGTTGGGTGTTCTATCAAGTTCGTGTCACGCGCCGCCCGTGTGGGTTGAGTCGCCCTGAAAACGGATTGCGCAATTTGGAAATCTATAAATCAGTGGGGGAATTGCTTGTATTATAGCACTTTCAAGAAGACGATGCAAGAACGTCAATGCCTTCCCAATCGAACTTTCAAATTTGAGAGCAGGGTCCGTTTGGCCTGTTCATGAATCCATCAGTATCCTGTTTTGCAAATCCCAGAGGCGGCGATAAATGCCATTGTTTTGTAACAGATCATTATGTTTGCCTCGCTCCACGATCCTGCCGTGGTCCATCACAAGGATCTCATCCATGTTCTCAAGCCCAACCAGCCGGTGAGTAATGAGCAGGGATGTCTTGCCGCGCATGACATCAAAGAGCGTATCAAGCACCTGTTTCTCTGTGATGGGATCAAGGTTGGCTGTGGGTTCATCGAGGATCAAGATCGGCGCGTCCCTGAGCAACACCCGTGCGATTGCCAGTCTCTGACGTTCGCCGCCCGAGAGCCTCAATCCTTGTTCGCCTATAAAGGTCTCATAACCCCTTGGAAGGTTTGCAATAAACCCGTGGATTTGTGCAGACTTTGCGGCGGTCTCCATTTCCTCCCGACTCACATGTGGATGCGCCAGACGCAAATTCTCGTAGATGGATGTGTTGAAGAAATAACTATTTTGGGAAACGAGAGCGCACCTCTTTCGGACTTCATCCTGATTCAGCGACTTGAGCGACTCTCCGCCCAAACTGATCCCTCCCGACTCATACTCCCAGAATCGGAGCAACAAATTCGCGATCGTGCTCTTCCCCGCACCGCTCGGACCAACAATGGCAATGGATTTTCCCTCGGGCACAGTAAAGGATATATCTTGCAATGCCGGCAGTGTTTGACCAGGGTAGGAAAAAGTGATATTCGATACTTCGATACTCGAAGATCGGTTCCCTAATCTCGAATCTCGAATATCGTCTTTTACCGCTGGTGCCACATCCACCACCTCAAACAACCTCTTCGCCGCTTCGCGTGACGAGTTCCACATCTGTGCGGCGAGGGGCAGGGGATTGACCGCCTCGAACGATGCGAACGTCATCAGGGCAAACGTGCCGAGCATCACGCCCTTAATGTTCCCTGTGGTGACTTGTGGAATGACAAGAAACAAGACAAACCACAAACCCAAATTGGTGAGCAATGTCCCCAGCGCAGAATGGATTCCGTTAATGCGTGCCATTTGCTTTTGGGTTGCTCCATAATGTTTGCCAGCGGATGCAATCTGATTCGCACGGTCTTTACCGCGACCGAAGGCGAGCAAATCTGCAAGGCCCTGGATACCGTCCACAAGTTGGGTTTGGATGTATGCACGTTGGGTGACGAGTCGTTGTCCCGGCTTACGGCTGACGAGTTGGGCGAGGAGTGGCAGGATCAAACCCAAAATGAGGAAAAGGCCGAGGAGGGCAAAAGCAATTAGCGGGTAGAAAGAAGCGAAGAAGATGGATACGATGAGTCCAATGAGTATGGCGGTCACCGATGGCGAGATCACGCGGACGTAGAAATTTTCCAAAGTTTCCACATCGCCGATGACGCGGGCGAGCAGATCCCCGCTTTTATATTCCATCAGGCGTGCGGGTGCGAGAGGTTCGAGTTTTTCATAGAACCAAACACGCAGGCGGGCGAGCAGACGAAACGTGACATTATGCGAGACGAGCCGTTCAAGATAGCGGAAGATCCCGCGGCTGATGCCAAAGAAACGTACGCCGACAACCGAGACGCCGAGATCAGCAATGGACGGATGAAGGGCGGCAGTGGAGATAAGCCATGCCGATGTGCCAATGAGCGCGACACTGGAACCGATGGTGAGTGTGCTGAGGAGAATGGACAGCGCGACCCGGTTCCACGAGCCATTCAGGAAGGAGAGGAGACGAAGGATGATAGACGATTTTTGATTTCCGATTTCAGATTTGCGATTGTTAAGGTGTGTTGGAAGGTTGGAAGGCTGGAAGGTTGATGCTTGTGCCTGTTTGACCTCTGACTTTCGACCCTCGACATTTTCTGCTTCAGCAACATAGTTCTTAACCATTTTTGCATACGCACCGTTTTGGTGGAGCAGTTCGTGGTGTGTGCCTTGTTCGATGATGTGGCCTTGTTCAAGCACAATGATCTGGTCTGCTTTGAAGACAGTGTTGAGACGGTGTGCGATGGTGATTACAGTACGCCCCTGCATGAGACGGCGGGTGGATTCTTCGAGCAGGATTTCGGTCTCAGGGTCGAGACTGGATGTGGGTTCATCGAGAATGAGGATGGGAGAATTCTTGAGAAAGGCACGCGCCAGTGCGAGACGTTGCGCCTGTCCACTGCTGAGGCGAGCCCCGCTTTCACCGATGACAGTTTCGTATTTGTCGGGGAGAGTTTCTATGAAGTCATGCAAATGCGCGGCTTTGGCGGACTCGATGACTTCTTTCTGAGTCGCATCGGGTTTGCCGAGGCGAATGTTGGCAGAGAGCGTATCGTGAAAGAGATGTGGTTTTTGGGGAACCCAGGCGATCAAGGGTTGAAGGTCGAAGGTCGAAGGTTGAAGGTTGCCCGATGTGGGTTGGATGAAGCCGAGCAACAGATTGACGAGCGTGGATTTCCCCGCACCGGTCTTGCCGATGAGGGCGATGTGTTGCCCTGCTTGAATTATCAGGTTGATGTTTTCGAGCGCGGGGGATGTTTCGTCGGGATAGATGAAGGAGACGTTTGATAATTCGATATCCGATATTCGGGAATTGGAAACTGATGATTGTGAATCGGTCCTTGAAGTAAGGAGTGGCGTATCCAAAATCTCAAATATCTTTTTCGCGGCCGTCGTGCCGGACATGCCTGCATGGAAACGTGCGCCAAGCATGCGCAACGGCATGTAAAACTCAGGCGCAAGGATGAGCAGGAAGAAGGCTTCGCGGAATTCCATCTTTGCATAGAGCAGGCGGAATCCAATTTCGACTGCGATGATGGCGGTGCTGAGAGTCGCGAGCATTTCAAGGGCAAGCGCGGAAAGGAAAGTGATGCGCAAAACACCGAGTGTTGTATCGCGATATTGTTCGCTGACTTTGGCAATGTTTTTTGCGTGCGATTTGGAACGCCCGAAAAGTTTGAGCGTGGTCAGTCCCTGCAGGCTGTCGAGGAAGTGGGCGGATAAGCGCGAGAGGGTTTCGTATTGTCTTTTGGTGACGATCTCTGCGCCTTTACCAATCATGACCATGAAGAAGGGGATCAACGGCGCGGTGACGAGCATGATGATGCCCGAGAGCAGGTCCATGGGGAAGACAAAGACCAGGATACTGATGGGAACGAGGGCGGTGATGATGAGTTGAGGGAGGTATTGACTGAAATACGCATCCAGCGCTTCGATGCCTTCGACCGCGGCAGTAGTCAATTCGCCCGTGCGTTGTGAACGCGTGTAGGCGGGACCGAGTTTGATGATGTGGTTGAAAAGCCGCTCGCGCAGGTCGGTTTTTATTTTGACGGCGACTGCGTTCGCGCTGACCTCATTGCCCCAGGTTAACAGCGCACGCCCTGCGAGGATGAGCAGAATCAGTTTCAGCCAGTCGAAAACTTCGGACAGAGTCTGTCCCTTAAGGAAGACTCCGTCCACGGTACTGCTTACAAAGTAAGCTTGGCTTATCGTCAACAGACCGGCTAAAAGTCCAGAAAGAACCGTGATGAGGAGGCTGAGGCGGGTGTCACGGGTAAGAGTCAGAAGTCTGCGATGCATTGTAGAGTGCCAAGTTCCAAGTGTCAGGTTTCAGGCGGGTTAAAAAAGCAGGAAGGTTGAGGATGGGGTCCGTCAACCTTCCAATTATACAAACGATGTTGGTTTAATAGATGAGTGTCTTCTTGTCTGTGCTGATGCGTTTGCGGAACATGTAGTACGTCCAGCCTTGATAGGCGAGCACGATGGGGACGAAGATCAGCGCGACGATGGACATGACTGTGAGTGTATATTGCGATGAGGAGGCATTGTAGATGGTGAGGCTGTAAGCAGGATCTGTGGTGGAGAGCATCACATTGGGGAAGGTCATGGAGAAAAACGTGACCTGTGTGAGCACGATGTTGAGCGCCACCATGATGAATGACCAGCCTTCCATCTTTTGGTTAATGAAATAGCCAGCGACCAGGAGAACGACAACTGCTGTAATCGGTATGACGCCGGGATTGACGATGCCGCGTGCCCAGAAGCCAGCCGCGTAGGTGAAGACACCGAGAGCGATGTATAGCACGGATGTTACAACCCAGAGTTTCTTTGCGAAGGTATTGACGCGTTCGCGCAGTCCGCCTTCGAGTTTGAGACCGAGGAAGTTTGCGCCGTGGAGCAGGAAGATGGCAACGGTTGTCACGCCGCCGAGTAAACCGTAGGGGTTGAGCAGGGTGAACAGGTTGCCAGTGAACATCATGTTCTCATTGATCGGCACGCCGCGCGCCAGGTTGGCGAATGCCGCACCGAGCAATAAAGCGGATATAAACGAGCCGATGGCAATCATCCAGTCGAAGCGGCTGCGCCAGGCGGGATCGGCATCCTTGGAGCGGTATTCGAAGGAAATGCCTCTCAGAATCAAGCCAACCAGTAACAGGAACAACGCGAGATAGAAACCGCTGAACATGGTGGCATACCAGTGCGGGAATGCCGCAAAGGTCGCGCCGCCCGCGGTGAGGAGCCAGACTTCATTTCCATCCCAGACGGAACCGATGGAGTTGATGATGGCGCGGCGTTCTTCATCTTTCTTGCCGAGGAAGGGCAGGAGCATGCCCACGCCGAAATCGAAGCCCTCGAGGAAGAAGAAACCGATCCAAAGGACAGCGATCAGAGTGAACCAGAGTGTTTGAAGAAATTCGTATGACATGTTGTTTCTCCGTGCTTAATCATCCGCGCCAACGAGCGAGGGGGCAACGTCAACGGATTCATGCATGGCGGCATCTGGTCCTGCCTTGGCGTATTTGAGCATGAGCTTGACCATGGCAACAGCCAGTGAGCCGTAAACGACTGTGTAGCCGATCAATGAGATGAGCAGGTCAACTGGGGTGAGATTCGGCGAGACTGCATCCTCCACTTTGAGCAGACCCTGGACGATCCAGGGTTGGCGTCCCATTTCGGTCAGGATCCAACCGGTGCCATTGGCGAGATACGGCAGAATGAGCAGGGAGGGTGTCCACTTCATCCATCTGGCTTTGGTGATGTCGCCGCGCATGTTCATCCACAGGAAGAAGGCAGTGACACCGATCATGATAAAGCCGAAGGTCATCATGATGCGGAACGTCCAGTAGGTGACAACCATCAGAGGGATGTAATCACCGGGACCGTAAAGCGCTTCATATTCTGCCTGGATGTCGTACACGCCCCGGACTTCACAATCGAAGTTGTTGCAGGCGAGGAAGCTGAGCACGCCCGGAATGCCGATCTGGCTGGCGCGGAAAGACCAGACTTCACGCTTGCCAGTCAGATCGCCGATGGTGATGATCGAGAAATCGGCAGGTTGTGAGGTTTCCCAGTGTGCTTCGATGGCGGCAAATTTCATGGGTTGATTTTCATACATGAATTGTCCCAGAGTGTGTCCGCCGAAGAAGACCAGAACACTTGCGATCAGGCCAACAACGGATGCGATGACGAAGGAGCGTTTGAAGAAGTCAATGTTCTGTTTGCGGAAGATGTGATAACCGCTGACCGCGATGATCATCATGGCCGCCATTAGCACGCCATCAGAAATGGTGTGCCAGAAGAAGATCCAGCCTTTGGGGTTGCCGATGAGCGCGAAGAAGTTGACCAGTTCTGCACGGCCGTTGGCTTCGTTGATCACGTACCCGACCGGGTGTTGCATCCAGCCGTTCGCAAGCAGGATCCAGAGTGCGGAAAGGTTCGAACCGATGGCGACCAGCCAGATCGAAGCGAGATGAACTTTTTCAGGTACGCGTCCCTCGCCGAAGATCCAGATGCCGAGGAATGTGGATTCCATGAAGAATGCCAGCAGGGCCTCCACAGCCAGCGGCGCACCGAAGATATCGCCAACGTAACGCGAATATTCACTCCAGTTCATGCCGAACTGGAATTCCTGCACGATGCCTGTCACCACGCCGATGGCGAAGTTGATCAGAAACAACTTGCCCCAGAATTTTGACATCTTGCGCCAGGTCTCGTCCCTGGTCTGGTAATAACGGGTTTGCATGAATGCCACGAACCATCCCATTCCCAGCGTCAACGGAACGAACAGCCAGTGATAGATGGTCGTGAGGGCAAACTGCAATCGAGAAAGTAACACTGTATCCATAGACTCTCCTTGAAATTACGTACGCACCCTCCATGCGTACATCTTCATGATTTTCTGCAAACGTTGACTGTCGTTGTGAGTATTTCAATTATAGTGTGATGTGTAGAATATCACAATCGAAAGGTGGTGGATTCCATAAGCACATTGAGTTTGCATTCATCCCTGTTTAATGTATTTCATGCCAACTGGTTTATAATCCTTAAAAATTTCCTGTGGAGGTGTACATTGATTGATCCTGTAATTTTTACGATTGGGAATTTTTCCCTGCGCTGGTACGGCGTGATCGTGATGATTGGCGTCATCGTTGGTTCTTTGATCGTGGAGAATGAACTCAAGCGCCGCGGCGAGGATCCCGAAACTATTTGGGATGCTCTGGTCTGGTGGGTATCATTTGGACCGACCATTAAGACTCCCGTTGGCAACTTTCGTTTGGGATTGCCCATCGGCGTTTTACCGATGGGTATTATCGGCGCACGACTTTGGTATGTGTTGAACGCCACTCTGGGAGGCAGTCGCCTTTATATTGAGGACCCCTCGAAAATCTATAAGGTTTGGGAAGGCGGGCTGCATATCTATGGCGGTTTGCTTTTCGGCGCGGTGGTTCTCGTTCTGTTTTTGCGCAGTCGAAAGCTCGACCCCTGGCTTTTCTTCGATATAGCCGGGCCTGCGATGTTGATCGGTCAGGCAATTGGACGCATCGCGAATTTCATCAACCAGGAACTGTACGGTCAGCCGACCAATCTGCCGTGGGGGATCCCGATCGACCTTGCACATCGCCTGCCTCAATTCGCAAATCTGCCCGAATCAACCCGCTTCCATCCGACCTTTGCTTACGAGATGCTGTGGAACCTTGTCGCGGCCGGGTTTCTCATCTGGCTCTCGCGCCGTTATGAAAGGGAACTCAAGCCCGGCTCGATCTTTGCAGGCTGGCTGATGCTCGCAGGGACCGGACGCGTGTGGATCGAATTCTTCCGTCCCGACCAGCCGAAGATCGGCGATTCCTTCATCAGTTATTCAATGGTTGCCGCGGCGTTGATGGCGGTTTTCGGCGCGGTCCTGTTGATGGCGCGTTACAAGGCGATCAAACTGGCTTTTGCTGAAAACTGGGAGGAGGAATACCAAATATCGGGACGGGCAAAACCAAAAGAAAAACCTGCGAAGGAAGAAGAGAAAAACCCCCGTGCAAAGAAGGCACCAGCAACAAAAGCCAAAACAGCTACAGACAAAAAGCCCGTAAAAAAACCTGCTGTTCGCAAGACAACCACGACAAAGAAAAAGACTTCCACACGAAAAACGAAGCCTTCGTAAAAACAAAAATCGCCCGAAGATCTTTCTTCGGGCGATTTGCTTAATCGGTTGCGTGGATGTTCTCGATTTTGGCCCTTACCACTTCGCCTTCGCGTTTGTCGAATTTGAAGCGTTCGAAGATATCGGCATACAACTCAATGATCTGTTCGCGTGTGAAGCCCATGTCTTCGTACGAATAGACGTGGTCGCTGTTGAAGGAAAGGGTCTCTTTGACTGCTTTGTCCACGATGACGTCCAGGCCGGGTTTATCTGGGTAGCCGAATTGCTCGAAGAACGCGCGCAAGACCGCTTCCGGGCGTTGGATCAAATCATCGTATTTCATGATCAGGTGCCGGGGCGAAGGATGCGCGTCGAGGTATTGAAGAGGGTGACGATACCAGTGTTGAGTCATTTCCAGAATTTCGTCAATGTACAGCCATGTCTCCTTGGGGTCGGTGAACTGGCGGCGGGCATAGTTGATCCATGAAACAGTGGAAGGGAGCATATCCAGCGGGTTGCGGGCGAGGTAGATGATGCGCGCCTCGGGGAAGAACTCGACCAGCGTTTCGATCTTGGGGCTGAAAGCGGGATTCTTCGCCACGAAATATTTTTTACCCGTGGCATACATGTGACGCTGTAACATGGATTTGTAGAACGACATGATGCGTCGTTTGTGTTCAGGCGAGAGTGCCTCATCGAAATGCTGATAGTCCGGGAACTCATCCATGAAGGGGAAGAGGAACGTGACGAAGTAGCCATCCCAGATGTGCAGGTGGATGTTCTCGTCCTCTTCGGGCTGAAAGAACGAGATGGGATGGATTTTTATTTTGCCAAGCGTGGCGCGGTCGAAGGCAAAGAGGAGGCGGTGCAGGAAACCGCCAAGATATTTTTTATCGAGGCGGGAGACGAACTGCGTGATCTTCTTCTGTGTAACGGAGGGGGTGAGGTAGATGTCCCAGGTGGTCAGGCTGGTGAAGGTTTCCGAGTCGCGTGAGAGCAGACGGTGCAGGAAGGTGGAGCCACTACGCAGGTTGCCGAGGATGAAAAGCGGTTTTTCGATGGGTTGTGTCTTGTGAGCGGGGAAGAAAATGTCGTCGAGCCAGAAAAAGAACCAGTGGAAGAGCGACCCGATGGGCCAGACCAGATAGAACAATGCCAGGAAGATGATCCGTTTTCGAACGAGGCGGGCGGGGGTGTTTTTCGACTGGAAGAACGAACGGTAGAATGTGCGCCAGAACAGGCGGAAGTTGTAGTGCATTGAGAGATGGTTTCCTTTGAGAGCGACGAATTGCCCTAAAGGGTGCTTTGCAAATTCATCACTACGATTTACATGGAAGAAGCCCGGCGAAGGGCTTCTTCTTTGGCTATTCTAACAGTAAATTATGTTTTGTGATGACTGGTTGGCTCATGCGCGGGCTAAGTCCCCGCATGGGCATATCGGTCATTCCAGTCCGTTCAGATATTCAACGAGCAATCTCACCCCGAAACCGCTTGCGCCTTTGGGGCAGTAGGGCATTTCATTATCCCAGTCGGATACGCCAGCGATGTCGATATGCGCCCAGGGAGTTTTGTCATCCACGAATTGTTTGAGGAAGGTCGCGCCGATGACCGGGGATGCTTTGGTAATGC
>DATIUT010000170.1:0-12662 GCA_035466615.1 Anaerolineales bacterium | reverse complement strand
AAAACGAAGGCAATCCTTATCATTCAACGGCACGTCTCTGGGATGACGGCGTGATCGATCCCGTGGATACACGTCAAGTTTTGGGGCTGGCGTTGTCGGTTGTGTTGAATTCGCCAGTTGAAGAGCAGAGTTTTGGAGTCTTTAGAATGTAACAAAAGTATGTCACCCTGAGCGACAGCGAAGGGTCTCTACCACGACAATCAGAGATCCTTCGGCCGCAACAAACGCTCCCTCGGGATGACATTACTGAAAGAAGTTCTGCAACATCTATGTTCAATAAAATTACTATTTACGAACTACGGAGTTCACAATGACATTCCCTCAATCTTCAGGCAGCCCCCATCACTTCCTCGCCCAACTCGCAGGCGGCTGGACAGGTACATCCAAACTCTGGCTTGAGCCAGACAAACTCGCCGACGAATCGCCCGTTCTGGGAACGATTACCCTGGTCCTGGAAGGACGTTTCGCCATTTATCTGTATCAAGGCTCCATCGAAGGCGAACCGCAGCATGGCATGTTCACCTTCGGCTACAACACAACGCTCGAACAATACGAAGCCAGTTGGGTGGATTCGTTCCACAACAACACGGGCATCATGTTCTGCACGGGCTATGCCACCGATAATGGATTCTCCGTCCTCGGCAGTTACCCCGATCCCAGCGGCGGACCCGACTGGGGCTGGCGCACGGAACTCGGGTTGATCGATAATGATCATCTGGTGATCACCGCCTACAACATCAGCCCCGAAGGTGAAGAAGGCAAGGCGACGGAAGCAAAACTGACGCGGATCAAAAAATGATCCCAAAGCACCTCACCCTGCTGTTCATCGTTTTCCTCCTCTCAAGTTGTGGCAAACCAGCACAGCCGGTTGCACCCATTGCCATATCCGCATCCGGGACAGCAACGAATTTGCCGGCAACGGAAACATCCACTGCAATTCCATTCACAGAAACATCACCCGTCCCAACCTCAAATTCAACCATCTTCGGCGCGATCCTGCAATCCGAAATTCAGGCATTCTCTCTCGAACCCATTGCCAACGCCATCTTCGGCAAAGTCATGGATGGTTTCATCGCGAACGGCGACATCATCGAATATCAGGTCACACGCGTCACCATCTTCCCAACAGGCGACGGCTCACTTTACGCCGAGATCACCTATAACGTCCGCACGCCAGACACCCACTGGCTTGTCGATGGCGGCACACAATCCAGCGATGATTGGATCAACGACAAATGCAACCGCTTCGACTTTGTCACAACCGAAACGGAGTATCAATTGAAGAACAAGCGGACATGCAATTAGATGTTCAAAAAAATCCTCATTGCCAACCGCGGCGAGATCGCCATTCGTGTCATGCGTGCCTGCAAGGAACTAGGCATCAAAACTGCGGCCGTCTATTCCGATGCCGATAAAAATTCCGCGCACACCCAATTCGCAGACGAAGCGATTCACATCGGCGCGGCATCGCCCAAAGAATCCTATTTGAATGCGGATGTCTTGATCCGGGCCGCGCTTTCCTCAAAAGCGAACGCCATCCACCCGGGCTACGGGTTCCTCTCAGAGAACGCCTCTTTCGCCCTCGCGGTTGAATCAGCAAAATTGACCTTTATCGGCCCCTCAGCCGACTCCATCCGCGCGATGGGCGATAAAGCCGAATCGAAGATCGCGATGAAGAAGGCAGGCGTGCCCACCGTCCCCGGCGCGGAGGGATTGGAGTCATTCTCAGAGTTCGAACGGGCCGCACAAAAGATCGGATATCCGATTCTGGTGAAAGCCTCCGCAGGCGGCGGCGGCAAAGGGATGCGCATCGTCTGGGATGCAAACGACCTGCCTGAAGAGATCGACTCGGCGCGCCGCGAAGCGCTCCATGCCTTTGGTGATGAACGCCTGCTCATCGAAAAATACATCGCGGACGCGCATCACATCGAATTCCAGGTCTTCGGCGACAAACACGGGCATCTCGTCCACTTGTTCGAGCGCGAATGCTCGGTACAACGCCGTCATCAAAAGATCATCGAAGAGACCCCCTCCCCACTTCTCAGTCAGCAACTTCGCAAAGACATGGGGGAAGCCGCAGTTCGCGCGGCAAAAGCGGTCAACTACGACAACGCCGGAACAATCGAATTCATTTTCAATCCATCAGATTCAACTTTCTACTTTCTAGAAATGAACACACGCCTGCAAGTGGAACATCCTGTCACCGAACTCACAACGGGACTCGACCTCGTTCAATGGCAGATACGCGTCGCGGCAGGGGAACATTTCCCTTATCAACAGGAACAACTGACCCAACGCGGACACGCCATCGAGTGCCGCATCTACGCCGAAGACCCCGCCAACGGATTTTTACCCAGCACCGGCGTACTCCTGCAATTCATCGAACCGCGCGGTCCCGGCATCCGTGTCGACTCAGGCTTCCGCGCAGGCGACACAGTGACGCATTTCTACGATCCCATGCTTGCGAAGTTGATCGTCCATGCAGAGACTAGGGAAACAGCCGCAAAAAAGATGCAAGCCGCATTGCGTGAGTTTGTAGTTCATGGTGTAGTGACCAATATTGATTTTCTACAGGATGTCCTCGCTCACCCAGATTTTGCGAACGGCAAAGTTTCCACAAGATGGGTGGAAACAAACTTCAATTGGACGCCGTCTTCCAAACCATCATTTGAGTCTCTCATCGCCGCGTCGCTAAGCGATATTGTTATGCCAGGTTCCAAGTCACAGGTTGCAAGTTCGAGTGAATTCGATCCGTATAACCCGTGGAAGAATCCGAGTGGATTTCGTAATTAATGAAGATCACATTCGATAATATTACTATTGACATCACTGCATCAGGCAAATCCTATCTCGCCGCGATGGGAGATGAGGCTGTTGATGTTGAGATTCTTCGTGCTGAGAATGGAAGACTCGAGTTCCTCATTGGAGGTGACCGAGTCACTGCCTGCGTCTCCTCCGACAACGCCAAGCGTTGGGTCACAATCAACGGACGGACATATCTGCTTACCAGGCAATCCGGCTCCCGCAGAAGCGCAGGCGGTCACCACCACGCCGCGGGCGAATTGACCGCGCCCATGCCGGGGCAGGTCCGTGCGGTGAATGTCAGCGAGGGAGAGGCTGTGGCAAAGGGTCAAACTTTGATGGTGCTGGAGGCGATGAAGATGGAGATCCGAATCCAGGCATCACAGGATGGCGTGGTCAGGAAATTATTCGTCAGTCAGGGGCAGACGGTCGAACGTGAACAGATGTTGATCGATATCAAATAAAGGAGTTGCTTATGGCTGAGATAGAACTGCGTGAGGTCCCGCTTTTCAGCGAAATGGATGAACAGGAAGTGGCTGGCATCCGCGCCATCATGGATGAAATGAAGTTCAAGCCCGGACAGGTCATCATCCGTGAGGGCGAGACCGGTAATTTATTTTATGTGGTCACCGAAGGGCAGGCAGAGATCATCGTTCGCGACGCGGACGGGGCAGATATCATATTGCACGTTGCAGGACCCGGCGATTTCTTCGGCGAGCTTTCAATGCTCACGAACGAACCGCGTTCGGCACGCGTCCGCGCCGTGGACCAGGTGACGACACTGATATTGGAACGCGACGAGTTCTTCAATTTTCTCCACACACATCCACATGCCGCGATCGATGTCATGGTGGAACTGGGCGGACGCCTGCACGAAAACGATGCCCTGCTGAAACGAATGGCAAGCCGCAACGTCAACGTGGTGGAAGAGGAGCGGATGACGGTCGGGCAGCGCGTGGCGGACAAGGTGGCAGATACCATTGGTTCCTGGCCCTTTATCATCATACAGACCATTATCCTGACGATCTGGATCATCATCAACGTGACCGCCTGGATCAATCACTGGGACCCGTATCCGTTCATACTACTGAACCTGATGCTTTCATTCCAGGCCGCCTATTCAGGCCCGGTCATCATGATGAGCCAGAACCGACAAGCCGCAAAAGACAGGCTCGCGGCGGAGATCGATCATCAGGTGAACACCAAAGCCGAACTGGAGATCAATAACCTGATGCGGCGCATCGATGAATTGGAAATAAACGTCGAGGAGAATCATGTGGAGTTGAAGAAATTGATCGGCGGTCAGCAGAAAAAGATAAAATCAACTACGAAAGCACGAAGCAAAAAAAGCAAATAATCTCAATGTCTCTGTGACAAAGGAAACAGCATGTCAGGCAAATATTTTGACGAACTCGAAGTTGGGATGAAATTCAAGCACGCGGGACGCACCGTCACCGAAATGGATAATGTGCTCTTCTCAGCGTTGACGATGAACTCACAGCCGTTGCACGTCAATGAAGATTACGCCTCGAAGACTGAATTTGGCCAGCGGCTGGTGAATGGAGTCTTCACATTCGGTCTCGTCGTCGGCTTGACTGTCCCCGACCTGACAGAAGGCACGATTGTTGCCAATCTTGGCTATGACAAGGTCATACATCCAAGTCCCGTTTTTCACGGCGACACGATCTATGCCGAGAGCGAGATCATCGAAAAGCGCGAGTCGAAATCACGCCCGAATGCGGGCATTGTGCGAATCAAATGCTGGGGAAAGAAACCAGACGGTACAATTGTGGTTGAATTCGAAAGAACGGCGATGTTTTTGAAAAAGAAATAGCCACAGAGTCACGGAGAGTTTTTTAAGAGGTTTTCTCTGAGTCCCCGTATCCCAGTGGTAGTTTGGGAGAATCATGCACTCACGACGCGCATTACTCTACATGCCCGGCGACGACCGGCGCAAGATCGAAAAAGCAACCACACTCGGCGTGGACTGTATCTGCATGGATATGGAAGACGGGACAGCCGTCAACAGGAAAGCCGAAGCACGGGCTGTCATTGCACAGGCGATGAAGGACTTGGATTTCGGCAGTTCCGAACGATGCATCCGCATCAACAGCATTGGCTCGGGATTCGAGAAGGATGATCTTGCCTCCGCACTGGCGGCTCGACCTGATTCAATTGTTGTGCCAAAAATGGAAACCGACGAACAGGTGAAATGGGTCAGCGAACAGATCGAGTCGTATGAACTCTCGAACAAGTTGAAACTGGGAAGCATCCGCCTGTTGATCGGGGTGGAAACCGCAAAGGGAATTTTGAATCTCAGGGAAATCGCGCAGGCTGATAAACGCCTTGAAGCAATCATCTTCGGCGCGGAGGACTATGCCGCGTCGGTGGGTGCGACTCGCACAAAAGAAGGCATCGAAGTCTTATACGCACGCTCGGCAGTCATTGCGGCGTGCGCGGCAAATGACCTGCAGGCAATAGACATGGTCTACATTGACTTTAAGGACATCGAGGGGCTCCGCGTCGAAGCGGAGGCGGGAGCAAGACTCGGCTTCAGCGGGAAACAGGTCATTCACCCGAATCAGGTTCCAGTCACTCAGGAAGCGTTCACTCCATCCGATTCTGCAATTGCATACGCAAAGAGAGTCGTCGAGTCGTTTGAGTCCAGTCAAAAAGAGGGGAAAGGAGCGTATGCACTTGACGGCAAGATGATAGACATGCCGCTTCTCAAGAACGCGCAGAAGGTTTTAGACAGGGCGAAAGCCGCAAGGAAACTGTGAGTTATGTAACCTTGCCGGCCATGCTCAGGCTCTGGTAAAGTGAGACAAATTACCGCCAAAGCAGGATATATGCATCAATTCGTAGAATCCGCGATCGAAGCCGCAAAACAAGGGGATAATAAGAAAGCCATTGATTTTCTGAGGCAGGTGTTAACCGCCAACCCCAATGATGTTGACGCGTGGCTGGTGTTGGCCGCCGTTGTGGATGACCAGCAACACAAACGTCAGTGTTTGAACCGCGTTCTCAAATTGGACCCGGTCAACATGGTGGCACGCGAGGAACTCCTGGAAATGGACCGCGCCGAGATGGGCGGGAGTACGCCTCCTTTCATATCCGAATCCCTTAATGAACCCGGCGCGTCATACCAGGATGAACCTGCTCCTGTTTCGACACCGCCTTTCCACCCTGAGACTTCATCTGCCTTCTATTCAACAGGCACATCTGCTTTCGAACCCGAACCGATCAAACAGGATATTCCCCCTGCCCCAATAGGGGCAGAACCACAACCTGCATCCCCTGCCAAGGCTCCCACTAAAAAAGAAAAGACACTGGTCTTCAAATACCCGCTCGTCTGGCGCATCGTGATGTATTTCTTCGTGGTGGTCTTTGGATGCGGCGGCTTGGCAATTGCCACGCAAAACATCATTACTGGCCTTTTCTTCCTCGGGCTTGGATTGGTTATGCTGGTCGCTGCGTTGGCGTTTTCCCCAAAAGTGGAAATCAGCGGGAAAGGTATTCGTGCCTCCGGCATGCTCTCCAGCGCAGAGATCGGCTGGGACGAGATCGTCAAAATGAAGTCCAATTCCATGAAGCGCAGGCTGGAGCTGACCAAACGCAGCGGCGAGGTGGTCAACGTGTCCACGCAGGTGAGCGGGTATCCGCAGATCGTCGAGATCGTGCGAAAGAGGCGCCCCGACCTGTTTGGAATAGCGCCGTCATCATCCACATCCGCGTTTGGTTCCGATCAATCACTTTCTGCAGACTACAACAATGCACGCTCCGCGCCACCCTTTACCGGGACAAAAGTCTTCAAGAAAGGATTGTTTGCACAATATGGGGTAATCCTCCTCATGATTCCTTTGTGCATGGTTGGCGGCTGGTTCGTCATCACGAGCGAGGATAAGTTCGTCGGGATGGCAATAGGTTTGATAAGTCTGTTCTTTATGGTAATGTCATTGTTCAACATCAACCATATCAAACTGGAACCGAACAAACTGACAACCGAGACATTCTTTGGCGAAAAGGAATATGCCGCAAAAGAGATCAAAGAGATCACCATGAAAACGGTCCGCAGTCGGCATGGGATCGCGTCGAACTTCGTGAACGTCCAGCTTGTAAAGGGCGGCGTCATATCGCTGGCTGGCTTCCCTGAAGGAGACGAGATCATCTACGGCATCCTCATCAACTGGTGGGAGTCTTACAGGCACAGATAACGCGGCGATTTGTCCTCCAAGTTGACCATGTCACTCTGAGCCTGCTTCCAGAGTGACAATTTCCATATCTGATTTGCAAGGAAAACATCTTGTTACCCATCATCTACGGACTCCTCTCCTCCGCGACATGGGGCGCGGCGGACTTCATCGGCGGGCTGGTCAGCAAACGTACAAGTCCCATCCGCGTCCTTTATCTCGCCGAGATCGCCAGCTTCATCCCATTCATCGTCCTTGCCATCGTCCTGCGCGAACCGCTCCCGCCCGCCCCTGACCTTTTTATGGGCGCGTTGGCAAGTGTTTTGGGCCTGATAGGTCTGGTTTTCCTGTATCGCGCACTTGCCGAGGGGCAAATGACAATCGCCGCACCTGTCTCTGCGTTATTCGCCGCGTTCATCCCTGTACTCTTTGGATCCCTCACACTGGGACTCCCCTCCATCACCACGATGATTGGATTCGGACTCGCCTTTCTCGCTGTATGGCTGATCTCTCAAACGGATTCAACGAACTGGCGCTTCTCGATCTCGGACCTGCGCCTGCCTCTGATTTCAGGCTTTTTCTTTGGCTTTTACTTCATCATCATTCACAAAGCCACGCTCAATGCCTTCTTCTGGCCCCTTGCAACGGCACGTTTTGCCGGTTTCGTCGCGCTCGGGCTTTACGCGCTCATCACGCGTCAACCCGCCATGCCCCCGCGCGAAACATGGACCCTTTGCATTATCAACGGCATCATAGATATTGCAGGCAACGGCTTCTACGTACTCTCCGCCCATGCGGGCCGCATCGACGTGGCCGCGGTACTTGGCGCGCTGTACCCCGCATCCACCGTATTGCTGGCGTGGATATTCCTAAAGGAAAGGCTTTCCGCGATACAAACACTGGGAATTACTCTTGCATTTATAGCGATCGTTCTGTTTACCATATAAAAATGGCTCAAGCCGCCATCCTTCACGAAGCATCCCCGCGGGACGACGGCGACGACGCTGCCGAGAGCATATAATGATCGAAATCAAGCCCGTTCAGACCAGAAAAGAAGAACATATCTTCCTCGCCTTCCCGTGGAGGATTTATAAAAACGATCCCTTATGGGTTCCGCCATTGATTCCGGAACGCGCAAAAGCCATTGACCCGAAACAGGGGCTGTTCTTCAAGGACGGAACCGCTGAATTCTTTCTTGCTTTGAAGAACGGAAAACCTGCCGGCACGCTCTGTCTCGCAGAAGACAAAAACAACACAAGAACCAGAGGCTACCCCGAGTGCATGTATGGATTTGTAGAGTGCATCGAAGATTACGCAGTGTTCAAGTCCATGTTCGATTTTGCAGGGGCCTGGGCGCGCGCACGGGAAATGAAATCGCTGTACGGACCCTACAACCTCGACAGAGAAGACTCGCGCGGCATCCTCATCGAGGGACGCGACCGTCCGCCCGCGATCCTATGCGGACACCAACCTCCCTACTATCAGACTTTCTTCGAACAATATGGCTTCGAGAAAAACGGTGAGGACGGTCTCGCCTACGCGATTGATATTGACCTGAACAATCCCAAAATCCAGCGTCTCTCGCACCTTGCAGACCTTGTCCGCAAGAAACACCCTGAATTCAAGGTGCGCGGCGCGAACATCGAGGATGTGGACAATGAAATTGATCGTATTGTCTACCTGCAAAACGAAGGCTTGAAACACATGCCGGAGCATGTTCCCTACACGCGGAGCGATATTGAGACAATGATCAATCCGCTCATTGCCCTCGCTGACATGGATCTCATACTCTTCGCAGAAGTGGACGGCAAACCTGCAGGCTTCTTTCCCGGTGTGCCCAACTTCAACGAGGTTGTGATCCATCTCAACGGCTTGCGGTATCCGTGGGATTATTTGCGTTATTTGAAATACAGGAACACAACACCGAAATGCATTGCGATCAAGAGTGTAGTTGTCCCGCCTGAGCATTGGGATACAGGTGTGGCGATCCTCATGTTCGATGAAATGGCAAAACGCGCATCCATACGCGGTTACCAATGGGCAGACCTGTCCCTGACAGGCGAAAGCAACGTGGACACATGGCCCCTCGCGCATCATATGGGCGCACAAATCTACAAGCGATATCGGTTCTATAAAAAGGAATTACTGTAAGGGCGGCATCCTGCCCCGGGGCGGGATAACCCCGTCCCTACATTCCCGCTATTCTTTCATTCGCCAGCTTCAAATATTCCTCGTTCACTTCATATCCCACATAATGACGTCCCGTTTTCAGTGCGGCGAGCGCGGTTTGTCCTGATCCCATGAATGGGTCAAGTACCACTTCATTCGAGTATGTATAAAGCTGTATCAAGCGATAAGGCAACTCCACTGGGAACGGCGCGGGATGCCCCACCTTCTTTGCAGACTCTGAAGCAAATTCCCAAACTGATTTTGTATATTCAAGAAATTCATCTTTCGAGATCGTGCTCTCGCGGCCTTCGATCTTCTGGCGTTTGAACGTTCCCTTTGAGAAAACAAGGATGTATTCGTGCGTATCACGCAGAGTCGGGTTGGATGCCGATTGCCACGATCCCCATGCAGTAGATGTGCTGGCAGAGGCGGCTTTATCCCAAATGACCTCGCCGCGCATGAGAAATCCCAGGTCAATCATGCTCTTCGCAATCAAACCGTTCATGGGAATATAAGGTTTGCGTCCAAGATTTGCCACATTGACGCAGGCGCGTCCACCGGGGACGAGCACCCGATACACCTCACGCATGATCTGTTTCAAGAATTCCAGATATTCCTCGAGCGTCAGGTCTTCGTCATATTCCTTGCCCACGTTATACGGCGGCGAAGTGACCATCAAATGCACGGAATGATTGGGGAGTTCGGTCATCTCCTCGGACGAATGATGGAAGATCGCATCCAGCGCTGGAACAGGGTTTTCGATGTACGATTCAGCCTCGGGTGGAGTCTGATCCGCATACAGACGCGTCTCATAGAACGCGGACGCGTCATGTCCCTCTCGTCCCGGCGATCCAAATGAAGTAGTGGATGTGTTCTCAGAGAATTTGCGCTTTGCCATCAGCCTTGTCCTCTCAATTATCACCCAGAACACGGCGAAAAGTAAAGGCGTCACGCTTGGGCGTGACGCCTTTTATTCAGTTGTTGTGAAGTGAGAGAGGGTTACGTCTCGTAGTCCACGGTATCCTCTTCGACGGTCAGGACAGGCTCGTCCTTGTCCTTCTTATCGAGGAACTGGAGAGTGAGCGCGACCACTTTGGTGAAATATTTTTTGTCGCCCTCCTTGTCCTCATATTTTTCCGTCTTGAGCCGTCCTTCGAGATAGACCAGGCTTCCTTTCTTGAGGTATTCCTGGCAGACCTCGCCGAGCCGTCCCCACGCTTCGATGTTGACCCACTCGGTGGATTCCTTCGTCTCGCCGCCGGCCTTCCAGTGCTGTGAGACGGCAAGGCTGAAATGGGCCACCTTCTTGCCAGTGGGTGTGTACTTGCTTTCCGGGTCCTTGCCCAAACGGCCGATCAGTTGAACGCGGTTTAGTGCTGGCATGTCTCCCTCACTTTCTGGTTACAGGTTCTTTTAGATGCAGTGTTACGTGTCATGTCAAATCTCCTTTTTATCTAAAAGTAATATTTGGTTTTTGCTCCAGCCGCCATACAGGACAACTGGAGTACGAACAAGGTTATACTTCGATTACGATTGACTTTCTGCGGGTGCTTCCGAAGCAGGCGCTTCAGCCTGGATCTTCTTCAGCACAAGCATGCCCGTTTTCATCTCGACTACGTTGTACCCGGCAGGTACGGCATCAAGCGCGCCGTTCTTGATCTCTTTCGAGAAGAAGAACATCCTGCCATTGGAGTGCAGGTAGTATGTGGTGCCTTTGGAATTAGTATGTGCGTAAGCCATTTTTTCTCCTTGTTTGGGTTAGTTGGAACTTGAGTTTAGCACATATTTTCTATAACTGTCAACAACCGGAGAATGGACTATGCGAAACCTCTCAACCCTGGATGAACTGCGCTCCGCCCGCCTCTCTCTTGACGGGACAGTTGGTCTGGTGCCAACCATGGGCTTCCTGCACGAGGGGCATCTCTCCCTCATCCGCCGCGCACGAGAGGAGTGTAATCACGTTGTTGTCTCCATCTTCGTCAATCCGACCCAGTTTGGACCAAAGGAAGACCTCTCGAAGTACCCGCGCGACATCGAACGCGATCTGAAACTGATCGAACCCCTCGGCACGGACCTGGTCTGGATGCCCACAGCGGAGATCATGTATCCGAAAGGGTATCAAACCTGGGTGGAGGTCGAAGCGATCACAAGCCCGCTGGAAGGTGCGATGAGGCCCGGTCACTTCAAGGGGGTCACAACGATTGTGACGAAGTTGTTCAATGGAGTCCAGCCCCACAAGGCGTATTTCGGGCAAAAGGACGCCCAACAGGCGGCGGTTATTCGCAGAATGACACTGGACTTGAATTTCCCCATCGAAATCGTGGTCTGCCCCACCGTGCGTGAAGCAGACGGGCTGGCAATGTCAAGCCGCAATGTATATCTTGACCCCGAACAGCGCAAAGCCGCCACGGTGCTATTCCGCTCGTTGAGCGCGGCAAAGGAGGTGTATGAAAACGGCGAGCGGGATGCGGAAAAGATACGGAAAAAGATGAAAGATGTTCTGTCCGGCGAGCCGCTTGCCGATGCCCAATACGTCTCCTGCGCAGATTATGACACCCTGGAAGAGCTGGCCGAAATCAAAGGAAAAGCCCTGCTCTCGATGGCAGTTTTCATCGGGAAGACAAGGCTGATCGATAATTTTGTGTTGGGATAAATTCTGTATGAGGCTATCAGGAATGTGCCCCCGATGAAAACATGTAAAACATGTGAATTGATTGCCCGACGCAACGCAGGTGTCGCCCCATTGTGGGACTGTATCTACCAAGCACAATATTGGGATGTGGTGCATAGTTATGATACGGCCCTATCCGGTTGGCTGGTATTAGTAGCCCGGCGCCATATCATAGCCATTGACGAGCTGACCGATGCTGAAGCAATTGAGTTGGGCCAGCTAATCCGCCGCACTTCTTTCGCCTTGAAAAAGGTCATTGGCTGTGTCAAAACATATGTGGCCCAATTCGCTGAGAAAGTGGAGCATCCACATGTGCATTTTCATATCATTCCTCGTATGGCAGATCTGCCTGAGGAACACAATGGCACTCTTATATTTGAGTATTTGGGCGTTCCAGAAGAAGAACGAGTGAGTGAAGATACGATGAATACGATTGCCATCAAGGTTCGAGGAATACTTCAGGCAACTTGATATGCTTTGCCACATTCAGATATACCTCAAGAGACTCGCTCAACGTTCCAAAAGAGGGCATTATTGGGCACACCTCCTTGGCAAGACCCTCTTTTCCCTACTGGTTGCATCAGCAGGGACGGTGGTGGGAATCAGTTATCAGCATGCCATGAGTTATCTCCACCCTGCCCGGCAAACAGCCTCCGGTGAGCTTCTGATGTCCAATGGAATTAAATTCCAGGAAATCGAGTTGACCACTGAAGACAATATCAAAATTTCTGCGTGGTACACACCACCCCAAAACAGAGCCGTCATTCTTGTGGCACATGGATACGGGGACAAACGCGCAGAGGATTTCCACGCATTATTCGCCAGTTACG
>DATIUT010000169.1:0-3474 GCA_035466615.1 Anaerolineales bacterium | reverse complement strand
TCAATACATCTCTATTATAGGAGATATTAACATCCAGTCAAGCATTTTTTTGTGATTTACTACATCATAGTAGTATGTCAATCATCGGCTGATGGGCAAAGGCATTTGGTCCATATCGCCCATAAATTACCACTCACAACCCGGGATGGTATTGACCCCGGCATGTTTGCCGATATGTTTGTACATCGTGACATTTGTGAAAGGTTCGCCCATGATTCCATCGTGGATCGCCCATGATCTCAAGCGAATGCTGTTCCCTGCATTGGATGAACGGAACGGGGTCGAACCATCCAGCCTCTGATTTAATTCGCCTCCCTCCTTAAACCCGAGGTGGATGCTTTCCATTCGGCGTTTCCCCATCTGATAACTGAATCCGTGACGTTCAAAGATGACCGCGTTGTGATAATACAGAGGTTCTGCAAAGTACATATCATGCCCGAGGCTGGCCACGAACTCCTCGAACGTGGACACCGCCTGTTTTAATAGATGCAAGCCCCGCCGCACTTGTCCAGGCGCCAGCCCTGCCTGCATTGCGGCGACCTCCGCTTCAATATTGCGTTTGTGTATGCCGAAGCGTGTGGGCGCCCCATCGGGCATTTTGTCCACATCGAAGCGCGGAGAGTCGGGGTCGTTCATGATGTAGAGCAGGATATGGATCTGTCCGTTAAGCGTGTCCACCAGATGCCCATACAGTATTGGGTCGGGGAAGTCTGCCTTGTGATAGAGCATCATCTCCACATCGCTGGAACCTTCTGCGTAACGGAATTTCATCAGATCTTTGCTATGCACAAGATCCGGCAGGTTGAATTTTTGCGTTAACTCCCTGGGAATGTAGCGGGCATATATTTTCCGCTTTTCATTTTCAGGGAGTCTATTGATTCCGCCGATGGTGGAAGGTGTCATGGTTTGTTCTTTCGTTTACTTCTGTCGCGAGATGAAAAGGTGTCATGAAAGATTTATCTTACGCGGGTTTCCCGTTCGGCGCTTCTGGCTTCATCCCGTTTGGCGATGGTGGCGCGTTTATCATAAGCTTTTTTGCCTTTTGCCAGTGCGATCTCGATCTTGGCGCGTCCGTTCTTGAGATATACGCGTGTTGGCACGATGGTCATGCCCTTGATGCGCACATTGTCCCACAGTTTGCGGATTTCCTTTTTGTGGAGGAGCAGTCTGCGTTTGCGGCGCGGGTCGTGGTTGAAGCGATTGGCTTGTTCATAGGGAGCAATGTGCGCTTCCACGAGAAAGGCTTGACCTCCATTTTCGATGTCCACATAGGACTCTTGAATGCTGATCTGCCCGGCACGGATGGATTTGATCTCACTTCCCTGCAGGGCAAGACCTGCCTCGAATTTTTCGAGCAGGAAATATTCAAAACTTGCCTTGCGGTTGGTGGCTACCACTTTGATGTCTTCAGTCATATGAATTGATTTTACCGCTTGTTATACTTTTTCACACCGATTGACAGAATCCCTACCCCCATTTGAGGATATATACACCTGCAAGAAGACGGAATAGTGCAAACAGCATCAGGGCGGAAACCAGTCCGATCCTGTCTGCGATAACGGGTCCGCCGAGTGAGCCGATCAGGATGGCAGCGTTCAGGATAACGTTGTACCATGCCAGGTGGGGCGGCCGGTCACTGGTGGGGATGTGTTCAAGCATGTAATTCGCGAATGCGCCGTTGACAAATGCGAAGACCAATCCACCGAACAGGGAAATACCATAGTAATGCCACACTTCAGTGGATTGAGACAAAAGGAATGGATATACGGCCAGCCCGACGACCCCCCAACCTGTGACATTTTTATTTCCGGTACGGTGCACCAGTTTTCCCAGTTGCGTTGAGCCGAGCAGGACAGTGAGGTAGAACAATGCTGTTCCAACACCGATATGATCGTCGTTCAGATTAAGCTCGTTGACGAAGTACAGGGGGAAAATTGGGATTGCCAGATATTGTGCCAGATGGAATCCGCCCAAGGCAATCAGGACTTTCCTGAATCTGGTTTTCCAAATGTCCAGGCGGAAGGATGTGAGAATGCTTCGGGGAGATAAAAGTACTTTGAGAGAATCGGGTTTCGGTTGGGAAAGAGGCGTGGATGAGTCGGCTTGCGGGGGACGAATGAAGTAGAGGTGAAAACTGCTCATTGCCGCACCCAAAGCCCCAATCCCAAAAACGATCTGATATCCGATCGGGAATGCGACATTTTCCAGGATGATGCCGCTGACAAGGGAGGAGATCATGAAGGTGACCGAAAGCATGATGTTGCGGATGCTCGCGACGTGGGCGCGGAATCGATCTGGTACGGCTTCGGCGAAGAGTACATTGAAACCCACTCCAAGCGGCGTGAGCGGGATTGCCATGAGAAATGTCAGAATGATGATGGCAACGACCTGTGTCTTTTCATCCAAGAACCATGGAAGGAGAATGAAAAGGAAAAAGCCGGCACGATAGACCACCGATGTCCAAAAGATGACGCGGCCCGTGTTTTGTGTTTGAAGCCAGCGACCGGCCGGGATGGCAAGCAACAGGCTGACCATGGCGGACATGGCGCCGATCAAACCGATCTGAAAGCCTGTGGCTCCGAGACGGGCGGCATAGATGTTGAGAAAGTTGATGGCAGAGCCACTCAATACGCCGTACCAGCTGATATCGAGGTACAGGTGCAGGAAATTGGAACGGTATTCAGATGGAACAGCCGTTTGGCGGAATAGTTTGTTTAGCATTGCCGGGCTGGATTATATTCCTGATTGATATTCAGTAGTTCACGAAAAGGCTTGAACGTGGTTACTTGGCTCCGACCAAGGAAACCCATAACCATGTCCAAGCCTATGACCAAGATTACCCGAACAATTCGTTCTGAGGAAGTGCTCAACACCTTTGTAGAGGTGGTTCGAAAGAAATAGTCCCTGGATTTGCAGGACACCGGATCACAGCGAAGATATCCTGTATGTGTTGGCATATGCCAATGTACACTGCTGGAGCATTGAATCAACCTGTCTGGAGTTACAGAATGCGCCTTCGGGCAATCGACTGCGGGAAGTGCTGGCTCAGCCTTTGCCAGACCGAGTCGGGATGCAATGCAGCTTGAACCGCATATTTCGCCAACAACTTCATCCAAGTGTATGGAAGTGCAAACGCGATTTCAATGTGGCGATTGACTTGACCCTGGCCCCGTTCATGGGCAATCCTATGAAGACGAGAAGGAGATTGTACGCAGTACACCCAAATCTGGGACGACCCATTTTCATGGTTGCGCCACGGTCAATATACGGTTCGGGCAATCGTGGTCAAACGATATTCCAAAGGACGCTATGGACGACACTAAAGCAAGTGGTTTGCCTATGTCGTGTCTGGACTGCCCGCAGGCTGTTTGCCAGCCAACGGTTTGCGTTATTAGAATGTCCTTGTTTGGGACGTGGCCTCGGCGTATCCTTGGTGTGATTCAAAGCCGGGAACGCCAATGGGATGTGAGCGTT
>DATIUT010000168.1:0-5075 GCA_035466615.1 Anaerolineales bacterium | reverse complement strand
GTTCCTTGTACGATTCGAATGAGGCGAGGGATTGATATTCGAGCGGGGTGTGGTCAGCTTGCTGGTTTTATTTCTTTTGGATAGGTATTGTGATTTATTGACTACACGCAGATTAAATTTAAAATAACACTTTCTTGCAAGATGATTTGGAATACAGTATAGTCAAACGCAACTCAAACTATATAAAGAGATGATGAATGGAAAATAAATCAAATAACTGGCTTCAAAAACCCATCCACCCTGCCCTACCGGCTATCACCAATGAGATTGCATTGTTTGCGGGCATCATCCTGTTGGCGCTTGTCACGAGATTCTACGATCTGGGCACCCGAGTGATGAGTCACGATGAAAGTCTGCATACTTATTTCTCATGGCTTTTGTATCGCGGCCAGGGCTATCAACATACACCCATGATGCATGGACCGTTCCAGTTCCACATCATTTCCCTTGTCTATTTCCTGTTTGGCGTTTCAGACTTTACCGCACGTATCCCGGCAGTATTGTTCAGTATCGCCACCGTTTGGATGGTCTGGTATTGGCGCGGCTATCTCGGCAAATGGGGCGCCATCGTCGCGGGTCTCTTGATGGTCATTTCGCCCTACATGCTTTATTATGGCCGCTATGTCCGCAATGAATCATATGCAGGGTTTGCGGGCATCCTGTTGCTCTACGCCGTACTGCACTACCTCAATGGCGGTGAAAAAAGATATTTATGGTTCATCACAGCGGCGACCATTTTGCATTTCACGGCCAAGGAGACCGCTTTCATTTACACAGCCCAGATATTGGTCTTTCTCGGAATCCTTTTCATTGTCCGTGTGACCAGTGAAAAGTGGGAGGATAAACACCACCTGTACAGCGTTTTCATCATCCTGCTGGCGGCTGCTGTAGTGCTTGCCGGTGTGGGCGCAGGCTTTGGATACATAAACCGGCACGAGGGAGCGCTCAGCAACACAGAAACCGCCGCGCCGGCTGATCCTACAACTGGAATAGCGCTTCCATCCGCCCCGGCAACTGTTTCAATTTCAACAATCCTTTTCGTCACTGCTTTCTTTTTGCTCCTGGGCGCGGTGATCCTCCTGATATTCGGATACGGGTGGACCAACCTGCTCAAGGAACGGTCTTTCGATATCATCATTCTGTTGATGACCTTTGTCCTGCCAATGCTTGTCGCCCTCCCACTTGAGTGGTTCGAATCGAGACTTAATATCGCCATTCCGACTGACGCTGCATCTGTTGCGGCGCTTGACACAAGGGCGATAACCATTATCGGTATTTTCGTTGCAGTCCTGTTTGCCATCTCAATCCTCGTCGGGTTGCTGTGGAGCCGCGACTGGTGGAAATACGCCGCACTGTTCTGGGGAGTCTTTACGATCCTTTATACTACAGTCTTCACCAATGCTCCCGGTTTCTTCACGGGGTTGATCGGTTCACTTGGGTACTGGCTCGTGCAACAAGGTGTGGAACGCGGAAGCCAGCCACAGTACTACTATGTATTGATCCAAATTCCAATTTATGAGTTCATGACAGCCATTGGAAGCGTGGTTGCAATCATTCTGGGCGTGAAAAAACTCTTCGGACGGAAATCAAGTAACCCTGAGTCCCCTGCGGAGACAGTAAATGAAGCAGATTTGGTGAACGAGTCGGCAAGTCCGGTTGAATCCAATTTTGGAACGTTTTTCAGCCTGCTTGTCTTTTGGGTTGTCACAAGCATTATCACGTTTTCAATTGCAGGCGAGCGCATGCCCTGGTTGACATATCATATGGCATGGCCCATGGTGTTGTTGACAGGCTGGGGCATCGGGCAGATCATCGAAGGCATGTCCGAAAAACTGGAGGGCGAAACTTCGTGGTGGCGGACGGCTTTATCTCTGTTCGTGATGGTCGTGTTTCTGCTGGGGGCATTCAATGCCATCCGAGCCTGGTACAGCGCAACCCCGCCCTTCCAGGGATCGGAACTCGTCCAACTGCAAGCGACATCTGCGTTCCTGTTCCCGTTCCTTGCCATGCTTTTATCAGGTGCCTTGCTCGTCTATTTGATGAAGGATGATCTGATTGGTCTTGGCATAGTATCGTTGTTCATTCTTGCCATAGGCATGACAATTTCGACCACCATCAACGGCGCGGCGCTTATGACATATCTTTCGGTCCCGGAAGCACGAGCGGGTATGACGCCAGAAACATTGCGTTTCGCCGCCGCGCTGGCCGCTTTGATCGCAAGCATCATCGGGATGAGTTACCTCTCGCGATTACCGCGCTCCGGTGCCTTTGTCAGCATTGCGGCGTTGATCACATTCGCCCTGCTCGCTGTCCAAACCGGACGCACAGCCTTCCGTGCAAGTTATATTTCTTACGATGATGCAACCGAATATCTTGTTTACGCACACGGCGCGACCGGCATAAAGGACGTAATGACGCAGGTGGAGGAAATTTCCGAGCGCACCGCTGGCGGACTGAATGCCATTGTCGCCTACGATGCCAGCGCGCCGGACACCGGTGTATCATGGCCTTTTGTGTGGTACCTGCGCGATTTTACAGCCCTGCGTTCCTTCGACAGCCCGACTCGTTCGCTGCGCGAAGCGGTGGCAGTGATCGTTGACCAAAAGAACTTCGACAAGATCCATCCCGCTCTCGGCAACGAGTTCTATGAATTCGATTACATCCGCATGTGGTGGCCCAATCAGGATTATTTCAACCTTGACCGGACACGCGTGCTGAATGCCATTACAAACCCAAATATCCGCGAGGGCATCTTCGATATCTGGTTCGACCGCGATTACACAAAGTATTCGCAGGCGGTTGGCAGTTCATCCATGACCCTGACCACATGGCAACCTGCAGACCAGATGAAACTCTTCGTTCGCAAGGATGTTGCTTCAAAAATTTGGAATTATGGTGTTGGCCCCTCAGAAGCAGCCCTTACACAAGATCCATACGAAGGAGGCAGATTTGAATTAACCGCGGATCAAATCTTCGGCAGCGAAAGATATCCGCTTGGACTGAACGCGCCGCGCGCCATCGCACCCGGACGCAACGCAGACTTCTATATCGCTGATTCGCGCAACCACCGCATCCTTCACATTGCATCGGATGGGAGTCTCCTCCATCAATGGGGTTCGTTTGCAGACGCCTTCACCAACGACGCGCCGATCGGCACATTCAATGAACCGTGGGGCATCGCGGTCGGACCTGATGGCTCGGTCTATGTGAGCGACACCTGGAATCACCGTATCCAAAAATTCAGAGGGGATGGAACGCCGGTCAAGATGTGGGGACAGTATGGCCAGCCGCTACCGGGCGATTCTGAATCTGCGAGTTCTTTCTGGGGACCTCGCGGCGTTGCGGTCGATTCGCGTGGAAATGTATTGGTCGCAGACACGGGCAACAAACGTATCGTGATCTTCGACGAGGATGGGAATTACATCACCGAGTTTGGCACCGCGGGTTTCGACCCAGGTCAATTCGATGAGCCTGTCGGCGTTGCGGTCGCCCCAAGTGGAACAGTCTATGTGACAGATACATGGAATCAACGCATTCAGGCATTTGCTCCATCCGAGGATGGAACCTTCTACTTCCCCACCCTGCAATGGGATGTCAATGGCTGGTTTGGGCAATCCCTGGACAATAAGCCATTTATTGCAGTCGGCGCCAACGAACATGTCTTCATCACCGACCCGGAAGGCTACCGTATCATCGAATTCACATCAGAGGGTCAATTCGTACGCACATGGGGAGATTTCGGAAGTGGTCCCGGAGAAATCGGTCTGGCGTCCGGGGTCACAGTTGACCAACTCGGTTTCGTGTGGGTGACAGATGCGGGCAACAACCGCATACTCAGGTATAGATTGCCGTAACATTTTTTGGACAACAAAACTCACCCGCGATGATAGAGCCGGGTGAGTTTTCGAAAGATAAAGACGATGTTGGTGACAGCCTCTCTTGAAGAGACTGTCACCCGTTGTTATTACACATCCACAGCAATGCAGGTTAGAGTCTGTTCGACACCGGGAATGGGTTGAATCGAAGAAGCAATCAGTGAACCCAGGCCGCTAATATCCTGTGCAGTGATGAGAGCCACTGCGTCATACGGGCCGAATGTCATATGGGCTTCGGTAACATTTTCCAGTTTTCTCAATTGACGTACCACATCCTTCACTTCACCAGCCCGAATTTTGATCAAGACATATGCTTTCATTTCAAACTCCTTTTTATAATCGTGTTCAATTATTATCTGAGCGCAGGAAGATTGCCCAATACACAGCCGCGACCAACACCGCCCCGCCAATGATATTTCCTATGGTTACCGGGATCAAATTATTGACCACGAATGCCTGCCAGGTCAATTTGTCGAGGTGTGCCACCTGGTCTCCAACAGTTGAAATATATGCCGGGTCGAAATATTTGATGAAAAGCGCATAAGGTATGAAATACATGTTCGCAACACTGTGCTCGAAACCCGATGCAACAAATGCCGTAATCGGGAAGATGATTGCGGCAATCTTGTCAATGGTGCTGCGCGCACTGAACGTCAACCAGACCGCCAGACAAACAAGCGCATTGCATAATATGCCCAGCGCCACGGCCTGAAGGAAGGAAAAATCAACCTTTGCAATCCCCATCTTCAATGCCGCGACTCCAACCGAGTTCGCCCCAAAGGTATACTGCTTGGCAAAGAACATCAAGATGACCGTGCCAATCGACCCAACGAAGTTCCCGGCGTAAACGATCACCCAGTTGCGAAGAAGATCGCGTCCCCTCACCTTCCCATTTGCCCATGCCATCACGATCAGGTTGTTGCCTGTAAAAAGTTCCGCGCCGCCGACCACAACCAGGATAAGCCCCAGACAGAACACCAAACCAACCAAAAGCCTGTTAAAACCATACGGAAAGCCGGTAGTAAATGCCGCCTCCCCACCAGAGGCAGTAATCGCCATGCTCCCGGCGCTCACTGTCGTTGCAAAGATCGCACCCAATGAAATGAACGCGCCGGCAAGAACAGCCAGCATGAACGTCTTCAGAAAGGGCATCTCCGCTTTACGAACACCCAGATACTCAACCCTGGTCGCCATCTCCTG
>DATIUT010000167.1:0-3235 GCA_035466615.1 Anaerolineales bacterium | reverse complement strand
GAGGCATGTGACGATGTCCCGCGTTTGTTGGAATTCAAGCCAAGCGCCGTGGAGTTGATCCCGCGCACGATCCTGCAGTTGGCGCGCAGTGTGCCGGCGTATGCACGTCAGATGGGATGGATTGCAGGAGACCCGTCAGCGGTGCTGGCCGTTGAGTTTAGCGGAGATCAACCGTCGGTTTTGAAAGAGGCGGTTCGTCATCTGGATACACCTCTCGTAACAAACGCTTGGAGAGATTCGACCAGCAGTAGGTTGCTTGCAATTGCAGAATCCAAAGAGGAGCAGGCAAGGGTGTGGAACATCCGCAAGATGGGATTGGGAATCCTGGATTCCCGCCCCCAGGCGGCGCGTCCTGCCGCGTTTATCGAAGATTGTGCGATCCCTGTTGAACACTTGGGTGAGTTTGTCCGTGAAGTGGAGCGGATCATGTCTGCGCATGGGACGGAGGGGGGCATTTATGCACATGCATCGGCGGGATGCCTGCATATCCGTCCTGTGTTAAATTTGCAAAAAGGTGAGGGGGTGCGTGCGTTGCGCAGTATCGGTGAGCAGGTGCTGGCGTTGACATTACGTCTCGGCGGGTCAATGAGTAGTGAGCATGGAGATGGTATTGTGGCAGGGGAGTGGATCGAAAAAACCTATGGCAGGGAAGTGACTGATGTGATGCGCATGTTGAAGCGTGCGGCAGACCCTGATAATCTGTTAAATCCAAATAAGCTGTTCGACGCGCCGCCGATGGATACACATTTGCGGTTTAGTGAGAGTTACCAGGTGCAGACATGGACTCCTTCTTTGCATTTCGAGCATGAACGCGGACTTGCCGGTGCAATCGAGCATTGTAATGGCCAGGGTGTGTGCAGGAAGTCGAATGGTGTGATGTGTCCGTCGTATCAGGCAACGCGGGAGGAGATGAATTCAACGAGGGGCAGGGCAAATCTTTTACGCGCTCTTATTAACTTGCAGACAACATTCGAAGGTCAAAAACCTGAATTTGTGAATTCCGTTTATTCCGCCCTTGACCTTTGCCTTGCCTGCAAAGGCTGTAAGGCGGAGTGTCCGAGCGGGGTGGATATGGCGAAATTGAAATATGAATTCGAGAACGAGTATTACAAGTCGCATCGCCGCTCACTGCGGGATTATGTATTCGGGTATTTCGATGTGGTTGCATGGCTGGCTTCATCCATTGCGACGCTTACGAATGTGATGATGAGTATGCCTTTGGTGAAAAATATGGCGGCGAGGGCGTTGGGGATCACGGAGAAGAGACCTTTCCCAAGGTTTACTACTCGAAGGGCAAAAGCATTCACCACAGAGAGCATGGAACACGCAGAGAAAATTATTTTTATTTCCGATCCGTTTGGGCGGTATGTGGAGCCTGAGGTGGAGCAGGCGGCTTTTGATGTATTGGCGTTGTGCGGATATCGTGTGCATGTTTTGCCTGTGGTCGGTGCGGGCGCGTCGCTGTTGTCGAAGGGATTCGTAGAGGCGGCGAAGCGCCAGGCTGGGAAAGTGCTGGATGCGCTGGATCAGGTTGACCCGCGACATGAGGCGACGGTCGTCGGTATCGAACCTCCTGATATTTATTGCCTGAAGAACGATTATTTCGACTTGTTACCTGAGAGAAAGGAAGAGATCGCAAGCCGTGTAGGAAAGGTCTGGCTGTTGGATGAGTTCTTGTTGCGTTCGGAAGCGTTTCATAATTTGCGTGTAGGCAATAAGGTAAAAAAAGATGCTTTGAAAGGTAATTCTTTCACTAATAACAAAGTCAAGTTTCAACCTCACTGTCACCAGCGGGCGGAGGGACTGGCGGACGACGGCCTGCCGAGCGGGGCGAGTGCAACTGTGGAGTTGCTTCGCTTGTGCGGTTATGAAGTAGAGTTGCTGGATACGGGCTGTTGCGGCATGGCAGGGACATTTGGCTATGAAGCCGAGCATTATGAGCTTTCAATGCGGGTGGGGGAGTTGAAGTTGTTCCCAGCCCTGGTCCCATCCTCCTCCAAATCCATTGGATTTGAGGGAGGGCGGGTGGGGGCAACGGGCGCTGCGTGCCGGATGCAGATACAACAGGGAACGGGTGCGGAGGCAGTGCATCCGATCATGCTGGTGCGGGAGTTGTTGCTTTAGCGCAGGGACCGTGCCACCTGGCGTATGAGTTCGATGTCACCGTTGCCGCTGGCGACGAGGTAGTTCTCGCCAAGGGTGGAGAGGAGAAGATAACTGGTTTGGCTGTCTTGTGACTGGGTGACAATCTCAACGGCGGGCTGTCCGTTGGCGAGAACGACGGTTTCTTCCGAAACGATCTGGATGCCGGAGGCATCCCACGCCATTTTGCGATTTTCGACAAAGGCGGCAAGGTCTGCTTTGGGCTCCCAGAGTTGGACGAGGATGTTCATGATGGTCCCATCTGGGGGTACTTCTGAAACCATGCCCGGCTCGTGCGCCCAGGAGGTGAGCTGATAACCGCCCGGGGCGCGGGAACCAAAGACAACCGCATCGAGCATCCAACTGGAGGGATAGTCGAAGGTGTAGCTGTTGGTCCCGTCAGTGTGGGTGGTGATCTCGGTGACGACCATTTCTGTTGGCGCAGTGTCAGGCCCAACGTCGGTGGAGGGAACCGGCATTCCCATGTCCATGGGCGCGGCGGTGGGTTCGACGACAGGCGCGGGAGGCGGCATCTCCTCCTGTGGGCGGGCGGGACTGCAAGCCGCGGTAAGGGCAAGCAGGAACAATATCAATAAACAAAAACTGCTGTGTCTCATTTCTATCTCCTGTAAAGTTGATGGAGCAAGGACGTTCGCTGTGGTGAAAAGTTCCTGTTTGAGAATTTTCATCCCGGATCTCCTCTCTGGTAAATATCATCTTGCAAACAGGCGGATTTGGCTGTATGCTTGACTCATATGGACAAGCAGGGAGCATGAACGAAGCCGATACTTGCCGGACCTACGTTTTGCCAAAACTCAGGTCTGCCGGATGGGAGGATGAATACATATTCGAGCAGATGGTGTTGACGCCTGGGCGGATCGTGCCCATCGGTGACAGGCACATCCGCAAGCACCGAACCCCAAAAATGCGAGATGAAATGAAGGATGATGCGGGTAAACTTGGCAAAATTCTCTCAGCGCAATTCTATACTTTTGTAATCGGATTTTTCTTCATGACACAAGCGCAGCTAGCGTCCCACAATGATATCAGGACTTTCGCTTGGAGTGACGAGATGATACCATGTGGTCATGAT
>DATIUT010000166.1:0-4566 GCA_035466615.1 Anaerolineales bacterium | reverse complement strand
CCCACAATCCCCAACCCACATCTGACATGATCATGTTCAATTTCATGCGCGCGATCATGTTTCGTTTCACCTCTCCAAAATACGCCGCACAAACTTCGGCAATCTGCTCATCATTAAACTGCATCTCCTGGCATGTATTTCCAAGTTCAAAAGTCGGGTCATTGTTCCCGCTATATTCGTAATCAATTAACCATAGTTGTTTGCCATCATCAATGTAATTTTCGGCCAACAGATCATTGTTACAAGGCACGCTTGGTAATGAGTTTACAGCCATGGCCTGTTCGATGCGTTTGACCGTGCCCTGGCGTTCGTTGTATCCGTCAGGGGTTTTGATGTCACGCCCACGGCAGAGGCTGAGATAATATTCCGTGAGGCGGAACATGTTGAAGTCCGAATAGAAGCGGGGACCGGAGTGAAGCCTCCTGATTGCCTGTGCCATACGCGTCGGCATCCCGCTCCCATTCAACGAATCCTTCGACATCGTTTTGCCATCCAAAAATTCGATCACCATCACATCGTATTCAGGCAGGTGATAAAGCACCTTCGGCGCGACACCCGCCTCTGCCGCGGCCCTGGTGTTGTGATATTCGTTCCTGCGGTCGATCGCAAGCAGTTCCGTGCTCGCGCCCGGCACGCGGACGAAATAAGGTTTCCCATCCACCATGATCTTGTAATTGGTGTTGGTCAACCCGCCCGAAAGCGGCTGGATGGAAATATCCTTCCCCTTCCAATCTTCGATTTTAGATGCGACTTCTTCAATGACAGACATGCAATCTCCATAAGCCACAGGCTTCGGAAGCCTGTAGTGCATCCGAAGCCTGCGTCATGTGTGGTTTTTATTCGGGCGGGATCTCCTTGAAGGCGTAATCCACGTTGATGCCCTTGGATTTCTGTGCACTCTTGGCAATGAAGTACCATGCCGCCGAGAAGGCTAACACGCCAAACACAACCCAGTATGCCAGTGCACTGGTCAAACCAAGTTGCGGATAGAGCATGAACATCATTACCATAACGCCGCCAAGAATAAAACCAACGGCGCCCAGAATGGTGACCAGAGGTGTATTACCGATCTTATATTTTGCGCCTGGCGAGGCATCATAGACATCCTTGGCACGATAGGGCAACAAGGCACCTGCCAGACAGGTGATTACGAAAACATAGCCACAAGCAAAGGTTACACCCAGGGTCAAGCCCACCCAGCCCGGATACAGGTTGTAGAGCAAAATGACCGGGATGCTGGCAAGGAAGTATGCCAGATGTGCATTGACCGGGGTATGTCGCTTCTCGTCCACTTTGCTGACCCATTCAGGGAGCAGACGGTCAAGTGACATGGCAACCATGACGCGTGTCATGCCAATGTAACAGTTATGTACGATCTGGTGTGAGTTGAGGATGTAACCCAGGCCGATGATGATCACAATCAATGGGCTGGCAGTTAGAGCCACGGCGATGATGTTGGGCCACAACCAGAATCCAGCAACTGTCGCCTCGCCAACACCCGCCCAGTATCCAGCACCGGCTACATAAAGGAACTCTGTTCCAACGGCTTTTTCCAGTGCGGCGGCCAGAATCGCAAGCAGGATGCCGGTGAAGATCAATGAACCAACAATGATGAACATCTGGCTGTTAAAGGAACGGGCATTCTTGATCTCACCATTTTGCTGGGCGCTATAAGTTGCCCACTGCAGGGATGTCCATGCAATGGGTGCAACCAGCAAGGTCGCCAGCATGCTGAATGGTGGATTCAGATCCACACCTGCCGCAACGGATGCATCTTTCGCGGTCTGTACAAAATTATCCACACCGCCAACCGCCTTGGCAAATGCATCAATCTTTGCCATGGATGTTGCGGGGTCGCCAAGGAAAAGCACCACCAGCATTGTAATAAATGCAAGAATGGTTCCAACAATCATCACATTTTGGAAACGAACATAATTCTTGAAACCACTGATGAGGATCATCATGGACACAAGAGCGTTCAAAATGCTGGTGATGATGATGCCGGTTGAACCTGTGAACCAGATGCCCAGATTCGAGAGCGCCGCACTGCCGGTTGTTGCGCCCAGCCCAAGGAACAATGGTGCGAATCCGAGATAAGAGAGGAGCCATCCTGAAAGCGCGACCCATTGCAGGATCCAGATCACATAGCCGGACATCACGATCGTGAAGGCGACACCTCCGCCAAATACACGGCTTTGGAACACATAGTCGCCGCCAGAGCGCGGCAGGGCAGTGGAAAGCCACACATAGACGAACGCGATTGGGATCTCGATCACCATCGCAAGCAAAATTCCCCAAACGAGTTTGCCGCCCGGCAATGCACCCGGCGCCCACAGATATGTCCATGGGAAGATCAACCCCATCGTCAAAATGTTATAGACGAAGGCTGAAAACGGAGACATCACTCTGACAAGTCCCGAAGCTTTTCGGGTGAAGATTTCTGGTTTTGCTGTAGCCATTTCTTCTCCTTTTGTTTGAGAGATCAATCAATACAGACTTCACAGAATGGGCTTATCGCCCGGTCCCCAATGATGGACAACAAATACAAACTTTTCTGAACAAGACACCTCCTTTGCGATTCAATTTCGCGTTCTATCCGCTGGTCATCTGGTAACCCTGCACTTCTCCATTCACAAACGTCACCAGACAACCGCGTAAAACACCCTCAGCATATTCACTACCCGGGTTGATACAGGTGGTACGTCCGATCTTTGCAACGGATTGCGACTCATGGATGTGACCATGCAGACTGAGCATCGGTTTGTACTTCTCAATCGCATCCCGCACCGACCTCGAGCCTGCTCCATGCATCACAGGCTGACCTCCCCTGACAATCTGTTCCGGCGGGTCCTTGTCCCAATCCAGCATGGGACAGGTATCAAGCGTTGAATCCTTTGGCGGGTCATGAAAATTAAAGATGGCTTTGTTCATATCGGGAACCTTCGCCGCCATTTCATCTATCATCGCGCCGAGTTCCTCCTCTGAAACCTCGCGCGGTGTCTTCCACGGAGTCGGTGTGCTAATTCCAACAGAGATCATCGTATGATCTTCGTCCACATAAACCATTTCGTTCTCACAGGCAAAGAAGGATTTTGCATCATCCCTTTTCATGGTTTTCAATACTTCCCACTCATCATCGTTGCCGCCCGTTACAAAACATTTGATGCCCGTGCCGTTTAAACGTTCTTCGGCGAGATTCACCCAATTTTCCAATTTTTTCCTGGCAAGTTCATTGAACAGTGCTTCAACCGATTTCGGGTCGGCTTGCACGGCGCGAAACTCATCTTCATTCATGATCTTGTAATAAAAGCCGAGTATATCGAGTTTTCCCATCAAGGCTTTGAGTTCCTCTTCCGTGGAGAGATGCTCCACGCGTCCCTGCACAGTGGCGCGGTGATGGCCGTTCGATTCCCGGATGATGGGAATCATTAACTTGCCCTGAATGTCCCCGCCCATCACGATCACATTCACATCATAGAACTTCCCGGCATTGATGAACTTTCGGAATGTGCGTTCCGAACCATGAAGATCGGTGGCAAAAAACAAGCGGGTCGGCTTCTTTTTGGATTTCTTTGAAGAGAAGAAGGACATTTATATCTCCATAACAAAACCTGACACATCCACAAAGGGCGCGTCAGGCTGGGATAGATGCAGGCTTGGTGATCAGGCATTCAATATCATGTTCTACAAGGGACTCAATTGCGGAAGAATCCATCTTGTCGTCCGTAACGATCTTATCGATCTCCTCAATGGATGCAACCTGGAAGTTGGAGACCACTCCCCATTTGCTGTAATCTACCGCAACGATCACCTGGCCCTTCGTCTGTTCGATCATCTGGCGTACCACTTCCGCTTCGGGCTTCGTTGGCACGGTGCATCCATGTTTTACGCTGATCCCATCCACACCCAGGATGGCCTTATTGGCATATACCTTCATCAGGTTCTCGAGCGCAAATCCGCCCGCCAGGGAATTGGAACGCGGTTGGAATTCACCGCCGATTAAATGATAATGAAAGACGGGTTCGCGAAGTTCCATTGCCGCACTGACATTATTCGTGAAAACGGAAATCCGCAGGTTATTGGGAATATGCTGGAGGACTTGTGTTGCCGTTGTTCCACTGTTAATGAAAACAATATCGCCCTCCTCGATCAGGGATGCCGCCAGTTGTCCGATATGTTTTTTCTCTTCAGGATGATGCTGTGCTCTTTGCTGGTATTCCTGTTCGAAGACCATGCGCTGGCTCAATATCGCCCCCCCATGTGTGCGTTCCAAAATTCCCTTCTGTTCGAGCCATTCCAGGTCGCGACGAATTGTAGCTTCCGAAGTTTCCAACAAGTCACACAAATCGACTGTGCGTGCGATCTGATGCATTGCAAGATATTCTTGAATTCGATCCCGTCGCTGGGCGGGAATCAAGGGTTTACTCATTTTTTCGAGGTTAGATTCTCATGAAGGAAATTGACCGCTTTTGGTCGAAAATTATATAAGAATTTGAAGAAATTTGCAAGTTTTTGATTTTTTCATTATAATACTGGAAAATTCCTTTCAGGGTCGCAAGGTTTCGC
>DATIUT010000165.1:0-5969 GCA_035466615.1 Anaerolineales bacterium | reverse complement strand
TCCGCAATAAACACTTCGAACGCGCCGAGGTGAAGGTTCTTTGGGCTTAGGTCGGTGTGCGGCCTGACCGCGCTGGAAAACAGTGTATGCAAACTTTTACCCTTGATTTCTTTGGCGCGGGAGAAGTCCAATTCAAGTTTTGAATCGGAAAAATTCAGCACAACCAGCACCGACTGTTCAGTGGATTGACGGATAAAAGCAAAATAATCCTTCGTTGTCTTTTGAAGCGGAATGTATTCGCCTTCGACCAAGGCGGGGGTATTTTTCCGGACGTGCAGAAGGTGTTTATAGTGACTCAAAAGCGAATCCGGGTTATGGTGCTGATCCCTGACATTGATGCCATCTTTGTAATTTGGATTAACAGGGAGCCACGTCTCAACACCAGCGGGAGAAAACCCGCCATTGGGGCTGTTCGACCATTGCATGGGCGTGCGATTTTTATCACGGGTCATTTCAGCAGTGCGCCGCATGGCTTCCTCGGGATGCACACCCATATCCGTAACAATGGCATGGTAATACCACGAGCCCATTGTGTCTTTTACCTGCGAGATTTCGTTGAGCATGTAATCGGTCATGCCGATCTCTTCACCATTGTAGAGAAACGGAGTCCCTTTGAGCGTCAACACCAGCGCGGCATGGAGACGCGCCAAGTCGGCGGCATGTTGCCCGTCACTGTAGCGCGTGTACATGCGTGAGGAGTCGTGATTTCCCAAAGTGTTACACGCCCAGCCCTTGACGGGAAGCGCTTCCAGACGGGCCAGACGCTCCTTTTGATTGCGCCGGATGTGGCCAGGCGTGAGGCGTTCTGTCCGCATGAGGGGAAAGTTGAAGACAAGTTGCAGTTCGTCATTCCCATCCCCCATATAGTCAATGTTGTCGTCCTCCCCCACCAACATACGGTCGCCGTCATATTCGTCGAGGATAGCGCGCAGTTCTTTCATCAGGTCGTGCAAGCCGGCTCCACCCCATTGATGTTTGAACATGTCGTACCAATATTTGTCCTTGAGCTTGATCTCCTCTGGGGTTTTGGCGGTTTCAGAAAAGCGGCGCAGTTCAGCCAGGTTCATCGGGACGTTGTGTGAGGTGAGATTTGGGTCTTCATAGATCGTGCCGAGGGCATCGAGACGATAACCGTCCACACCAAGGTCAAGCCAGAAACGTGCCGCAGACCACATGGCTTGTTTGACTTCAGAATTATTCCAATTGAGATCAGGCTGTTGTTTCATGAAGTAGTGATAGTAGTATTGATTCCGTTCGGGGACGTACGTCCATGCATCACCATCGAAACAGGATTGCCAGTTGTTTGGAGGCGTATCCACCCAGACATACCAATCGGCTTTGAGATTGTCCCGGCTGGATTTTGACTCGAGGAACCAGGGATGCTCATCGGAGGTGTGATTCAGTACCAGGTCCAGGATGACGCGAATGTTTCGTTTATGGGACTCCGCGAGGAAGGTCTTGAAATCATCCAATGTGCCATATTCAGGCGCGACGTTGCAGTAATCCGAAATATCGTAGCCACAATCCCAATTGGGGGACGGGAAGTGAGGCGAGAGCCAGATGGCATCAATGCCCAAGTCGCTGAGATAATCCAATTTTTCGGTCATGCCCCTGAAGTCACCGATGCCGTCTCCATTGCCATCCGCAAAGGAGCGCGGGTAGATCTGATAGAAGACCGAGGTCTGCCACCATTTGAGTTTAGACATGATTCCTCTATGAAATTTGTAATTTTCCAATGACTTTTACACACGGTCTTGAGAAGACATCCTCACCATGTGGTGAATCGGGAAGTTCACTCGTTAAGTCCTGCCCGGGGAAGTGAAGACTCTCGTGCATTTCCAGCCGCCATTTCGGGCAATCGGTCACATCATAAATGATGCCTTTGTATGCAACGTACTTACGGGAGCCGCGGTCGCCATTGTTGCGGCGGAGTTCCATTTCAGTAATGAAGCGGTCGGGGATATTCACATCCAAATTATACAAGGGATTGGAATAAACGAAAAAGCAGGGCACACATTAAAAGCGCGCCCTGCTTTTATTGATTTTAAGTTTTACCAAAGGGTGATAATTTGACCGACGTAAATCAGGTTTGGATTCTTGATGCCCGGGTTGAGCCCTAATAACTTCTCAACGGTCGTCCCATATTTGTTGGCAATAATCTTGAGCGTATCACCTTTCTGGATGATGTAAGCGGATATGTAAGCCGGGAGAGTGATCGCCTGACCGACATAGATCCGGTTCGGGTCGGCGATATTGTTGATCTGAAGGATCGCGTCCACAGTGGTATTGAATTTTGCGGCGATCTTGCGCAGGGTATCTCCCTGTTTCACATAGTAGGTCTGCCCGGAAGCGGGAGGCGGCGTGGCTGGCGGGGGTGTGACGGGAGCCACGTACACTGTTATCCGCTGGCCTTCGTAGATGACATTTGCGTTCGTGATGTCCTTGTTGGCGGTCAACAAGGCGTCCACGGTTGTGTTGAAGCGGGTTGCCAGACCTTTCAAGGTGTCACCGCGCGCAACAATGTAGATAAAATAGCCGCCGTCAGTGCCAAGGATGGCGCCTGGCAATTGCAGAGCCTGGCCCGGGAAGATTAAACTTCCATTTCCAAGTTCAGGGTTTGCCCGCCGCAGAGCCGAGACGGTCGTCCCGCATCGGTTGGCGATCTTATATAAGGTATCGCCTGTCACAACGGTCACACTGGAACCGCATCCAGCCGCAAAGGCGGAGGATGTGGTCGCAAACATGGCAAGCACAGTTGCCAGAAGAACAAATAATTGTAAGAATTTTTTGGTGTTCACCGAAACCTCCATTTCGTAATCACAAGGAGATGATGCTTTTCAATTCTGAAAAGTTCCCGATTTTGGCTTCCCCCTACCAAAGTCCCATACCCGCCTCAAAATAAAAACGGGAGTTGGTTATGGAACCAACTCCCGTTTGATCTCATTTCATCTCTTTTTGTTTCTACTTTTGGATGAGCTCCGCACCCCTTTTGGCACAACCGGTGAAGCAGGACTGACTGCCACATAAGCCTCCCGCAAATTGACAGGTTTTTCTGCACGCGCCCGCAATCGCAAATTGAGCATTTCCACAAGGATCGAGAAGCCCATTGCAAAATAAATATATCCCTTCGGTATGTGCTGGTGCAGACCTTCGACAATCAAAGTGAAACCGATCAACAACAGGAACGACAAAGCCAGCATCTTGATCGTAGGATGCTTCTCCACAAACCCACCAATGGGACCTGAAGCAAAGATCATCATACCTGCCGCGGCGATCACGGCAATGATCATGATGATGAGTTCACTCGCCATACCAACCGCGGTGATGACCGAATCGAGCGAAAAAACGATGTCAAGCAACATAATCTGGACGATGACGCTCCAAAACGACGCCTGTACCTTCGCGGAGGCATGTCCTTCAACCCCTTCCAGTTTATCGTGAATCTCATGCACACTCTTCCACAACAGGAATAAGCCACCTGCCAGCAAAATCAAATCATGACCTGAGATACCAACATTAAACAGAGGCAGGTCAAAGAGCGGCTCCTCCAGGCTGATGATCCAGGAGAGGGAGAGTAATAACAAGATACGGGTGATCACCGCCAATGCGATGCCCGTCATGCGCGCACGGTCACGCTGCTCCACCGGCAGTTTACCCGCCAGGATCGAAATAAAGATCACATTATCCACGCCCAGCACAAGTTCAAGCACCACTAGTGTGACTAATGCGATCCATGCTTCAGGTTGATTGATCCATTCCATGACATGCCTCCAGTTGTGTAGTGATGCGGAATTATAAAGCCTTATCGGGGAAGAAATCCAGCGGGAATTTCCTTGTACACACCCCGCATGGATTCGGGTAATGCCTGTGCCAGTGTGAACATCAAGCGGTCAGTCAATGCAAGTGGACTCTCATCAGGGTTCGGCAGGATGGGCGGCAGGATCAGGATTTGGACGCGTGCCCGATGCGGGAACCGCTTAAAGAACCGATCCGACCCGACGATCGCCATCGGTACAATGGGGCATCCCGCCTCGATCGCAAGTTTGGCTGTTCCTGTCTTCGCGACCTTTAGCCCACTCCCCTTCGACCGCGTCCCCTCAGGGAACATGCCGAGAGTCTGTCCATGCCTGAGGATCTTCAACGCGTGATCCATCGCCCATTGATCTTTTTCGCCGCGCTGAACAGGGAATCCGCTAAGATTACGAATCAAAACATCCATGATGGGATTCTTGAACGACTCGGATTTTGCCATGAAGAAGATCACGCGCGGAACGGAGAACTGCATGGGAAAGACATCAAAGTTGGTCACATGGTTTGCCGCAAGGATGACCGCTCCCTCGCGCGGAAAATTTTCAAGCCCACTCACGTCATATTTCATGATGGGAAAGAACAACGCGCGGGCAAGGGCAACTAACGCGCGGCGCTGAGGGGTGTCAGCAAAGTAGAATTTCTTTTGGGTGTGGGAATCAGGCACGGGCGGGGAAGGAGGCGAAGAGTCCATGGATAAATCGAGTCAAAGAAAGTGGATTATACTTGCAAAAAACAATCAGCCCACGAATGGGGAATTCGTGACACTGGTGATAACACTCGGAGAACAAAATGGACACTATCATTGAAAGTATCTCGGCACTGGAAATCCTAGACTCACGCGGCAACCCGACGGTTGAGGTCGAAGTCACATTGGCAGATGGTTCATGGGGGCGCGCGGCGGTTCCGTCGGGCGCATCCACAGGCGTGCATGAAGCGCTTGAATTGCGCGATGGCGACAAGAAACGCTACCTCGGCAAGGGCGTATCCAAGGCGGTTGCCAATGTCAACGGCATGATTGCGGACGCGCTCTTCGGGTGGGACGCGGCGGAACAAAAAGCCATCGACGCGGAATTGCTCGCGCTGGACGGAACACCGAACAAATCCAAGTTGGGCGCAAATGCTATTTTGGGTGTGAGCCTTGCCGTTGCCAAAGCCGCGGCGAATTCATTGGGCCTGCCACTGTATCGTTATCTCGGCGGCGTGTACGCGCATGTATTGCCCGTGCCGATGATGAACATCTTGAACGGCGGTGCACATACCGCATGGCAATCCACTGACATGCAGGAGTTTATGGTCATGCCGTTCGGCGCGCCATCGTTTGCAGAAGGCGTGCGCTGGGGCGCAGAAATTTATCACGCGCTGAAATCCGTGTTGAAGGAAAAAGGCTACACAACTCTCGTTGGCGATGAAGGCGGATATGCTCCCGCATTGAAAGCCAACAACGAAGCGATCGAAGTCATTCTTGCCGCCATCGAAAAGGCAGGCTTCAAAGCAGGCCGCGGCAAGGAGGTTGCCATCGCGCTCGACCCTGCCGCTTCTGAACTCTACGAAGAAGACACCAAACTCTACAACCTTCGCAAGGAAGGCAAAAAACTGACCGGCGAACAGATGGTTGAATTTTGGGCAAAGTGGGTCAAGGACTACCCCATCGTCTCCATCGAAGACGGTCTCGCACAGGATGACTGGGCGTCATGGCAATTGATGACCAAGCAACTGGGCGACAAAATCCAGATCGTGGGCGATGATCTGCTCGTGACCAACCCTGAGCGCGTCCGCAAAGCGATCAAGGAGAATGCTGCCAATGCATTGCTCGTGAAAGTGAACCAGATCGGCTCGCTCACAGAAACCATCGAAGCCGTGGACGAATGTCAACGTGCCGGATGGCGGGCGGTCACCAGTCACCGCTCCGGCGAAACCGAAGACGCGACCATTGCAGACATCGCTGTTGCGCTCAACACAGGTCAGATCAAAACAGGCGCGCCCGCCCGTTCCGACCGTGTGGCAAAGTACAATCAATTACTCCGCATTGAAGCGGAACTGGGTGATACGGCCAAGTATGCAGGCTGGAGTGCGTTGAAAATAAAGTAGTATCCGTCATTGCGAGGGCTGGGTCTCGATACGCAACGACTGCTACTCGACCACCACCCCTCGCAATGACG
>DATIUT010000164.1:0-5646 GCA_035466615.1 Anaerolineales bacterium | reverse complement strand
AAGCGCGCCCGCAGGGGCGCGTTTTTGGTCCTTTGTTTTGGAAAGTGCTGCAATAGATGTCGAAAATGAATACTTACAAGGTCACATCCAATGCACAACGACAGCAATGGAGAAGCCTTCTTGTCACTTTTGCAACAACCGCAAGCGGGAGCACACACCATTCGATCTCTCAATTGATATCTGGTGTCGCTTTCGGGGCTGTATACCTTTGGTTCCTGGGGTAATTGGTTGACCGGCCTGTCGTTGGCAGGTATTGCTTGCAAGTTCCAATCAGAAATGATGAAATTTGTGTAGCAGATGGGGGGTGTTTTAGTGGTAAGATTTGCATTGATGAAACTCAATCTTGCCCTCGCGCAGATCTCAACCAAACTGGGAGATGTTGAATCCAACCTCGAGAAACATTTACACTACATTGAACAAGCCAAAGCCCAAAAAGCGGATTTATTGATCTTTCCTGAACTTTCCCTCACGGGCTACGTATTACAGGATCTGGTCGCCTCGGTAGCGCACAAACCGACGGAGGAAGATTCCATTTTCAAGCACCTCCTCAAGGCGTCTCAGGATCTGGACCTTATGGTGGGGTTTGTGGACGAAGACCATCGGCATCGCTTTTTCATTGCCTCCGCCTACCTTTCCGGTGGAAAGGTTCTTCATGTTCATCACAAGGTGTATCTGCCCACCTATGGCCTCTTCGATGAAGGCCGTTTCTTCGCATGGGGTGATTCCGTCCGCTCGTTCGATACCCGCTTTGGGCGTGCAGGCATGTTGATCTGTGAAGATTTCTGGCACGCATCCCCACCTTATCTGCTCTGGTTGGATGGGGCAGATATCATGTTGTTCAATTCTGCGTCTCCGGGACGCGGCTTGAATGACCGGGAAAAACTCGAGTCCGCGCGCTGGGTGGAGCGCGTCAGCAAGGCGTATGCCAGCATGTTCACATCTTTCGTGGCGCACTGTAACCGTGTTGGATTTGAGGACGGATTACTTTTCTGGGGTGGGGCGACGGTCAACGACCCGAACGGGGAACTGATCGCGCAGGGCCCTTATTTTGAAGAGGCGCTGACCTTCGCCGAATTGGACTTGAACCAACTCCGCCGTACACGCGCCCGCCTGCCCTTGTTGCGCGATGAACGGACTGCGCTCGTGCAAAAAGAATTGAACAGGATTTTGTCCCGTGGTTGACCTGACGATCAATACCGATGTCGCTCGTGAAATATTGACTGGATTTATAAAATCGGAAATCAGCCGCGCTGGTTTTTCACGTGCTGTGGTCAACCTTTCCGGCGGTTTGGACTCGGCACTCTCTTGTGCCCTGGCTGTTGAAGCCCTGGGAAGTAAAAATGTGCTTGCACTTCGGTTACCTTATCGCACATCTTCTCCAGATTCATTGGAACATGCTCAATTACTGATCGACAAATTTGGCATCCCAAGCGAGACGATTGAAATCACTGGCATGGTCGACCCATTGATCATGCGGGACCCGGACATTTCAAAAATCCGTAAAGGGAATATCATGGCGCGGATGCGCATGATCGTCTTGTACGACAAGACCGAAGTGTACAAAGGTTTACCGATCGGCACGAGCAATAAAACCGAAATTTTGCTGGGATATTCCACACTGTGGGGCGACATGGCCTCCGCCATCAACCCCATTGGCGACCTGTATAAAACACAGGTGCGGCAGTTATCGCGTGCATTGGGCATACCTGCGCCTATTATTGACAAACCCCCTTCAGCCGACCTGTGGGCAGGTCAAACGGACGAGGATGAACTTGGTTTCACCTATGAGCAGGTTGACCAGTTGCTGTATCTGCTCGTGGACCAGCGTTATAGTCCGCGGGAATGCATGGAGGAAGGTTTCGATGAAAAGTTTGTCAATCTCGTCATCACACGTATCCAAAGAAACCAATTTAAACGCATGATGCCTCCCATTGCCAAATTGAGCAATCGAACCATCGGGTATGACTTTCTGTATTTGCGTGACTGGGGAACGTAGTACAATTTCATCCGATCTTCCAGAGCAGGAGGCGCATAGCCTTCTGCTTTATGTTGTAAAGGGCTTTCATGATCCGCATTCCACCTTCGTTGAAGAACCGCCGTTTTTTCTACCTCTGGCTGGGACTTCTGATCTCCATTGCCGGAACCCAGATGCAGATATGGGCGATCTTCTGGCACATCCGTACATTGACCGAGGAACCGATCGCACTTGGCGGCGTGGGGCTGGCGCGCATTTTGCCGGTCATCATCTTTTCGCTGATCGGGGGCGCGGTCGCTGATTCGCTCAAACGCACACGGATTCTCTACATCACGCAAAGTTTCGCGGCGCTCACAGCGCTCTCGCTTGGTCTGTTCACGCAATTTGGGAACATTACCATCTGGCATATTTATACATTGACAGCGCTCCAGGCAGTGGCTGTTGCCTTTGACGGACCTGCGCGTCAGGCTCTCGTACCAAACCTGGTCCCTGTAAAAGACCTGCCTAACGCCTTTAGCATGACATCCATTGCCTTTCAGACTGGCTCGATCCTGGGACCAGCATTATCAGGTTTTATCATAGCTTTCGCGGGGCAGGAGGGGGTGTATTACATCAATGCGGTTTCCTTCCTTGCAGTCATCCTTGCGTTGATCCTGATCGGGGATGTTCCTCAAAAAGCTTCCGGATACATCAAGGCGGTCAGTTGGGAGTCCATCCGGGAGGGCATCCAATTCATCTTGAACAAACCCATCATCCTTTCCACCATGCTGTTGGATTTCATAGCTACGTTCTTTGCCTCCGCGAATACGTTGATGCCCATTGTTGCAGTGGATGTTCTCAAAGTCGGTGTCTTTGAATATGGCTGGCTCTCTGCCGCGCAGTCTGTCGGGGCAGTGACTGCCGCGCTGGTCGTTTCGCAATCCCGTGAATTGCGCAGGCAGGGACCAATCTTTTTGGGGGCAGTAGTTGTTTTCGGCACGGCGACAGTTCTTTTTGGGCTGAGCAGTTCCTTCATCCTCGCGTGGTGCGCTCTGGCAGTCATAGGCGCGGCTGATTCGGTCAGTACCATCATCCGCAACACGATCCGCCAATTGCAGACGCCTGACCACATCCGCGGGCGCATGACGAGCGTTAATATGATCTTTTTCCAGGGCGGACCACAATTGGGTGAGGTCGAGGCGGGGGTTGTGGCACAGTTGTTTGGTGCGCCGTTTGCCATCGTTAGCGGCGGGGTCGCCTGTATTTTGGGAATGACTTTGATTGTCCGCAAATGGCCCGCATTGCTTACTTACAATGGGGACGAGCCATCCATTGCAGGCGCGACGGCAGACTGACGGTTACCTTGCGATTTCCATACGATTTGCGAATCCCCGTTGACTTGCATCATGAAAAGTACTATACTGGCTCCATGCGAACAGAAACTTACATACTGTTTTGGTGACATAAGGCACGCGCCTCATTGCGTGCCTTTTTGTTTACAAACTTTCAAAAGGAGTTTCCTATGGACTATGGATTGATCGGAAAATTGGAAAAAGCAAAACGCTACGCTGAGGATCGCACCCGTTTTCGTTTCAATAAGTTCGAATTGACCTTCCATGGCGACAACAACGATCACAAGGTCTCATTTGCAGGCGGAAAATTCCAATGCGACTGCGAGTTCTTCCTTACCCACGAACGATGTGGACACACTATGGCGCTCGAGATTTTGCTTAAGGATATGATCCCTGCACCGGTTCAATCATGACCGACAACTGGTTCTGTGATCCACTGCCCTCCCCGGAGGGCAGTGGTGTTTTAAGGTCGATGTAAGGATTTCTGAGGGAATTTTGTCTGAAATGGAAATTGGATCCACTCATAAAGAATTAAAGGATTTCGATTAGAATTTACCTGCCATGACCAAACTTTCTCGACGCGACTTTCTCAGACTTGGCGGCTTAAGCCTGGGTTCTCTGGCATTCACCCCGTCATTGCGCAATTCCCTGGGCTTTGACGACAGTAACCTTGTCCGTGTAGCTACCGAATCCATCAGTGTTCATAGTCAGCCCAACGACGAGAGCCGGATCGTTTCGACATGGTATCGTGACGAGCTTATCCATGTATATGGGGAGGTGGTTTCTGACACCCCGACCTACAATCCGGTTTGGTATCGTGTCTGGGGCGGGTACATGCACCGCGCCCGCCTGCAAAAGGTCAAAATGCTGTTCAACGAACCGCTTTCATTCCTTGAAGAGGATACACCCCGCCTCGTGGAAGTGACTGTCCCATATACACAACCCTGGCGCGGCACCAAAACCTATGGCTGGCAGCGACTGGGTTTCCGCCTGTATTACAGTTCTGTCCATTGGGTGGAGGCGATAGAGGAAGGCCCAACAGGCGAGACCTGGTACAGGATCTATGATGACCTGACAGGCTTTCCGTATCACATCAATCCGCTTCATGTAAAACCCATCCCCTTGGATGAGTTGACCCCGATTACCCCTGAGATCGAGGTGCAGAACAAACGGATCGACGTCAATTTGCTCACGCAGACATTGACGGCTTTCGAATACGATAAAACCGTTTTGGAAACCAAAATTTCTTCAGGCATCCCGAACGGTCCACGCGATGCGAATGGGCTTTCGACGAAAACACCCGAAGGTGAATTTCGTATTCAGGACAAGATGCCTGCCAAGCATATGGGCAACGGCAACCTCTTTGCGGATGCGGACGACTATGAACTGCCCGGCGTTCCCTGGACATGTTTCTTCACAAGCCAGGGACACGCCTTTCATGGAACCTACTGGCACGAAAATTTTGGTGTGCCAATGAGTCACGGTTGCATCAACATGCGCACCGAGGAAGCCAAGTGGCTCTTCCGCTGGGCTTTGCCCCCTCACAAAATCGGGAAATCCTTCAACCGCGGATTTGGCACACTCGTGCAGATCCATTACTAATGCAAAAAAATAAAAACTGCCTGAGGACAACTCAGACAGTTTTTTACTTTTTATAGCTAAAACTTTTCAGAACCTTGTAAGCCTGTTCTAATGTTCCGCCGCACGGAGAGAGCCAATCAGGAGGGGAGTTGGGATTTACAGCAAACCAAGCAGTATCTTGTCCTGTAGAACCAGTATGTTGTCCTAAATGCCCAATAACATTTTTTCTTAGGATTTTTTTGCTTACGACCCAGCAATGGGCAGCAAATGGAGAAATCCCGAAGCATATTACAAAATCATATCTAGCACTTCCGATCTGCTGAAATTTATATATCCCATTAGCCCATAAAGTGGAAAACTTTAAGGATACTTTTTGATTATTTATGATAACTGTTGTAGCCGCATCTTTTGTTGTGTCAATATGTATGCCTTTGCTGGCAAGCCACACGGTAATTAGATCGCTTCCGAGTTTTCCTTTTCTGGCTGGCGGGAGTTTTAATGTCCATTCGAATGGACTGTTTTTCCATAAGTCAATATCATCTTCCAGCTTTTTGTCCAGATCATTTTGCAAGTAGTTAGCAGTTGCGGCAAGCATGATGAAGTCTTGGCTTAATTTAGGTACTTTGGTTAAACTATTTTCAACACTTTTCTTTTTTATTTTTTGGTAAGGCTTAGGATCAAAATTGACCCATTGGATATTGTTTGCACCTGCAAAACGCTGAGCCATTACTTCAAGTGCGCTTTGGTTATTATCGATAA
>DATIUT010000163.1:0-5812 GCA_035466615.1 Anaerolineales bacterium | reverse complement strand
GTTGTGATCGTGGATATGATCGGCGATGCCGGGTTGAATATTTACAAGGAACGAAATTCAAACCAAGAATTGACGGATCAAATCTGGGAAACGGCACGATCTTTGGGTTATGAAAACGTGTTCATCCCGGAATACAAGTTTTCCATGCTCGATGACCATACTCCATTTTTAGAGGCATTTATTCCTGCAGTGGATATCATTGATTTCGATTATCCATACTGGCATACGGTGCAGGACACGCCGGACAAGGTCTCTGCAGAGAGTTTACAGGCAGTGGGAGAAACACTGCAGACGTGGGTGATGGGACAAGGCGGTCAACCCTGATAAAATGTCTTGGTACACCCGACCATCAAATTAAGAATATGCCAGGAAAACCAATGCCCATTCAGAAAGTGCTTGCCAAAATCCGCCCCGCTTGGATGGAACTTGTCGGGCAGGAATTGGCGCAGGGAATGGAGATACGTGCCGGACTTAACGAACAACTGGATCGGTTCTTCGATCTGCTCATACAATCTGTGATCACCGGCGATACGGCATGGTTGGACTCCATTTTGCTCGATTGGGCGAAGTCCTCCACAGAGACCGGCCTCGAGGAAGGAATGTATCAGGTCACATTCATCATCAACCGTATGATGTCGTTGACGATACAGGTTGCCAACGAAACACTGACGAAACAACAGGCGCTCGACATGCTCGAGGCGGTGATCCCTGTTTACACCTACGGGCTTGGCGTGGTCACACGCTATGAGATGGAGACCCGTGTGGCACACATCTCCGGCGAGATGGCAAAAGTGCAGAAACAAATGGAGCGTGTGGACAAGAGCAAGTCCGCGTTCATTTCGGTGGCGGCGCACGAGCTCAAGACCCCCATCACTTTGATAGACGGCTACGCTTCCATGATGGAGGATCTGATCCGGGAGGGCAAGGGGATTTCGCTGGACGGACTGCTATCCGGGATGCAGGGCGGGATCAAACGCCTGCGCTCCATCGTGGATGACATGCTCGACGTCTCGATAATCGACAACGACCTGCTTAAGTTGAATTTCCAGCCCATCCAGATCGAGAAGGTGCTCGAGAGTTTGAAGAACGATATAAGCGAAACAGTGTCCAAACGGAAACAAACGCTTGAGGTCAAACCGTTCGACGGCAGTAAACAATGGATCTATGTGGATCCGGGACGTATCATGCAGGCAATTCGAAACATTCTCGACAATGCCGTAAAATACACGCCGGATGGCGGCAGAATCACGGTTGACGGCAGGATACTACCGGGCTTGATCGAGGTGACGATCACCGATACAGGCATCGGCATTTCACCGGAAAACCAGGCTGTCATCTTCGAGAAATTCGGTCAACTGGGGCGCGTGGATCTGCACTCGAGCGGCAAGACCAAATTCAAAGGCGGCGGGCCGGGGCTGGGCCTGCCCATCTCGCGCGGGATTCTCGAGGCACATGGCGGCTCGATCTGGGTAGAATCGGAAAGGTATGACGAAAAGAAATGTCCCGGCTCGACTTTCCATGTGTTGATCCCCATCCGCACCGAGTCGCCGGAAACGAAGATGGCAAGATTATTTGATGAACTTGAAAAGAAGGAATAATCCAATTGGCAAAAAAGAACCCTGAACCCACTATTGCGCCGCGCGAACGGGCGTTCCTCGTCGGCGTGGATATCTATCAACAAAAGGCGCTTCTCCCTCTCGAAGATTCACTAACAGAACTTGCCCTGCTGGCAGACACTTCCGGGCTGGATGTCGTCGGCGAGCTGACCCAGAAACTGGACCGTCCACATGTGAAGACCTACATCGGCCCCGGCAAAGTGGATGAGTTGAAGGCGCTTGTAGAAGAGACATTGTCACAGGTCGTCATTTTCGATGACGAACTTTCTCCGCGTCATCAACGCGAACTGCAACTGGCGATCGGCAAAAATGTCCGCGTACTCGACCGAACCGCGTTGATCCTCGATATCTTCGCACAACACGCCCACACCAGCGAAGGCATGTTGCAGGTGGAACTCGCGCAATATGAATATTACCTGCCGCGCTTGACGGGTCAATGGACACACCTTGAACGCCAGGCGGGCGGCGGCGGCGGACGAGCAGGTTCGACCGGCGGTGTGGGCTTACGCGGCCCCGGCGAAACGCAGTTGGAAGTGGACAAACGCGCCATCCGCAAGCGTATCTCGCACCTCAAAAAGGAACTGGAAAAAGTAAGCGCGCACCGCCAACGCTATCGCGCCCAACGCAAACGTTCGCGCATCCCAACTGTTGCGCTGGTCGGATACACCAACGCGGGCAAGTCAACGCTGTTGAACCGTCTTGCCAAATCGGAAGTGTATGTGGCGGATCAACTGTTTGCCACTCTCGATCCCACAACACGCAAAGTGGAACTTTCCGGCGGTTATCAAGCGTTATTCACGGATACGGTCGGCTTTATTCAAAAACTACCGACCACACTGGTCGAAGCATTCCATGCAACGCTTGAGGAGATCGCAGAAGCCGACCTGTTGCTGCACGTTGTTGACATTTCCCACCCCAACGCGATGAACCAATCCGAAGCCGTGCAGGAAACATTGGACAAGATCGAAGCGCATCACATCCCCGTTGTTACTGCATTGAACAAGATTGACCTCTTGCGCGATCCAGCAGCCGCGCGCGAGGCGGTGAGTCGCTTTTCGAAGGCAGTGGCAATTTCCGCCGCAGATGGAAGCGGGGTCAAAGACTTGTTGCGGCTCCTCCAGGAGGAGTTGTACGAAACGTACACACCGATCCAGGTGAAGCTCCCATATCAACAGGGTGCATTGATCTCGTTGTTCCATGAGGCGGGTCAGGTCGAACTCGTGGAACACGGGCGCGGCGGCGTCTTTATGCAGGGACGCATCCCCGGGCGCCTTGTGGCACAGTTCACCAACTGGCAGGTTTCAAACAATCACATCGAAATGGAAGAGGAGGAAGAAACATGAAATGGCTTTCCAGACTCGTTGACAACGCATCGAATTTTTTCGCGCATCGCAAAGGCTTGTTGCCGCTGATCGGCATCCTGCTGGTCATCGTCAACTACATCCTGCCGTTTATTTTCGGTCCCTTTACTGTCATTACCGGCACCAACCTGTTTTTACATTTGGGAGTGATCGTCGCGATCTTTGGATTCATGCTGGCGTGGGCGCTTTGACTCGTCATTGCGACCCATGGGAAGCAACCCCTGCGAGGGCGATGTCTCCGTCTTGAGTTGGGGGTTGCTTCGCCACCTCGCCGATTAAGGCTTGGGGCTCGCAATGACAGAATCGTTGAGCCATTCGACTCTTTCCACTTCCCCGCTTTCTTCCAACAACGCAGGCAACAGGGACTTCAACGCGCCCGGATCGCCGGACGTATAAAATTTGACATTGCCCTTTCTGGGCGAATCATTCTTCATACCCCCCGCCTCAAGCAGGCGTTTAGCCTGCTTCGCCACTGCGGGGGCGGGATCTATCACCCGGACCTTATTCCCCACAATCTCCTGAATGAGTGGAATCACAAACGGATAGTGGGTACATCCCAGCACAACCGTATCAATATTCTTTTCGAGCATTGGGTAAAGAGCATCCTCCAGGATTTTGCGCGTTTCAGCACCTTTTAGATTTCCCTGTTCGATCTGTTGGACAAGTCCATTGCATGTGTTTTGGAATAACCCGACCCCATTCGCAAACCGCTCCACCACAGATGCGTACAGCGCACCCTGAAACGTGGCTGGCGTGGCAAGGACTCCGACTTTGCCTGTTTGCGTGATCTCCGCCGCAGGCTTGACGGCAGGCTCCATGCCCACGAACTGCACATGAGGCAACTTCTCGCGCAAATATTTCAACGCCGCGGCGGATGCAGTATTACAGGCAACGATGATGATCTTTCCATTTCGTTCGAGCAAAAAATTAGTAATCGCTTCCGAAAAGCCGCGTATCTGCTCCACCGGGCGAGGACCGTAAGGGATGTGCCCCTGATCGCCGAAATAGATGACCGACTCTTCAGGCATTTGCGCGCGAACCGCCCGCAGGACGGAGAGTCCGCCCACGCCGGAGTCGAAGATACCGATGGGGTTTAGTGATTTGCCCACGAATACTTATTTTCCTGCTGCTTCGACAAACTTCCTGAACAAATTCCGCGTTGGCTCCTGGTCTGTCAGCCATTCGGGGTGCCATTGCACGGCAATGCCAAAGGGGTGGTCAGGCAGTTCCACTGCTTCGACGAGTCCATCCGGCGCGTGACCCGCGACTCGCAATGAGGACGCGATGTCTTTGAGTCCCTGGTGGTGCAGGCTGTTGACCTTGACGATGGGTTCGCCCAGCACTTCTGTGATATGCGTGCCTTCTTCGATTTTCACTTCATGCACAAGTGTGGTCCGCAGGTGGCCGGGATAGGAATGGTCGAGGGCGTTGGGAAGTTGGTCGGGGATGTGTGTGTAAAGAGTACCGCCAAGTCCAACGTTCACCAGCTGTGCGCCGCGGCAAATGCCGAGGAACGGTTTGCCGTCTGAGGCTGAGGCTTGGATCATTTTCAATTCGATGGAATCCCGTTCCGGGTCCACATCAGAGACGCGGGGATGCGGATCACCCGGGAAATGTTCGAGGGCAATGTCCCCGCCACCAGAAAATAGAATGCCGTCGAGACGGGCATAGAGAGAATCCCATCCATCTTCTGCAATCATGGACGGAATGAGAACAGGAACACCTCCCGCCTGCATGATGGCGCGGATATAGGACTGCATGAGCATGATGGTCGGGTGACCATCGACGTTTGTGGATTGGTTGGTGGTAATTCCGATGAGTGGTTTCATGCCCCCAATTGTAATCAAAAAAAGACCCTAAAGATTTGGAAACCTTCAGGGTCTGATCAGCTAGTTATCGAACTTCTGCTTGAGACGGGCAGATTTACCCGTGCGCTCGCGCATGAAGTAGAGTTGGGCGCGTCGGACAACGCCGTGGCGTTCGACCACCACCTTGTCGATGCGCGGCGAGTGGAGCAGGAAAGTGCGCTCCACGCCGATACCGTTGGATGCCACGCGGCGGACAGTGATGGACTCATCGTTGCCGCCCTTACGGGCGCGGATGACGGTGCCTTTGAATTCCTGGATGCGTTCGCGATTGCCTTCAGTGATCTTGACATGCACACTGACGTTGTCACCGGATTTGATATCGGGGATATTTTCGTTTTTCTTGGCTTTGAGAGCCTTGATGATGTCTGTCATTGTCTTTCTTCCTTACCTTTGATATGTTCGTTTTTGCCGCTCGTCTCATTATCAAAGCGATTTTTGACTTACCTGGAAATCGAAATATAAAATCCGAGTTTAGCCAACCACGCGGCACTTTGTAGAGCGACAGCGGATTATAGCACGCATTTTCGATAATCACAAGCGAAATTCAAGGCCGTGAAGTGAGATGCTATTCTCCAGGTCTTAATTCCAGGATCAGCCAGTGATGTGCCTTTGGGTTGTAACTGCACCTGATGTACCCTGCGTCTCCAAATGCAAACCAGACGCCCTGCCCATTAATGGGCGGCTGCGCACCAACAATGCTTCGCAGAACAGCATTTAATATGCCGCCATGTGATACGACAAGATACTGCCCCGGACCGCGCCTGATGGTCTTCTCGACCGCAGAGACCGCACGGCAGTGAAGAGCCCAGTCGCTTTCCCCAACTCCGTGAAAGGGTTCATACGGATTTCGGAATTTGGGTCTCGGGTAGCGCGCTTCAGCAACATCGAATGGAAGCCCAGCCAGTGGCCGGTTATCCATTTCCACCCAAATCTCATCTGTTTCGACAGGCAAATTCAACAAACCACC
>DATIUT010000162.1:0-25619 GCA_035466615.1 Anaerolineales bacterium | reverse complement strand
ATCTTAGGAAGAGCGTATTTCGGTATGTGCCGGGCTCTGAACCAATGATCCAAATCCTGAATAAGTTGGCCCAGGTTGGGGTTATTGGTGTTCACATTATAGACAGTTAGGGGCAAAAGAACAAAAGATATCAAGGAAATTCACCCCTCCGCCACCGCCCAGCGATCCCGTCCATTGTTCTTCGCCTGATACAACGCTTCATCCGCGCGATTGAGGAATCCCTCCCAAGTCTCCTGTCCCACGCGGAATTGAGCGATCCCAATGCTGATGGTCACGGAAAACACTTTATCGTTCACTTCGATTTGCATCTCTCGAATTCCCCGGCACAAACGGGAGGCCTGTTTCACGGCGGCTTTCGCCGTGCTATTTGGCAACACAACCAAAAATTCCTCTCCTCCGTAGCGTCCGATGGTGTCGGGATGCCGCATTTGTTCCCTCAACTGCGCGGCGACTCTCCGGAGCGTTTCATCGCCGGTGGTATGCCCGTAGGTGTCGTTGACCTTCTTGAAGTGGTCGATATCCAATATGGAAATTGAAAGAGGCGTGCCGTAGCGATCCGAGCGGATGACCTCCTCCTGCAATTCCACAATAACCTTGCGCCGGTTCGGGAGAAACGTCAAAACATCGACATTTGCCAGTTCGTGTGCCTGCATGAGAATGGACTTTACTTCGATCTCCTTGATCTCCAACGCCTGCTTGATCTTTTGGTATTCAGCCTCCAATCTCTGGAAGTCCTCCAAAAGCTTTTGATATTTTTTGTTCAGACCTTTTTCAGCGGGCACCGCGCCTCCCAAATTGACGTTCCAGCATATCCACCGACAGATGGATCATCGTCGGCCGTCCATGCGGACAGGTGCGCGGCGAGTCGCAGGCTTCGAGATCAGTGAGCAGGGCGCGTTGTTCCTCGCTGGTCAATGCCTGTCCGCCTTTGACCGCCATCCGCTTGCAGACGCGCGCCGCGAGTTTCGCTTCGATCTCGTTTTGCAGAGGCGTTTCATCCTCTTCAAAGTCCTCGACCAGCACATGTAATGCAGAAGCGGGGTTACTTCCCATGAATAAGGTCGGCATCGCCCTCACCTGAAAGGTGTTAGGACCAAACTCCTCCACGTCGAAACCAAAGTGTTTCAACGCAGAGATTTGCTCCATCAACAACTTTGCCGATCCCGGCGGCACGGTCACCACTTCGGGATTCAACAACGCCTGCGACGGGATGTTCTTCATCTCATATTGCGCCATCAACTTCTCGAAAAGAACGCGTTCGTGCGCGGCATGTTGGTCAATAAGATAAAGCCCATCAGGCCCTTCCGCCACAAGATATGTCGCGCCGATTTGACCAACCAGACGCAACAACGGAACCCGTTCAAACGATCCCTGCCCACCGCTGACTGCTTCATCATCTCCCGCTTCCAACTTCGCACCACCCACCGGCTCATCATGCGCGATCGCCCAATCCAGCCCAACAGAAGATGGCTTCGACTCAGAAGGAACTGTCCTGGTCGTCCCCCACAGACTCGGCGCCACGTTCGGGACCGGTGAATATGCCAGCAATGCCTTTCGTACAGATCGTTGCACAAAACTAAAAACCTTGTCGGTATCCCTGAACCGCACCTCCGCTTTGGCGGGATGTACGTTCACATCCACAGCCTGCGGGTCAATTTCAAGGAACAATGTGGTCAATGGATAACGTCCCACCATCAGCATGGTGTGATACGCTTGCAGCAATGCAGTGTTGAGTGAGACCTCATGCACCCAGCGGCCGTTGATAAAGAATGTGATCTCTTTTCGATTCGAACGCGTCAATGAAGTGGGGCTGATAAAGCCTGTCAGTCTATATCCTTCTTCTTCCGCCATCACTTCAAGCATTTGCCTGGCAAGATCCACGCCATACAGCGCGGCAAGGATGGAACGTCGGTCGCCATCGCCTGCTGTTTGCAGGGTAATGCTTTTCCCCTCGGATAATTTGAATCGCTTGTCGGGATATGCCAATGCATAACGCGTCACAAGTGAATCAACCGTGCGTCGCTCGGTGACATCGGTTTTCAAAAATTTCAACCGTGCAGGGACGTTATAAAACAGATCTTCGACTCGGACGGTCGTGCCGACCGTTGCACCTACTTTGGTCAACTTGCCAGGCGTGCCGCCTTCCACTTTGATGCGCGTGCCTTCTTTTTCCTTTTTCACGCGCGAAGTGATTGTCATACGCGAAACGGAACCAATCGAAGCCAGCGCCTCTCCGCGGAATCCAAGTGTGGAGATGGAAAAAAGGTCATCGGAGCGGACCAGTTTTGAGGTCGCATGACGCGAGACGGCCAGTTCCAATTCAGCGGAGGGGATTCCCGATCCATTGTCCGCAACTTCGATCAACTTCTTTCCCGCGTCCTCAATCATGATCGTGACCGTCTTTGCATCTGCATCCAAAGAGTTTTCCAGCAACTCCTTCACAACCGAAGCGGGACGCTCGATCACTTCACCAGCGGCAATCTGCGAAGCAACCTCAGGGGCAAGCAAACGGATGGGCATGAGACGATTATAATCGCCCCATGCGATTTACAACCATCTTCTTCGACCTCGACGACACGCTCTACCCGAACTCCACCGGTCTGTGGCACGCCATCAAGGAGCGCATGAACCACTATATGAGCGAATGCATGGGTATTCCCGAGAACGATGTCCCTGTTCTGCGTGAACAATATTTCAGAATGTACGGCACAACCCTGCGCGGATTACAGGCGCGTCACAATGTGGATGCACAGGATTACCTGGCTTATGTGCACGACCTGCCCCTCAAGGATTACCTGACTCCCAATCCTCTTCAACGCAAGATCATCGCTTCGCTCCCGACCCGCAACCTGATCTTCACAAACGCAGACGTTCACCATGCCCGACGCGTCCTTGCCGCGCTCAACCTCGACGATCTCTTCGAGGCCATCATTGACGTGAACAAAGTCGCGCCCTACTGCAAGCCGATGCCTGAATCCTTTGCCATCGCGCAGGAACTCGCCGATGAACCCGACCCGCGCAAATGCGTGATGATCGACGACCTGCCACACACCACCCGCGCCGCATTGAACGCGGGCATGGCAAGCATTTTATACGGCACAGACGAACCCACACCTGATGCAAGCGGCGTCTTCACCGATTGGGATCATTTGCCGATCCTGCTTGATGTGTAAATGTAACAAAGCGGGCATCGCTTCGCGATTTTCCATGAACATCTGCAAGAGATAGATTTTTCAACTGGAGCACACATGTCCCTTCCAACAAAGATCGCTGTCATTGGTGCAGGCTCTGCTTCGTTCGGTGAGAACACATTGTCTGCGATTATGCGTTCGAAAAGACTCAAAGGTTCGGCGCTCGCGCTTGTAGATCGAAACACCGAGACGTTGGACATTGTTCAAAGACTCGCCAACCGCCTCAACCGTGAATGGGATTCGCAATTCACCATCACAGCGCACACAAATCATGAGGATGCGCTCCCCGATTCGCATTTCGTTGTCAACGCCATCGAAGTCGGTGCGCGCGAAAATCTCTGGCAAAAAGATTTCGAGATCCCCCTCAAGTATGGAGTTCGTCAACCGTATGCCGAGAATGGCGGGCCCGGCGGTTTCGCACATGCAGCGCGTAACATCGGTCCCATCATGCAGATCGCACATGACATGGAACAGGCTTGTCCCGACGCATGGTTCGTCAACTTCACCAACCCCATGATCCGCATTTGTGACGCGGTCAATCGTCACAGCAGGATCAAAGCCGTCGGTTTGTGCCATCAGATCTATGCGGGTTATGGCATGGTCGGCGTGGCGCTCGCCAAGGATCTCGGCATCGAGGTCCCCGATGGGCTTACCGGCATGCACGCGTCGGTAGATCAACATCCGTTTCAACATCGCGTACGTGAACAGATCGTTTCACTTGTTGATATTCGTGCGGCTGGGTTGAATCATTTCACATGGATACTTTCCATCCATGACCGGCGCACCGGCGAAGACCTTTATCCGCTCTTCAGAAAACGCTTCTTCGAACTGGACCTGAAATTTGAACCGCTCACAAGGGACATTTTCTCAACCTTTGGTTTGTTCCCTGTTCCCGGCGATACACATTTATGCGAGTACCTTCCCTGGATGAGTGACCCGGGCACTAAACCATGGGAGAAATACAACATCCGTTTGTATGATTGGGAATTGTTCGCAAATGTACGCGAGTTTGAATTGCATCGCTTGAGCGAAATGGCAAACGGCGACGCAACCATAGAATTCCTGCTTGACACCGACTCGGAAGGAGCGCTTGAAATGATCGAGAATGTGGCAGGCGCAGGGAATCATTATCACCTCGCGGCAAACCTTCCCAACGCCGGGCAAATCGCCAACCTGCCATTGGGTGCGACGGTCGAAACGCCGGTGCAGGTGAACGGTGCAGGGATCCATCCTGTCCATGTGGGCGCGTTGCCGGAACCCATTGCCGAACTCCTTCGACGGGAGACGACTGTCGCACAACTCTGCGTTGATTCAGCTGTGGAAGGTTCACGTGAAAAAGCTTTGCAATGCATCCTGCTTGACCCTGTCATCACAGACATCAATGTTGCAAAGAAAATTCTGGATGACTATCTGACAAGTTACAAAGAATATCTTCCGCAGTTTTGGAAATGAGCATGTCATTGCGAAGCAGAGCGACGGCGAAGCAGTCTCCTACACAATGAGGAGATTGCCTCGCCCCTTCGGGTCTCGCAATGACATTATCTATCCAGAGAAGAATCATATGAACATCATTTCCCCTGATCCCGACAACGAAAACCTCATCCAGCAGGCCGCGCAATTATTGGTGGATGCCTTCCGCAAGCACTGGCCGGACGCCTGGCCTGCACTTGATGATGCGCTGGAAGAGGTCCATGAAATGTTTGAGGCTGGGAAGGTTTGTCGCGCGGCAATGGACGAGCAGGGAAATTTACTTGGCATCATCGGTGGTATTCCCCAATACCATGGTCGCGTATGGGAACTGCATCCGCTGGCAGTTCAATCACATATGCAGGGGAAAGGCATCGGCCGCGCGCTGGTCAGGGATTTTGAAGAACAGGTCCGTCAAAGAGGTGGTTTAACGATCACGCTTGGTTCAGATGATGAAGATAACATGACTTCGTTATCAGGCGTTGATTTGTATGAAGACCTTTGGGATAAAGTAAAGAACATCCGCAACTTTAAGGGACATCCCTTTGGGTTCTATCAAAAGATGGGATATGTCATCACCGGCGTGGTCATTGATGCGAACGGAAGAGGCAAACCGGATATTTTGATGTCAAAACGGGCGGGATAACGTCATTCCCAGCAGGAGGATGAGATTGCTTCGCCGGCTCACAACGACAGAATCAATGCGTTTCCGTCACTTTTGTGATGTTGCGCGGGGCTTCGGTATCATAACCTTTTACCTGGGTCAGGTGGCAGGCAAATAATTGAGCGGGGATAATGCTTACAAGCGGAGTCAGCCATTCGGGAATCTGAGGCGGGAGCTGGATCGGGGATTGGGCAAGCGCGAGTGAATCCGCATCATCTGAAATGAGAACAAGTTCCGCATTCTTCCCCTTGCGCAGGCGGGTCAGCATCTCCTTCATCGAGTCATGCACCCTGCCCTTTGGCGCAACCGCAAGGACGGGGAAACCACCTTCGACCATCGCAATGGGTCCATGTTGGAAATCAGCGGAGGAATACGGTTCGGCAATCAGGTAGGTCAACTCCTTGAGTTTGAGCGCCCATTCATAGGCAGTGGCGTAATTGAAACCGCGCCCCAGCACAACGCATTGACTCATATACCGATAACGCTGTGTCATTTGAGTGATCCCTTCATCGAGATTAAGAACATAACGCGCCCATTCGGACACGAAGGCAAGTTGCCGCCATTGTTCATCAGAGTTCGAGAGCGCAGTGGAGAGCATGGCAATTGCCATGAGTTCGGTTGTATAGGTTTTGGTCGCCGCAACGGCTTTTTCAGGACCGGCCTGGATATCGAGGACAAAATCCGCGGCCTTGGCAAGTGGTGAATCAGGGGCATTGGTGATCGCAAGGGTGAGACAGTTCTGTTTGCGTCCCTCTTCAAGCACACTCACGATATCAGGAGATTGACCCGATTGTGAAACACCCACCACCAATGCATTTTGCAAGTGCGGCGGGCTTTTATAATACGTGAACAACGAGGGCGTCGCCAATGCCATGGGGAGTTGGTTGTGTGCACCCCAAAGGTAGTTTGCATATCTTCCCGCGTTGTCCGAAGTACCGCGCGCCGCAAGAAACGCATACGGGACATTCCGTGACCGGATGGCTTTCGCGATCTCAAGCACAGTTTGTTTCTGCTTATCAAGCAGTGAAGCAAGCCTTTCGGGTTGTTCAAAGATCTCTGAATGAAGTGTCATATTGTCCTCTGCCTTAATTCTACATCCACTTGCTTCAAGCCATCAGATGATTTAAAAACGATTCCTTCGTTCAAGCCATCATCTTCATTGTAAACAAACTCAATCAACATCAAGCCACGACAACATATTTCACAATCAACAAGACCTTGACGTGTGAGCATGCCGGAACAATGCATGTTGAATCATTATTCATTCAAACAATATGATCAAAGCATGAATCGTCTGCAAGTTGTTTGCAAATTTTAAAGTTATTTACCATCAAAAAACCTTTACATAAATTCAATAATAGATACAATTTATACAAGTTATGCATCATCATTATATGATTCGACACATAATACTCGAATCAACGCAGTATGAAACATGATGAATGCATAAAACAATCAAGATCAAAAAATCTTTCATGCAAAATCATCTTGATTGATATGGAGAAAAGGACTCGACATGTATATCTGTGTATTATCAAGTGTGCCTGAGGATCCGAACGACAAGCCATATGATCCATCACCACACATGAACGGATTCAAGTGGAAGCATCACCGTGTGCACCCGGCTGAAGTTGAAAAACAAATGCGTGAACTTGTTAATGAAGGTGTGGATGTATTCGTCAATCTTTGCGACGGCACCCCCGATGACGCACTCTCAGGGATCGGGCTTGTGCAGCTCATGGAAAAAATGGGACTGGCCTTTACCGGCGCGGATTCGAAATTCTTCGATCCCTCCCGCCAGGAAATGAAGACCTATGCAAAGAAAGCCAACGTTCCGGCACCGAGCTGGGTCATGGTGGATCGTGTTGAAGATGTGGAACGCGCCGCAAAGAAATTGCGCTATCCCATCCTCGTCAAACCGCCGCACGGTTATGCCAGCATCGGCATCACGCGCAAATCCCGCTGTGAGGATATTGAGCAGCTCAAGGAACAGGCTGCTCTTGAGATCAAGCAGTTCGGACGCGCACTCCTCGAAGAGTTCATCGTGGGACGCGAGTTCACCTGCCTCATCGCGGAGAATCCGGACGAACCGAAGAATCCCATCACCTTCAAGCCGGTGGAATTCATCTTCCCGGAAGGTGAGACCTTCAAGCACTACGACATGAAATGGGTTGATTATGAAAAGATGTCTGTTGCCGCGGTCAATGACAAGCGCATTGAAAAGGTCCTGCGTGAACAGACCGTACGCATATTCAAAGCCATGGACGGCAACGGTTACGCCCGCTGTGATTATCGCATGGACACGAATGGCACCATCCACATGCTCGAGATCAACCCCAACTGCGGTATCTTCTACGCGCCGCATGAGCCGGGCTCGGCAGATTTTTCACTGCTCAACGACCCGGCCTACAACCATCACAAATTCCTGAACTTGATCGTCCGTTCCGGACAAAACAGACAAGCCAGAATGCTTGCGGCAAAAATGAAAAAACGACAGGTCAAGAAGCAACGCACAGAACAAATGGCTTACGCCTAAATAAAAACTTCCGAGGCTTGCGCCTCGGAAGTTTTTATTTGGCTTTAAATCATCCATCCTGTTTTGATGGAAAACAATCCGTCGTATGAAACAGGAGGATGTCCTGTCGTCTGTCTGATTATAATAAGCAAGGTTATACTCATTTATAGACCGGAGGAATCCATGCTCAAGATGAAAATCGCATTCATCGGCCCTGGCGTGATGGCAGAAGCCATGATCGCGGGATTACTGCGCAAGAAACTGGCAAAGCCCGAGAACATCACTGCGGCGGGTCCGCGCGAAGAACGGGGACAGGAACTACAAAAAAGATACGGAATCAAAACGACAACTGACAACGCATCCGCCACCTCACACGCGGATGTGGTGGTGCTCTCCGTCAAACCGCAACGCCTCACTGAAGTGATGAAGGGTCTCAAAGGCATCCGCCCGGAGGCGTTGGTTCTGTCCATCATTGCAGGCGCGAACATGAAGAAGATCGGATCAGGGCTGAAACACAAGGCCGTTGTGCGATCCATGCCGAATACACCCGGTCAAATTGGTGAAGGCATCACTGTTTGGACCTCATCGAAGGAAGTGACAGAAGAACAACAGGAAATGGCACGTGCGATTCTTGGCGCGCTGGGGGAGGAAGTATTCGTGGAGGACGAAAGTTATCTCGACATGGCAACCGCTCTATCAGGCACAGGTCCTGCATACGTATTCCTCTTTACCGAAGCATTAATCGACGCAGGCGTCCACATGGGATTCCCACGCCGAATCGCGGAACAATTGGTTTTGCAAACAATCAGAGGCTCGGCATCTTATTATCATCATGCAGAACGGCATCCCGCCACATTGCGGAACCAGGTCACATCCCCCGGCGGAACATCTGCGGAGGCGTTGTATTACCTCGAAAAGGCGGGCTTCCGCACGGCAATCTCTCGTGCAGTCTGGGCGGCGTATCAACGCTCGTTGGAGTTGGGCAGGGAAAAGCCCGGCCACATCGATGCACATGAGGATGAAGAGAAATGAAATTTGACCCAGTAGGGCACAATATGTTGTGCCCCTATGCGTTCCATTCATTTGCAAATTTCATTATGCGCGAGCGGATGTAATATGCAAAGGGATCAGCAACGGGTCTGTGTTTTACGATCAATTCCATAGCGGTGTATGGATCGAATCCTTGTGCAATTAGAATGCAGGCGCCCATCGCCACACCGCGGTGACGTCCGTAGGCGCAGTGTGCGTAGACCCTGCCTCCCTGGCGGATCGTTTCGAGCGCGGTTTGTGCGCCGCGCATCAACTTGCGGATCGAGATCGGGAAGAGGGGACTGTCAATGGAACGAAGCCAGAGTGTGTAGATGGGTTGATGGTGGGAATCAGGTTGAGGTCCGCGCGAGAAACGCATGTTGATGATGAGTTGAACGCCAAGTTCGCGCAGCCGGTCGTAATCGCCAGGGGAGGGCATGTTTCCGATAAAGAGATCATTGGTGATTTGCGAGAGGTTCATAATGATGATCGTATCATAAAGTTTTGTGGGTGAAATTTATTCAAGCACCATGATCTTCCCTTGTGTGCCATCGACACGAATCTTCTGGCCGTCTTTCAACCGCAGGGTTGCTTGATGGACTCCGACAACAGCAGGGATGCCATACTCGCGTGCGACAACGGAACCATGCGTCATCATGCCGCCCACTTCGGTGATGAGTCCGCCCGCGGCCATGAACAACGGAGTCCATGCCGGATCGGTGCCGGGACAGACAAGGATTTCGCCGGGAGCAAGTTGTACTCCGCGCGGATCGAGCACAACATGCACGATGCCTTCCACCGCGCCGGGCGAAACAGGAGTGCCTGTGATTAGATCGCCCGTATCCGTCCCTGCACCTATGCCTTCGTAAAAGGCACGCCCATCGCTGACCAGTACACGCGGCACCTGTCTTCTGCGCAGTTCACGCTCGTATGCCGTGCGGCGCTCGGCAATGAGGGATTTCCAATTGTATGTTTCGTTCCTCGATAATGACTCCAATTCATCCAACTTCATAAAGACCAGATCTTCGGCGCGGTCAATCGTTCCAGCCTCAACAAACTCCTGTCCCACTTTGAGCATCGCCTTGCGCGCAATGCCCATCGTGCGGATGGCGAAGAACTTGGGGCTTTCACGCGCGCCCATCAACAGACGGATTCTGCGCGCCACGGCTCGTGCAATTTTTGCCTTGAGCCAGCCTGCATGTCCCTTGCGCATATTGGCGACGATTTTCTCAACCGCATCCTGCGCGGCTTGCTCACCTTTGGCAAACAAAACATCGGGCGCGAAGGCCGGGTCAATTCGCAGATAACTTTGCAATGTGTGCATCACGGGAGTGGGGTCTTCCCGCCAGCGCGGCTGACCGAAGTCAATTTCGCCGACGCCGCGCATTCCGTATTTCTCAAGGAAACGCGCGATGGTTGCCTGTGCGGTTGAGGGGAGGGTTCCGTTCAGGTATTGACGGGCAAGTTCCGGGGCGTCTGAAGCGGTGAAAAGGGACTGTGATTCTGCATCTGCACGAATTGTCTTCGCTGTTTCCCATAATGCCAGATCCATTTCGGTCGTCACATTATTCGGCAGACCACGCGTCACCTCCAGCACGAGATTTGTGTCGCCGGACAGACGAGTCAATACATTCAGTCCCGCTATGCTCGGGCCAAAAATGGGAGCAAAACGCGGTAGAAGGAATGCGAATACATTGGCAATGCGCCCACGCATGAAGGCAATGATATTTCCAAGCAGTTCAAAACGATCTGATGCCGGGGGGATTCGGGCGGAAGCGAGATGTGTTTCGATATCCGCATCGAAGCGGGCGCGCGCACGATCGGGGCGTGCCATATTACGCATGAAATTAATCAGGATGGGCGCTAAAAAACGAACAAGCCGCCATGCGGTGCTGAGTTTGAACTGGCCTTCTCCCACGCCCACGCGCGGATCCACGGCAAGTAACCGCAAAATCTGACCCACACTCGGCTCGACAAAACCCACCGCGCCTCGGAAGATGCGACTGCCCAGCGGATGGCGCATCACATCACTGATCTTGATCCAGATCCGTTCGCCAGACTCGGCGAACACGTCAAATTCCTCGGGCTTGAACGTTACTCCAAACATCTTACCCGCACCCGCCGCCACATGTCGAATGCCATCAAGCCCCAGCGGCGTGAGCGGGCCGACCAATCCCTGCACCGCTCCAAACGAAAACCAGATAATGAGTTTATCGAATGAAACCTGCGGCACGGGGAACAATGATGTGATGCCGCGCGCTTGCAGAATGTATAATTTTCCATCCGCCAGCGCCCACTCGATATCCTGCGGCGTACCATATTCCTTTTGGATTCGCTGACCCATTTCAGTGAGTTGCTGGATTTGACTCTCGACAAGCGTTTGCCGCGCTTCAGATTTTTCCTCGATGCTTTCCACGCCGCCGCCTGCCCTGCTTCGAGTGGCAATGGACTTGGCTCCAAGAGTCTTCTCCCTCACCCCCCATCCATCTCCCTGAGGAAGAGGGACAATAACAAAATGATCAGGCTCAACCTGGCCGGATACAAGCGCTTCGCCCAACCCAAAAGTTGCGTCAATGACCGATTCATTCAACGCCCCTGTAAGCGGATTCGCGGTAAACAGCACGCCAGAGGCATCGCTCTGCACCATCTCCTGTATTATCACCGCCAGCGAGACGTCATCATGCGAAATATGATTTCGGATTCGATATCCAATCGCCCGCGCCGTCCATAGACTGCTCCAGCAGTTGATCACAGCCTGGATAAGCTGTTCCTCACCGATGATGTTGAGATACGTATCCTGTTGGCCCGCAAAGGATAGATCAGGCAGGTCTTCGGCAGTGGCAGAGGAACGCACAGCGACCGATTTTGGATTTTGGATTGACGATTGAAGATCGAGACCTGCATACGCAGTTTGGATTGTCCGCCGGATGTTCGTTGGCATTTTCCCTTGCGAGAATGTGGTTCGAATCTTGCGCGACGCGTTCTCCAATGCATCTGCATTTTCTGGTTTCAATCCTTTGATGGATGCCTGGATCGCATCCTCCAATCCATTCGCTTGGACGAACTCGCGGTAGGCATTGGTGGAAACGACGAATCCACGCGGCACGTTAAAGCCCGCGCGCGTGAGGCGGACCAGGTTCGCGCCCTTGCCGCCGGCATCTTCCAGGGTCGCTTCGGGTGAGGTGAATGGAATGATGAACATGATTCTATTATGGCACAAAATCACCGACTGGCGGTATAAGCACGGGAAGGTTTGTTATACTTGCGTCACTTTATGAAGAAAGAACAGACTCCAGTCTTTTACATCCGTGAAATTCCCATTTACGGGGATACGATCCTCGCGCCCATGGACGGTTACTCCGACTGGCCCTTCCGTTCACTTTGCCGGAAACTTGGTTCCGCCATGAGTTACACGGAATTCGTGAAAGTGGAAAAGATTCTGAGCCGCTCAAAGGAACCCGCCAAACGGCTCTATTTTGAAGAGGCGGAACGACCTGTCACCTTCCAGATCTACGGTGATGACCCGGACTTGATGCTCAAAGCCGCGTTGAAGATTCAGCCTTTGGATCCAGACATCATTGACATCAATATGGGATGTCCGGCAAAAAGTATCGCGGATCGCGGCGCGGGGGTGGGGATGATGCCAACGCCGGTCAAGATCGCCCGCACGTTCAAGAAGTTGACTGCCTCACTTAAAGTGCCGGTCACAGGCAAAATCCGCTTGGGTTGGGATCGAAACAGGAACTACAAATTAATCGCGCGCGTGGTGGAGGAAAACGGCGGTTCGCTGATCGCCATCCACGGGCGGACGAAGGAACAACGCTACAGCGGAAACGCGGATTGGGACGCGATTGCCGAAGTGAAGTCGCTGGTCAGGATACCGGTGATAGGTTCGGGCGACGTAAGAACCGTCTCAGACATCCAGCGCATGAAACGACACACCAATTGTGACGCGGTCATGATCGGGCGCGCCGCCATCGCCAATCCGTGGATCTTTGCCGGATTGGACCGTGAACAGGTCACTCCGGAGTTGTTGAAGGAAACGATCCACGAACATTTACAGAAGAGCGTGCAGTTCTACGGCGAGGAGGACGGCCAGCGTCTCTTCCGCAAGTATGCTGTCCAATATTTGCTGTTGAAAACGCTCGACCGCGAATCGCGCAAGGAGATTTTGAAGGAACGTCCAGCGGGGGAATTTTTGGAGTTGTTGAACCGTATCTACACAGCGATGGCGTGATTAGAACATAAATTCTGTTATACTCAGCATACCAATCTTCACCCCATCCCTCTCCCTCAGGGAGAGGGGGAGATCGAAATGGCAAAAACACAAACACGGTATGTCTGTCAACAATGCGGACGTGTCGCCGCGTCGTATATGGGGAAGTGTCCCCAATGCGGATCGTTCAACAGCATGGTGGAGGAAGTCATCCACGATGAGTCCTCGCAGAAGACGAAGGCGATTCGCGGCCTCACGGGGAGGTCTGCTCCACGTTCGATCGGCGATGTCTCTGCCGACGCCGAGGACCGCATCCACCTCCCCATTGGGGAATTTGCGCGCGTGCTTGGCGGCGGGATCGTGCCGGGCTCGATTGTTCTGGTCGGCGGCGACCCGGGCATCGGCAAATCCACGTTGATGTTACAGATGGCAATGGAGATGGCTGGACAGAAACGCGTTTTATATGTTTCGGGGGAAGAGTCTGAACGGCAGATCAAGATGCGCGCAACACGTCTCGCAGGGGTACAACAGGACGGTCAATCGGCAAAATCATCAAAAGGCACCGCTGTGCCCTTACCGCAGAATCTTTTATTGGTCACCGAAACCAACCTCGAAGTCATCCTCAACCATATCAAAGAAACCAAGCCCGAATTGTTGATCATCGACTCCATTCAGACGGTTTATTTGTCTGAACTGGACTCTTCTGCCGGGTCGGTTTCACAGGTGCGTGAGTGTTCCTCGCAATTGCGCGAACTCGCAAAGACCAGCGGTATCTCAGTCTTTGTTATCGGGCATGTCACAAAGGAAGGCGCGATTGCAGGTCCACGCGTGCTTGAACATATTGTAGATACGGTCCTTTATCTCGAAGGTGACCGCTTTCAGGCGTATCGTTTGTTACGTTCGGTCAAGAATCGTTTTGGTGCCACATCTGAAGTGGGCGTGTTCGAAATGCGTGAAGGCGGACTTGCCGAAGTGATGAATCCGTCCGAAGCTTTTCTGGCGGAACGGATGATCAATGCGGCAGGTTCCGCGATTGCAGTGACGATGGAAGGCACGCGCCCGATACTCGTTGAAATCCAAGGCCTCACTTCACCAACGCAATTCGGCAACGCGCGCCGCACAGCCAACGGCGTAGACTTCAATCGCCTGCTTTTGATCGCGGCGGTACTGACGCGCCGCGCTGGATTTAAACTTGCCGAGCAGGATATATTCGTCAACGTGGTGGGCGGCTTGCAAATTGACGAACCCGCCGCTGATCTCGCCATCGCCATTGCAATTGCCTCCTCGTGGAAGGATGTCCCTGTAAAAGCGGATGCCGTTTTGATCGGTGAGATCGGTCTGGCTGGTGAACTGCGTATGCCCGCTCAGATGCAGGCGCGCTTGAAGGAGGCATCCAAACTCGGATTCAAAACCGCCATCGTCCCAAAAGCGATCCGCAAGGGGGAAGGGTATCCCAAAGGCATCGAGATCATCGAAGTGCGGTCATTGCATGAGGCTTTGAACGCCGCCCTCAAAAAATAACTCATATGCAACGGGAGGAAAAACAGCATGACAAATTTCATTTCACCTGATCTTGAACATCTCGATCTGGAAAAATTCATGCGTGAAGCGCTTGCAGAAGCAACTGCCGCCGGCCAGGCGGGGGAACTTCCCATTGGTGCGGTATTGGCGTTGGACAATGAGATCATCGCACGCGGCCGGGCGCGTCACAACGAATACAAAAGTCAGCTCGGTCATGCAGAATTGAATACCCTTCTCAACGGCGGCGAAAAACTTTGGACGGATTTCCGTCGCGCCATATTGTTCACATCGGTGGAACCATGCCCCATGTGCCTGGGTGCAGTTGTCATGGCAGATGTGCCGCACATTATTTATGCGTTGAACGATAAAGTGGTGCATTCCAAAGTAAGCATCGAAACCAACCCGTATATTCGGCGTCACATCAAAAGTTATTTCGGGGGAGTGCTGGAGGATGAGTCTGCCCGGATCATCGGAAAATATAGACCCAAAGACCTGCAATACATGCAAACGGGCGGCATTTGACGCAACCATTCCATACTTCCCTCGTAATAAAACACAGAAGGAGATATGCAATGAACGTAAAAATCATTTCAGCAATTCTTGTGCTCGCCCTTGCGAGCATGGCATGTGGTTTCACTGTTGACCTGCCTGAGCGTGCAGAGCCCGGGCCGGAAGTAGAGGAATCCATAACGGTAACAGGTTCGGGGTCCGATGAGACGCGTTTGACCATCTCGTTTGGCGCGGGCATGTTGACATTGTCCCCCGGTGCGGAGGATCTGGTTGACGGCACGGCTATCTATAATGTCCCTGAACTCAAGCCCGAGGTCATCAACAAGGACGGGAGTGTTGAGATCACGCAGGGCGATTTCAAGAATCTGGTCAACTTAAAGGATGTCAAGAACAAATGGGACTTGAAACTCGGCAGGACGCCGCTCGACCTGAATATCAACGCGGGCGCCTACCAGGGCAATTTTGAACTGGGCGGACTCTCGCTCACGAGCCTGACAGTGAAGGACGGCGCGTCGAATGTGGAGTTGTCTTTCTCGGAACCGAACCAGACCGAAATGTCTATCCTGCGATATGAGACCGGCGCTTCAAACGTGACCTTGAGCGGGCTAGCCAACGCGAACTTTTCCACGCTGATATTTTCCGGCGGCGCCGGTGACTATGAACTGGACTTCAGCGGAAAGTTGGCGAATGACGGCACGGTCAGAATCGAAGCGGGCGCGGGCGACGTGCAATTGGTCATCCCGAAGGGCGTGAACGCGAAAGTGACCGTTGAAAGCACGCTGGTCAGCGTCAATCTTAGCTCGAACTGGTCACAGGATGGGAACGATTACACTCAGACTGGCAAAGGTCCTGCATTGACGATCATCGTCAAGATGGCGGCTGGCAATTTGACCATCACAGATTAGCAGGGCGGGGTAATCCCGCCCTTTTTCTCATTCCAGCTCTCCTGACAGGACTTGTGGGGGAGCTTTTTATTGGGAGTAAAAGGTCATAATTCGTCCATGACCTCTATCACTTGCAGGGCAATTGCATAGGCAATAAAATCGTGTTAACAGACAGGGATTATCTATTTTTAGTTAGATAGAAAGAAGGTATCTATGCAGATCACTCGTCAGGCTGATTATGCGGTTCGTGCCGTATTACATCTGGCAAAGGTGGGGAGTTCGGAACGCTCCGCCACCAGCATGATTGCAAAGGAACAGAACATCCCGCCTTCGTTTTTGGCAAAAATCATTTCGCAACTCTCGATTGCAGGCTTGCTCCACACCTCACGCGGCGCGCGCGGCGGCGTTACGCTCGCCCGAGATCCCAGGGACATCACATTGCTTGAGGTGGTCGAGGCTATTGACGGCCCCATTCAACTAAACGAATGTGTGGGTGATAACGGCGTTTGCACGTTCGATAATCACTGCCCGATCAAGCCAGTATGGTGCGATGCGCAGGACGAACTGGTGAAACGCCTCAAAGGCACCAACTTTGCGGATATGCTCGCGCAACCTGTGTAACATAAGACATAAAAACCCCTCCCGATCTACGATTATCGGGAGGGGTTTTTGAATCCCCAAATGGGCCGGGATGCATCCCACGCAAACTGCACACTGATGCCCATTATCATCAACCAGAGGATATCGACTCTTTCCATCCCCTTCAGGTTGTTGAAAACAACAATCAAATATCCGACCACCAGGATCAAAGCCATCACGTCATACCGGGAACCTGTACCGCGTGAAATGGAAATTTCCGCGAAGCCTGAGCCGAAGTTTTGACTCAATTGACCAATGGCGATCCAGCCCGGAATGAGAAGCAGGGTTTACTCCGCCGCGTAAGCGTCGCGGTCGAGTAAAAGCCAGTAGAAAAAATTGAATGTGCGTGCTACGATAAGGGCCATTTTACGTTCTCCAGAGTTCGTGACGTATAATAAATTCAAGGATATTAACCCAAACCCATCATGGAGGTTTTCATGAGTAATTCCCGCGTTGTCCGCGCCCCGAGGGGTACTGGTCTCACCTGCAAGAACTGGCTTAGCGAAGCCGCATATCGTATGATCCAAAATAATCTTGATCCGGAAGTGGCAGAGAAGCCCGATGATCTCGTCGTCTATGGAGGGAGGGGGAAAGCCGCGCGCTCATGGGAGGCGTTTGACGCGATCCTCGAATCGCTCAAGAATTTGGAGGAGGATGAAACGCTTCTTGTGCAATCGGGAAAGCCGGTGGTTGTGTTCAAGTCGCACAAGGATGCTCCCAAAGTGTTGATCGCCAACTCGAACCTCGTGCCGCACTGGGCAACATGGGAACATTTCGATGAGCTCGCCAAAAAGGGACTCATCATGTACGGGCAGATGACTGCGGGCTCATGGATTTACATCGGCACACAGGGAATTTTGCAAGGCACATACGAGACCTTCGGCGCGCTGGCAAAACTCAAAGGCTGGGGCTCATTGAAAGGCAAGTTTGTCCTAACCGCAGGTCTCGGCGGGATGGGTGGCGCACAGCCTTTATCAATCACAATGAATGAAGGTGTTGGACTCATCGTCGAAGTGGATCCCGAACGCGCCGAGCGCCGCCGCGCGATTGGATATGTGGATATGGTTGTGGACAATCTCGAAGAAGCAATGACTCTTGTCGAAGAGTTCAAGGATAAACAGATTCCGAAATCCATCGGGCTCATTGGAAACGCGGCGGATATTTATCACGAACTTTCCGAACGTGGAGTCGTTCCTGATGTGGTGACGGACCAAACGTCAGCGCATGAGGCGTTGTTCTATGTGCCGTCCGGTTTGTCGGTCACGGCCGCGAACGAGTTGCGGAAGTCCGATCCAGAAAAATATAAAAAGATGGCGATGGACTCGATGTCACAGCATGTGCGTGCGATGCTGGCGTTCCAAAAAGCCGGTGCGGAAGTGTTCGATTATGGCAACAACATCCGCCAGCAGGCATACAACAATGGTGTGAGTGATGCGTTCGAGTTCCCCGGCTTTGTGCCTGCATATATTCGCCCGTTGTTTTGCGAAGGCAAGGGACCGTTCCGTTGGGTGGCGCTTTCGGGCGACAAGGAGGATATATACACGACTGACCAGGCCATCATGGAGTTGTTCCCCGAGGACGCCCATTTGCATCGCTGGTTGAAGATGGCAAAAGAAAAGGTTCCGTTTCAGGGATTGCCCGCGCGCATTTGCTGGCTGGGATATGGCGAACGCGTAAAGGCAGGGTTGAAATTCAACGAATTGGTTGCAACAGGAAAAGTCAAAGCACCGATTGTCATTGGGCGCGACCACCTGGATTCAGGTTCGGTGGCTTCTCCCAATCGTGAAACTGAATCCATGAAGGACGGCTCGGATGCGATTTCAGACTGGGCAATCCTCAATGCAATGATCAACGCGGTCGGCGGCGCGACATGGGTCTCATTCCACCATGGAGGCGGCGTGGGAATGGGATATTCACAACACGCGGGGCAGGTCATTGTGGCGGATGGGACTCCAGAAGCGGCTCGGAGGTTGGAACGAGTCCTGACGACGGACCCAGGCATGGGCGTAGTGAGACACGCTGATGCGGGTTACGAAATTGCCATCGAAGCCGCGAAGCGTCACGGGATAAAAATGCCGATGCTGAAGTAATCTGATGAAGAATCAATTCAGCGCAGGCTTGGCAATACTACTTCTGGGAGTCGTCGCCTGTGAACCAGTGATCGCGATCGGATGGAAGGAAATAGCATTCGTCTTTATATTGATGGCGTTCCTGTTTGGTCCACCACTGTATAGGTTCATCCGCAGGGTCGAAGAGGCGCGAAGGCAAAAGGATAAATAAGTTGTTCCAAACCAACGGCGAGTGATGGAAAACGATGTGACGCAGACGGTCCGCAGGCTGTTCAATATCAAGCATGAGACGCGATAAATAACGTCTCTACAAACCGCAAGAATCCCCGGCGCTTGATGTGCCGGGGATTTTGCCTGTTATCCAACCTGATAAATAGCGAATGCCTGCAAACTCCCCGCAGATGGCGCGCAGTTAATATAAGCAAGTTTTCAGAACCATAGCATGAACATGCCATGGATAAGTGTTTTTCAACTTGCCATTGCCGTGATGTTTGGATAAGATAACCCCATATGAAATCCAAACTCATTCCAATCATCATCATATTTACCATCCTGGCCTGTCAACTTCCAAGCCTTGCGGCGCCTTCACCTAATCCTCCAACACCGTCTCTTACAGCAGCCTTTACAGAGACCCCCACCCAGACAGCGACTGCCACAGCAACAGAGTCACCCACACAAACGCCGACTTTCACACCGACGTCACCGCCTCGCGCTTTGCGCGTCCTGATTCTATCCATTGACGGACTCCGCCCGGATGCCATTCTGACCGCACCCATGCCGAATCTTCTCGATCTTATGCAGAAAAGTGCATATACATTGAATGCGCAAACCATTTTCCCAAGCGCTACACTGCCGTCCCATGCCTCGATGCTGACAGGATTATGTCCATCCAAACATGGCGTAAATTGGAACGATTACCTGCCTCTTCTAGGATATGCAGACGGCACTGACCTCTTCGATGTTGCGCATGAGAACGGTCTGCAAACCGTGATGTATGTGGGCAAGGAAAAACTTCGGCAGATCACCGAACCCTCCAGTACAGATGTCTTCGTCTACGTCAACGACCGCGACCTTGTCCTCACAGACAGGTTGATCGCGGACTTCCCACAGGAGTTTGGCGTTCTCTTTGTCCACTTTCCTCTTGTGGACGGCATGGGACACGAATATGGCTGGATGTCACCGGAACAACTAAGCGTGGCCTATCGCGCCGATGAAGCACTTGGCAACCTTCTGGCTGAATTGGATGCCAGAGGTCTGCGCGATGATACACTCATCATCGTCACAGCCGATCATGGCGGTCACGATACAACACATGGCTCGAGCCTCCACGAGGATATGACCATCCCCTGGATCGTTTCGGGACCGGGTGTACAGCCAAAAGTATTGACCACACAAGTCAACACGATGGATACCGCCGCGACCGCCGCATTCATGCTCGGTCTGCCCATCCCCTCTGAATGGGACGGTGTGCCGGTCTACGAAGCGTTTGGTCTGCCGGTGGAGAAGCAGTCTGTTCCTTGCGAGTGAGGAGAAGTGTTTCTTGCTTGAGCGCTTTCAAGGATGGTTGTAGAATTGCTCAATAAATTGCTTGCAGTATTTTGGGGCAGTCTTATAAGCAGTTGATGTTTACAGGAGACGTAATCATATGGCATTTGACCCAAAACAGCCTTGGTATCATGGTTCTCCTCTTAAGTTGTCCACCCTCCACACAGGAAGTACCATCACACAAAAACGCGAACTGGCACGAATATTCTCGCATAAACCAACACTTGTTTCAGTGTTGGATGACGGTCAGATTAGACACAACGGCACAACACCAGGTTATTTATATACCATCATAGATGAAATACAACCAAAAGATGTTATACCGCATCCTCAGACAAAAATGAGTGAAGGGGATGAATGGTTAACAACTTGTGAACTTCACTTGCAGTTACTTTGTACTACCGACTTGGTGGCAGCAGAGCAATTGACAGATGATGATTATGCAATGCTTCAAAAAATATTATCTACGCAGGAACATAAAGGGAAGCATTGAGATATTGTCCTGAAACACCTCGTTTGGTTTCGATTTTTTTGAATTAGAATCCATGCGCAATAAAATCTTGTCTGGTAGGAACTTATGACGAAACGAATTGGGATACTCACCAGCGGCGGCGACGCACAGGGCATGAACGCGGCGGTACGGTCCATTGTGCGCACCGCGCTGGACAAAGATTTGGAAGTCTACGCGATCTATGAAGGCTATCAAGGCATGGTGGATGATGGCGATTACATCCGCAGGATGGATTGGGATTCGGTGGGAGGCATCCTCCAGTTTGGCGGGACAATGATCGGGTCCGCCCGATGCGAAGCATTCCACACGCATGAAGGACGCCGGACCGCCGCGAAGAACCTGGTCAAGTCAGGCATTGATGGACTGATTGTCATTGGCGGCGATGGTTCGCTGACTGGCGCGAATATCTTCCATCAGGAGTGGGCCGCCCTGATCTCTGAACTGGCTGAAAGTGGCGAAATCACCAGTGAAGAAGCCGCGGCATACCCGAACCTTTCCATCGTTGGATTGGTCGGCTCGATTGACAACGACTTCGCCGGCACTGACATGACCATCGGCACCGATACTGCCCTGCATCGAATCACTGAAGCGGTGGATGCGATCACAAGCACCGCCGCCAGTCACCAGCGTACGTTCGTTGTCAAGGTGATGGGACGCAACTGCGGATACCTCGCCTTGATGGGTGCGCTGGCATGCGGCGCAGATTGGGTGTTGATTCCCGAATCACCGCCGGATGTGGAGCATTGGGAGGATGTGCTTGCCGAGCGTCTCAAAGCCGGACGGAAGGCTGGCCGCCGCGATAGCATCGTGATTCTCGCTGAAGGCGCGCGCGACCGGGATGGCAACTACATCGGGAGCAGTGATGTGCAACGCGTGCTCGAAGAGCGGCTGGGTGAAGAGGTGCGCGTGACCGTGCTTGGACACGTTCAGCGTGGCGGACGCCCCAGCGCCTATGACCGCATCCTTGGCACAATGATGGGATACGAAGCCGTCAATACGATTCTCACAACCGACCCAAAGGATGAACCGATTGTGATCGGCATCCGTAACAACCGCATGACGCGCCTGCCACTGATGGAAAGCGTGAGGAATACACAAGCCGTGGCCGATGCCGTGGAAGCAAAGGATTTCGAGCGCGCCATATCGTTGCGCAGTACCTCGTTCAAGGACGCGTTCATCACGTTCAAGACGATGGTGCGTGCCCTGCCTCATCCGACTGACCCGGCGAAGAAACGCTTCCGCATCGCGGTCATGCACGCCGGCGCCCCCTCCCCGGGCATGAATACTGCGGCGCGTGCCGCCATCCGCCTCGGACTGGATAGGGGACACATCATGCTGGGGGTGCACAACGGTTTCGAGGGTCTGATAGACGGTGAAGTGGAGATCATGGACTGGATGCGTGTGAGCGGTTGGGCCACGCGCGGCGGCTCGACTTTGGGAACGACGCGCCATGTCCCCAAGGGGCGCGACCTGTATTCCATCGCGCGCGTCATCGAAGACCGCCACATTGACGCCCTCCTGATCATCGGCGGCTGGACCGCCTACGAGACAGCCTTCAGCATGTTGAGCAACCGTCCGAACTTCCCATCCTTCAACATCCCGATGATCTGCCTGCCAGCCTCCATCAACAATAACCTGCCCGGTTCCGAATTCAGCATTGGCGCGGATACAGCCTTGAACAGCATCGTGGACGCGGTGGACAAGATCAAGCAGTCGGCGGTGGCAACGCGCCGTTGTTTTGTTGTGGAAGTGATGGGACATTACTGCGGTTATCTTGCGCTTATGGGCGGTATTGCGACCGGCGCAGAACGCGTGTATCTGCATGAGGAGGGGGTCAAACTCCGCGACCTGCAAGTGGATGTCGAAAAACTGCTCAGTGGATTTACCTCCGGCAAAAGGCTGGGCCTGATGATTCGCAACGAGTATGCCAACCCGGTATATACCACGGAGTTCATGTGTGCGCTCTTCGAGGAGGAAGGCAGGGATGTGTTCGACGTGCGTCCCGCCATTCTCGGCCACCTACAGCAGGGCGGCGACCCATCCCCATTCGACCGCATCCAGGCAACGCGGCTCTCCGGCATGTGTCTCGATTATCTGATCGAGCAGTGCGAAAAAGGCGAACACAACAGCGCCTTCATCGGCATACAAAACGGACAGATCCAGTTTCATGACATGCGTGACTTTGACCGCATGATCAACGCCGAATACCAGCGCCCAAAGGATCAGTGGTGGCTGGAATTGAAAAGCATTGCCACCTTGCTTGCAAAATCAGGACCGGCTGAAAGGTAATCGCCCAGGCCGGTTTGTCATTCCGCTGTAAGTCCCCCATCCACAGCCAATGCTGTGCCCGTGATAAATCCTGCGTCATCGCTTGCAAGAAACAAAACAGCCTGAGCCACTTCATCAGGTTGTGCGATGCGTCCCATCGGATGTTTTTCATCCCACAAACGCCGCGCCTCGTTCATGTCCCCAAACTTTTCCCACGCGGCGTGGATCATCTCCGTATCCACACTGCCCGGGCAGACTGCGTTCACGCGCACACCTTCCCTCGCGTGATCGAGCGCCATGGAACGCGTCAAATTGATGATCGCGGCTTTCGATGCCGCATACGCCGAAGCGCCGCGAAACCCAACCAGCCCCACATACGACGACATGTTCACGATGCATCCCTTCTGCTCACGCAAAGCGTGTACCGCATACTTGCACATCAAAAACGTGCCCTTGACATTCACATCGAACGTTGTATCCCATTCATCTTCCGTTGTCTGCTCAACCGTTCGATTGCGATAAATGACTCCCGCGCAATTGACCAGGATATCCAACCTGCCAGACAAACGGATGGACTCATCTATTGCGCGCTGGCAATCCTCCGCCTTTGCGACATCCCCCTGAATGAAATGTGCATCGGGGAATGACTTCGCCTCGGCCTCACCCTTTACCTGATCCCGCGCAAAAAGCATGATCTTCGCCCCTTCCTTTGCGAACAACCGCGCCGTCGCGAGCCCGATGCCGCGGTTCCCGCCTGTGATCAACGCAACACGATTCGATAGACGCATACAACCTCCATTTGAAGTCATTATACTTTGCGCCTTCTGTGCGAACTTGCTATACTCGGTCGAACAAAGGAGTCCTCCATGCCATTGATCTACGCCTGCATCGCCCCGCACGCGGGTGACCTGATTCCAGAAACTGTAAAAGACAGGAACATCGTTGCATTGACCCGCAACTCCATGAAAGAGATGGGCGCAAGACTTGAAGCGCTCAACCCTGAAGTTGTGGTGATCGTCAACCCGCATGGATTCCGCGTAAGCAACGCGATGAACGTTGCCATTACAGAAAAATCGTTTGCTGAGTGGTCGCCCGATGTGAAACTGGATTTTGACGTTGACCAGTCGCTTGCCAATGCCATCGCCGATAAGGCGGAGGGAATGTCTGTGCCTGTGGTTCGTTACATCTACGGTGCCAGCGGAGGTGACTCGTGCTTCGTTCCACTCGATTGGGGCGCGGTGGTTCCGTTGTATTTCATGGGACATAAGTTTGAACCCAGACCGAAGATCGTACATATCAGCCCGATGAAAAAACTGTCTCTTCAAACGCACTACGACTTTGGCCGCGCCATGGGTCAGGTGATCAAGGAATCAGACAAGCGTATCGCCTTTGTCGTCAGTGCCGACCAGGGCCATGCACACGACGAAAACGGCCCGTATGGATATGATCCCGCTTCCGCGCAATATGATGCTTGGATGCAGGAAGTCATCCGCAAGGGGAACCTCGACGAATTGCTCGATGCCGATCCGCAATTGGTGGAAAACGGCAAACCCGACAGCCTATGGCCCACATTGATTTTGGCAGGAGTATTGAAAGAGAACCCGATGAAAACAAGGTTGATTTCGTATGAAGTGAACATCTATTTTGGGATCATGTGTGCGGAATTTCAGAGTTAAAGTACAATCATCTCATGCAATGGATTCGCGTCCACGGGATCATAGTACAAGGTTATCGTGTTGCATCTGGACCTTCGACTGATTACCCCTACGGTGCGTTGGACCGTCAGCGGCCGATCTTTGCCTCGCATGGCCTCGACCTCAGCGATTACTTCAACGGCACACTCAACATTGATATTCGTCCGCATTCCTTCAAAATGCTCAGACCTGAATTCACATTCCACAATGTGGAATGGACGGATAGGCACCCACCCGAGCATTTTTCGTTTTCGCGATGCAGGGTGGTTTATAAAGATGTTGAATATGATGGCTGGGTGTATTACCCTCACCCCGAGACGAAGATCCGCAATTTCCAAAATCCATCCCTGCTGGAGGTGATCGCCATGCCCATTCACGATATCCAATATGAGGATGAGGTGGATGTGTTGGTGAACTCCAGAGAAATAATGATCGGGCATTCAACATGAAAGAATTTCATTCCATATAGAGGCATGTATGAATCGAAAACAATGGAGCATTGCAGGCATCGTCATCGCAGGTCTGCTTGTCCTTGGGATCATGCTCCTGCGAAACGACAACGCCGACGACTCGCTGGATGCAGGCCAGCGCATTCCTGTTTCCAGCCTGGTTTACTGCAACGGGGAGCAAATCAAACCCTGTGTTGTTTCCTTTAGCGTTGATGTGGACGAAAATATGCTGGTCAACATTATCCTGCCTGATTCTCCCTTCCCTGATTTCTACTTGAAGATCATCCAAAGTGAAGTCGAAATCAACTATAAATGCCAGCGTGTCAGCGCAACTCCTAATAACGCCTACTGCATCGGCGAAAAACTGCCTCCCGGTGAGGTCCTGCATATGATGTTGATCTCGACCAGGGATGATGCCCTCCTGGCGGAGGGAAATCTGTCCATCAT
>DATIUT010000161.1:0-1623 GCA_035466615.1 Anaerolineales bacterium | reverse complement strand
TATGGCAGCAAGCCCCTATTACTGTTTGGCTTCGTTCAACGTTTAGCCGGCCGGGACGAAGTCCACAAACCACTTCTGGTAGAGGGCATCGAGTGTGCCATCAGCTTTCATGGCAGCGAGCGCGGCGTTGATCGGGTCAATCAGATCGCTACCCTGCTGGAAGACAAAGCCGAGGTCTTCGCTGGTCAACAGATCGCCGGTAATCTTAAGTTTGCCTTTGTTGGCGGCAATGAAACCCAACGCGGCGGGCTGGTCAATGATGACAGCGTCAACATCGCCGCTCATCAGCGCCAGCACGGAGGCGTCGAACGTGTCGAAGGATTTGACGCGGGCTTCGCCAACGATCTCAATGGCTTTCGCTTCATTGGTTGTGCCGAGTTGCGATGCGACTTTTGCATCGGTCAATGCGGCGAGTGACTCGGCGCTGTCGAAGCGGGATTCGTCTTCACGGACAAGGATCGCCTGGCCGTAGTGCAGGTAGGGATCGGAGAAGGCGACTTTCTGCTTGCGCTCCTCGGTGATCGTCACACCATCCGCCACCACATCATATTGACCTGCGGCGACCGCTTCGAAGATGCCATCCCAGGCGGCTTCGGTCATCACCGGTTTGCAGTTCAATCTTTTGCAGATTTCCTGCCAAGCGTCGTAATCCCAGCCTGCGCCCTGATTGGTGGCTTTGTCAATGAAGTTAAAGGGCGGGTAGGCGTTTTCGACCGCCACAATAATTTCCTTGCCGCCCAGATCGGGCAAGCCGCTTCCCGAATCAGATACAGCAGGCGCGGCTGTTGGTGTTGCCGCTGGCGCGCAGGCGGCAACCAGGAATGCCAGGACCAGCATTCCGCTCAAGAGTCGTAAGGCTTTCATTTTTTCTCTCCTTTCAAATTGGGAACAAAATTTAATTCAGGCATTATACACGAGTCAGGCGGTTAACACAGATCGGGTTTTGTGCTGTCGGTTGGGGGCAGAAGAAATGGAAAGAAAATTCCCGTAGACAAGCAAAATCGGCAAATTCTTTCATGAGGTTAACCCTTGTCTATTGGAACACCCGTATTGAAATTTAGTCGCTCCGGGATTGTTGGAATCTCCATGCTCCGTTTATCAGCCTTTGGTGCTAAGCAGCTTGTCGGAGAGACTAAGAGTTCGTAATTTTATAACTTTCCTCACATCGGCTATACTTGCATCATGAGCAGCGAGCCAATCGTCAAATGTTTGGTTTACAACATTCACCGCTAGTTCATTCTATCTTTGCGAGAGAGAAATTAAAGATATACAAAATAAGTGAGACGGAAACCGGAGCAACTGAATCAAAATGAAAACCCGCATTCAATGGGAGGGAACCCTGCTCCTTAATTATTTGTTTCCAGGTCTCCGGGATGCATTCTTCATCGGAGCACTTCTTGCAGTTTCTATGCAGGGATACATGTTGATAAATGCAGATGGCGACATCGGACGACACATCACCATCGGGAATTACATTGCAGAGATTTGGACAATCCCCACCAGTGACATTTTTTCACACACCATGTACGGAGAACGCCTCGTCCCTCACGAATGGCTGGCGCAATGGACCTTTAGCCGATTCCATGCCTTGATGGGTTTGGACGGGGTTGTGGTATTGACCGC
>DATIUT010000160.1:0-7538 GCA_035466615.1 Anaerolineales bacterium | reverse complement strand
CATAATCGTATTGTGATCGGTGACAACAACCCGGTCGATCCCCTTGCGGCGACAAGTTTCCACAAGTTTACGCGGAGAAGTGAGGGAATCCTTTGAAAATATGGTATGGCAGTGGAATTCGACAGAGAGCATGGGCTGATTGTACCGTGCCATTCGTTGGCGAAATGAATGCTTTTGTTTTACAATCAACCTACATGGACGAAACCCCCATTACAAAAAGACCCTGGTTCTACATCGGCGCGTGGCTGGTTATCTTGCTGGTTGCCTACGGATGGCAGATCTCTCGTATGGGCGGGGTACAAGCCAGCCTGCCAGAGATATTATTCGACCTGGCATGTGTTTTTCCAGTACTCCTGGTCTTCTGGATGGCTTTCTTCTCACAGTTCGTTCTTCCCGTGCGGACCTTTGAAGACCGCCAGAAGGTCTTCAACCGCTTGTTGACCGACCTGTTTGGGGGGCATGGCCCTGCGTTATTCATCGAAAATGGTGAGATCAAGGAACATTCCGGCGAACGATTGGAGAAGGGTCCCGGCGTGGTCTGGCTGGATTCCGCCAGTGCGGCAGTCACACGCACTGCTGTGAAGATCAAACAAACTCTTGGTCCGGGGGTTCATTTTATCGAAAGCGGGGAATATATTGCCGGCACTGTGGATCTACACATACAAAACCAAACGCTTGGTCCCAAAGAAACAGATGATTCATTTGTAGAAGAAAATAATGATGGTTATAACCAGGCTTTGGAACGCAGGAAAATGGTCAGTGCGTTGACTCGCGATGGTATCGAAGTCATTCCCACCATTTCGATCTCGTTCCAGGTGGATACGGGATTCCCCAAGGAAGGCGAACCAGGTTCAAGGTTCGGGTTTCGAACCGGGATCACAAGAAAGGCAAAAGAGAACGAGGAAAAGGACAAGGAGGCGATCCGCAGGGCAATTCTGGGAGAGGGGGTAAACCCCAATGTTATTTCCGAGACGACCCGCCACAGAGTCGCGTGGAATGAACTCCCCGCTTCACTCGCCGTGGACGTCTGGCGCGAGTATGTATCCAAGTTCACACTCGATGATCTGTTCAAACCCAAGCAACTGATTCCGCCTGTGCCGCCCGCGCCACCCCAGCCCACCGACGAGGAAATTGACCCTCTCAGCCAGCCCGTTCAAGTGACAGCGAATCAGACTGCCTGGCAGCGCCGCTACGCGCAATTGCTCCGCGAAGTCAATATGATCCTGTCGAGGACAATACGGTGGCTTGAAGGAGTTCCAAAAGAGGAAAAGACTGTCAGGCCCGTCTCTTATGGCATTGTCAAATCCGAACCGCCTGTGAAGAGTGAGCCGGTCAAGGGAACGGCTTTGCAGGTGATCAACGAGATGGTCAATGCGCGGCTCAAAAACCCGGAGGTAGCCATCTTTGACGACAATGGTGTTCGCGGCAAGGGGAATGTCTACAGCCCGGAATATCACCTGCTCGTAAAGAGAGGAATCACTGTCCTTTCGGTGAGCATCAGCAATTTGCGATTCCAAAAGGATATAGAGGAGAAGATCATCGAAAAATGGTCCGCCTCCTGGTTGAAAAACGCCAAGGCGGAGGAAAAGCAGATCGAACGCAGGCAGAATATCGTCAAATCAGCGGGACAGGAAAAAGCCATGCGCCAGTATGCGGATCTGCTGTGCAACGACCTTCTCCGCAAGAAACCCGGAAATGTGAAAGAATCACTTAAAGTGTTGCTGATGCGGACGCGTACGATCATCATCAACAATGACCAGCTGCGCAAGGATATGAGTGAAGAACAGCAAGATTTGGAAGACATCCTGCGATGGGTTGAGGCGGACGAATGACCATTCCTGCGAACGAAACCGTCTTACAAAAGGAACAACGCCTGTTCAGGGAACTCTCCGCCCGGTTGAGGGACGCTCTGTTGAAAAAGATGTTCGATCTCCACCCGGAAAAAGCCGCCAGACGTTCGTTATTTCTTTTCATGTTGTTCTTTGTCAGCGGATTTGTTGTCAGCCTCTTTTATTACCCGCCATCAGAGTGGGCGGGTCACCTCGGCAACATATTTGGCTCCCTGTTAAGCACAAACAGCTCTCCAGCACAACTTGAGAATGCCGTGAATGAGTTTATGAAATTTCTGGTTCAGATAATGCAGGATCCAAATATTCTGCAATACCTGCCGGTATTCCTTGCGCCATTCTTCATTGCACTCCAGACCGCCGCCATGTATCTTGCGGATGTGTTCGAACTGGAAGATGTCAGTGTGGCGCGGCGCTTTATCAGCAGCGTTGCATTATCTGGAAGCGATGAAACCATTCGAATCAAACACGGCGAGATCGCAGAGGAAAGCAGGGAATCACCTGCCCATTTGATCGGCGGCCCCGGCAAAGTGGTGGTGGAACTTGACTCGGTCGCCTTGTTCGAACGTTCGGATGGCACGCCACACATCATCGGACCGACAGGCAAGGAACCGGGCGGAAAGGCAACCCTGGAGGGGTTTGAGCGGTTCCGCCATGCGCTTGATATACGCGACCATCATGTTGAATTGCGGGATCAGAACGAAAGGTCAGAGTCGGTCAAAAGCAGGAGCCGCGACGGAATTCCCATCAAAGCTACAGATGTCCGCCTGATGTTCAGCGTCTATCGCGGGGAAAACCCGGAGATATCTGCAGAGAATCCGTATCCGTTCAGCAAGGAAGCCGTGCAGCAGATCGTATACAAAGCTGCTTCCCGCGTGACCCCGGAACTGCCCAATCCATCCACCTTCGAATTTTCCTGGGTCAATAACATGGTCGGGCTGATTCGCGACAGGCTGGGTGATTTCATGAGTCAGCACAACCTGACCGAATACATGGCGAGCATCGGCATGCCGGAAGTTGAGAAGGTCAAACAACGCGAAGAAATAATCTTCAGGCAGATGCAACAACTCACCCAGTCCGGGGATGAGGCGACTGAACGAAAAGAGATCAAACCGCCGGACTTCCAGGCGCGTTATAAGGTCAGAAACCTGTTCGCCCAGTTTGCTGATGAATTCACCGGGAAAGCGCGCAACAACGGCGTCGAACTCCACTGGATAGGAGTCGGTACCTGGGAATCGCCGGTAAATATCGTCCCGGAGAAACATCTCGAGGCGTGGATGTTGACTCAGGAGAACCTGAAAAACGACAGTCCGGAGGAAATGAACAAGATCGAACAAGAGGAAGTCATTGCAAAGATGAAGGAATTGATCCAAAAGGTTCCTCTGAACGCGTTCGAGGATATTATCACCGCGGTGAAACAGGCAAAGAGACCGTTGAAACTGCCTCCCGGTAAAAAGAAGGAAGGTCATAAGACGGGAAAACTGGAGAGTGATTTTTGGGGTGCCCCGGAAGACGAGATGTCGCAGGTTGCTGAAAAAATGTTGCAAATATGGCAAACCATGCAGGAGAAGAAATCTGAAGAGGGTGAGCCCAAGGACATTGACCACGCCCATGATGTACAAGCCCTGCTCCTCGAATATAGAAAACAGTTTCAGGAGACGGTCGCTTTTATTAATAACAAAAATGAACCTGTCCCCCAGAACATTCTGGATGCAATCAGATATATTGACAATCAGATCGCACATTGGGCCGGGTTATTCTAAAGTATGGCCCAATTTCATGGATCGCAGGAATTTATAAGAGCAACAAAGGGAAATGTGCCTATTGTCGCGCTCGAGTCCACAGTCCTCACACATGGACTTCCCCGTCCACAGAATCTGCAACTGGCGCAGGATATGGAGCGCGCAATCCGTGACGAGAGCGTCGTTCCTGTCACCATCGGTTTCCTGGATGGGCAACTCCGCATCGGATTGAATGACCAGGAACTTGCAAGGCTTGCAAATGAAGATGACGTACTCAAGGTCGGTCCACGCGACTATGCCACCGTCGCCGCGAAGAAAATGTGCGGCGGAACAACCGTCGCAGGCACAATGCTTGCATGTAAAAATGCCGGCATCAAAGTCTTTGCCACAGGCGGGATCGGCGGTGTGCACCGCGAATCGAATTTTGATATTTCGGCTGACCTGCAGGCACTGGCCACCATTCCCATGATCGTCGTGTGTGCGGGGGCAAAGGCAATTTTGGATCTCCCGGCAACACTCGAATATCTTGAAACAATGAGTGTGCCGGTGGTCGGCTACAAGACGGATGAATTCCCCGCGTTCTACTCGCGTGAAAGCGGACTGGACGTCAACGTGAGGCTTGACAGCCCGGAAGAGACTGTCGAGTTTGCCAGGGCACACTGGGAGGCGGGATTACAGAGCACAATCCTGGTGGCGAACCCGGTTCCGGAAGCGGAAGCAATTCCAAGATCCGAAATGGAACCATATATCGAACAGGCAAACCGGGAGGCGCACGAGCGGAACATCCACGGGAAGGAATTGACTCCATTCCTACTCCAACGCATCACGGAACTGACCAAGGGGCAATCCATGAAAGCTAATCTGGCTTTATTATTGAACAATGCCCGGCTGGCCGCCCGGATTTCAATGTCACTACACGCAGGCGGACGCCGCAAACTTTTGTGAGCGATAGGAGCAGGTGTAGAAGAATTCGGAAGCGCTCAACACTTCCGAATTCTCATTTAATACTTGACATTTTAGAACACTTGTTCTAAAATCCATTTCGCCATCACCTTTAATATAAGGAGGTCGAAATGACTACTTACCGCAAAAATGGTCTTGGGGCGTTGTTCGGCAGTTTTAGCGGACGCCGCTTGAAACGAGGCGCCGCCTGGGGCGGCATGATCCTGGGCGCGTTGCTGGCATTTGAAATCTTTAATTTCAGCACCACCCAATTTGCCCTGCTGGACGTTTTGGGCGATCTGAAATTTGCCGGCATGCGCTGGGCGAGCATTCTGGCTGTTGCATTTTGTGGCATTGACTTTGCTGGCATTGCCCGCATCTTCACCCCCGAACAGGGGCGCGACGAACCTGCCGAGGTCTGGTACCTGTTTGGCGCGTGGCTTCTCGCTGCTGCCATGAACGCATCGTTGACATGGTGGGGTGTTTCAGTTGCCATCGTCACACACACCAGCGCAAGCGGAAGTGCCGTGATCAGCGCCACCACCATGACAAAAGCCGTGCCGGTTTTCGTTGCGGCGATGATCCTGTTTATCCGTGTTTTGTTGATCGGTACATTCTCCATCGCGGGTGATCGTCTGTTCACAACTGACGAACGGCGTGCTTACAACGATGCGTCCCGCCCGCGCCCTGTCCAACAACAAACCTACCGCCCCGCATCACAACCTGTATTGCGGCCTGCTTCGAGCATCAACCGACCTACAAATACGTATCGCCCGGCGCCCAAGCCCGCACAACAAACTTCCTTTGCCCCACCCGAGCCAACATATCACAACCTGTCTTTCAACGGGCAAATGGAGAATGACCGCTCGTACGATGCCTGAATTTGTCCGAGTCACTCCGACAATCCATAATTCCGAACTCTTTTCGAGCTCGGGTTTCCAAACCTGATTTGAGGAACCTACTTATGCCCCGCGCTCGCACTTCCAAACAAAACACCCGGCAGACAGCCGCAACCTCAAACGGAAGCGGCTGTTTGTCTCTTTATTCCCTTCCCATATTTGCCATACCTGTCATCGCATGTCTGATCACAGCGCTCTCGTTCAACACACCCATTTCAACATCTGCGGCCTCCTCGCAAATGGACTCAACGGAGCTCTCCCTCATCTTCACGCGGGAGGTCCGATATTGGGAGGATGACATCCTGCGATGGGCAAACGCTTCGTCCCTGGACCCGAACCTGGTCGCGGTTGTCATGCAGATCGAATCATGCGGGAATCCTTTCGCGCGCTCCAACGCCGGGGCACTGGGACTCTTTCAGGTAATGCCATATCACTTCCAGACCGGCGAGAATCCATACAACACGGACACGAATGCCCTGCGTGGATTGAATTACCTCTCGCATTCATTGGATGCCTCAAATGGAAATGTTCGCCTGGCACTGGCCGGATACAACGGAGGTATCGGCGTCATTTCGCGCGGTGAATGGACATGGTCCGCGCAAACGCTGAGATATGTCTACTACGGTGCACCCATCTACGAAGACGCGCGGAGCAAGGCAACCTCCAGCGCCAAACTGGATGAATGGTATCGAAAGTATGGGGCTGGTTTGTGCAAACAAGCCAGTCGTAAATTAGGGATTGATCAACGGTAGCCAGATCGCAAAGGTTGTTCCCTGTCCCTCTTTTGAGTCGACTTCGATATGGCCATTATGATGCTCTACAATCCATTTTGTGATGGAAAGTCCGAGTCCAAATCCGGTGGCTTTGCCGCGCGTGCGTGACTTTTCAGCGCGGTAAAAACGCTCGAAGATGTGAGGCAGATCATCGGAGGGGATGCCAGGACCGGTGTCCTGACAGATGATGCGCGCCTGATCGCCCGCTTTCGCGAGGCTTAGGAACACATCCCCGCCTTGCGGTGTATATTGGATGGCGTTGGCGACCAGGTTGATCAATACCTGCTTCAAACGATCACGATCCCCGTTGACCTGCAACTGATCTATCTCGTTGAGATGTACGCGTACCTTGCCGCCCGAAATAATATGCATTTCCTGGAACACTTCGGTGACGAGAAGGTCCAATTCAACAGGCCGGAAATTCAGCGGAAGATTACCGGATTCCGCCTGGGCAAGCATCAACAAACCACCGACCAATCGGGTAAGGCGTCCTGCCTCCTGATCGATACTGGAAAGTGATTCAGAATCAAGTTGCTTCATGCGACGCATCAAATCCACATTGCCTTTGATGACGGTTAACGGGGTTCGCAACTCGTGGCTGACATCCGCCAGAAAACGTTGTTGCGATGTGAAAAGCACTTCAAGTCTTTCGAGTGTTTTATTGAAGGTTTGTATCAACCCCCCGATCTCACCCTCTTCAAAACCCTGGAGTGGGATGCGCCGTGAGAGGTCATCCGCACGGTTGATCTGCTCCGCCGTCTCAACAATGGACTTGAGCGGATCAAGCGCCCGCCCAAGTGTTAGGTATAACGCAAAGCCGACGATGATCACACCATACAGCCAGATCACGAACAAAACATACAACAGGTATGTGCGCGCAGATTTGATGGAATCCAACGACACTGCGACCTGCATCACCGCGATTTGGTCGCCTCCATATCCCAGCGGGACCGACAGGACACGCAACAATCTTTCTTCATAGGCCACTTCACGGAATCGCGGCTGGTTCGTTCGTGTATTGGCAGGGTCCAAAACCCATTCCGAGTTCCCCAGTGGGCCAAATCCATCCTGCAATTCATCATTCAGTCCCCATACCTGCACATTTATATCGGCATCCACATTGGCAGGGATCTCTCCAAACTTCACCTGCTTCAAACTGGTCGCGCCAGATAAGGTGATGAACTTTTCGGCAGTCATGGCGAGTCTGTCGTCCACCTGGCTGAGCAATACGGTGTTCACAAGCAAAAATACCCCCGCCCCAAAGATCAGCAAAATACCGCCTAAAAGCAACGAATACAGAAGTGTCAGGCGCTGGGTAAGGGACATTACAATTTA
>DATIUT010000159.1:0-4920 GCA_035466615.1 Anaerolineales bacterium | reverse complement strand
AGGTGATTTTCACATTGCAATTGCTTCCACATTGGGCAATAAGGAAATAACAGAATGAGTATTCGACGTGTGATGCTGGCGTCCCACAAGGGGATGATATCGCTGCGGGAGTGGTGGTTGAGTAGCCCCGAATGCTCTTTGAGGGGCGTATCGAAACCACAGTCCGCTACGGGGATACCGTCCGCCGAAGGTGCGACCGCAAGGAGGGGCGTTTGGGATGATTATGACTCCTTCTATCTTCACCCCTCAGAATATTTGAACATCCAAGGAAGAAGAGGACTTCATGAAACATAAATCCGTGCGTATTTTGTCGGCAGTGTCCATTGTGATGATGTCACTGGCCTGTTCCCTGTTCACCCGCTTCACCCGCGCAGAAGCGACGCCCACGTCCAACTATATTTTTACACCTTCAACCATTTCACTCAAGATCGAACCCGATTCCCTGCCGAACGCGCAAACAGGCGTGGAGTACGAGGTTGAGATCCACGTTCGTGATAACGTCACGCCTTTGAATAGCGTGTTTATTTCAAGTGGTACGCTCCCCGCAGGGCTTGAACTTATTTTTGTAGACGGGGAAGATGGTGCAAAAATCAGCGGTGTGCCGGAAGAAACAGGGACTTTCACTTTCACAGTCTTTGTATCGTGTTTCGGGACCATGGTCAGCGGGCAGACTTTGGAAAAAGATTTTCAAATTGTGGTGAAGGAATAAATTTTAATGATCAGGGTCCATGTACTGCGGGAGCCCCACAAGGGGGTGATATGCCCTACGGGTACGATATTACAGTCCCAAACGGGAGAAGAATTGTCCCCTTCGCTCCGCTGCGGGGGTGCTTCGCGAAAGATGAACTATGATCATGAAGGGATGGATAAAGCGAGAGATCGATTAAAGAACTTCAAAGACTAGAAAGGATAAATCACATGGATACAAAAAAGCTGGCGGATCTCTTTAAAGATGAGTACATTATGTTGCAGACCGCATATGGTGAAATGGACGGCAAGGGCTTAATCATCAAGAATTGGGCGATCACGGTTGCTCTGGCAATCATAGGTACCAGTTACTTAAACGATAATAAGAATTTGCTATGGCTGGCTCTTGCCGCATCCTTTGTGTTCTGGTATTTGGAGGCATATTGGCGCGGGCTATCCCATTTCTTTGCAGTGCGGATACAAGAGATCGAGAAGGCTATTCAAACTGGGGATTGGGAAAATGAACTTCCACTCCAGTTTTATTCAAGCTGGTCAAAAGAATATGAGAAAACTCACGATCAAACGTTTCGCTATATGTTCAAACGGGCATCCTTTCTCCCTCATGCAGTAATACCAATCTTTATTATGGCACTTTACTTTTTGTGGTAGTTTATGGAAACGAAAGTCAACGCGCTACGAGAGGTACAGCCCCCTAAGGGAGGGTTGTGAATATGAAAATAGAATTGGATGCCATCATTACTTGTCCGCAATGTGGATTTTCCAGGCCTGAGCAAATGCCGCCTGATACCTGAGTAATCTTTTATCAATGTGCCAGTTGCGGCGCTTTATTACGCCCAAAGGCGGGAGATTGCTGTGTCTATTGCTCGTATTCCGACAAGCACTGCCCATCGAAACAGAAAGAACTGGGGGAATTATGATCGGGAGAGTCAATGTGTTGCGGGAATTACAGTCCTGCGAGGGGTAACCGTCCGCGACGGCGGATGATATTGTGCCGCTCCTTAAAAAATCAGGGTGTCAATTCTGCCCTGCAAACTTCTTGATACCAGGAGACCCCAATGATGCCATCAAAAGAAATGAAACACGGACTTCAACTGTCGCTTTTTGGCGTGCTAATGCTGGCCGCAATGGCGTGCAACTTCCTGAACACTTTGGTTGGCTCCGCTGCACCAACGTCAACTCCGCCTCCTCCGGCTCAAACTTCCTCTTTTCCGCCTCCTTCAAACCAGGCTTCATCTTCTCCAACGCCGCTTCCTGCCTCTTCGGCGCCTGTACTGCATCCCGGTTGGACTTCGATCACCAATGGCAACGACGTGACGCAAATTACTTTTGATCGGGACGGCAACCTGTGGACAGCCACTCACGGCGGCGTGGTCAAATGGAACCCTGGAGATGGCGCCTATATCAAATACACCACCGAAAACGGACTGGCTGACAACGATGTCTGGTCGCTGGCGCTGGCTGCCGACGGCGCGATGTGGTTCGGCACGTGGAGCGGCGCGTCGCGCTTTGATGGGCAAACGTGGACAACTTACACGGTCAAGGACGGACTTGCGGATCATTATGTCAGCAGTCTTGCCGCATCCCCTGACGGTTCAGTGTGGTTTGGCACCAACAAAGGCGTTTCACACTTTGACGGCCAGCAATGGAAAACATACACCAGTGATGACGGGTTGAGTTACAACATTGTCGAGGCGCTTGCCGTTGCGCCGGATGGCGCTTTGTGGGTCGGCACGGGTGGCGGCGGTGTCTCGCGTTTCGATGGCAACACGTGGGAGAATTTCAACACCGATGATGGTGTGGCGTACACGATTGTTAATTCGATCACCGTTGCCCCGGATGGGACAGTGTGGGTTGGGACGGGTGCGGGTGTGTCACGGTTCGATGGAAAACAGTGGGAGACGTTTACCACCGCCCATGGTCTGGCACGCAACACGACTGAAACCATAGCGATCGCGCCGGATGGCGCAGTCTGGTTCGGGTTTGGCAGTGACCGGGGAGGCTTTGGCGAGACGGGCGGCGGCGTTACGCGATTCGATGGCAGCGAATGGACGACGTACACTGCGCAGGATGGATTGGCGGATGATCGGGTGAATTCCATGGGCGTCGGTTCTGATGGCGCCATGTGGTTCGGCACGAAGGGCGGGGTCACACGGTTTGATGGCGGGGAGTGGAAAACCTACGCGACGACGGACAACCTGATCAGCAATCACGTCAATGTTCTCGCCCTCGCGCCCGATCAATCGCTGTGGGTGGGGACACAGCGCGGCCTGGCTCACTTTGGCGGGAGTCAATGGGCACACTACTCCACCGCCAATGGACTGGCGTACAATATCATTACTGCGTTGGCCATCGCACCGGATGGTTCGGTGTGGGCGGGGCTGAAAGAAGCCTATGGTACTCCGGCGGGCGGCGTTGCACACTTCGACGGCCAGCGGTGGACGAACTACTCCACCGCCGATGGATTGGTTGGCAGTTCGGTGCACGCCATTGCCGTTACTCGCGAAAACGCAGTTTGGATCGGAACATCATCCGGTGTATCGCTTTTCGACGGACAAAAGTGGACGACATTTACCACAGCGGACGGGTTGGCGGATGATCATGTGCGGTCGCTGGCAGCGGCTCCGGATGGCGCCGTGTGGTTCGGTACCGGTGATGGCATTTCGCGCTTTGATGGCAAGACATGGGCAACCTACACGGAGCAGGATGGGGTTGGTTTTCTTAGTGTTGAGGCGCTTGCGATAACATCAGATGGGACAGTGTGGTGCAGTTTCGGCGTTGATGGACATGGTGTGTCGCGTTTCGACGGCGCAAAGTGGACAACCTATACCGATGCCGATGGGCTGGCTGAAAATGAGGTGAACGCGATTTCCGTGGCGCCGGATGGCGCGCTGTGGTTTGCCACGGAAGCGGGAGGCCTCTCCCGCTTCGACGGCCAGCAGTGGACGACCTATACCACGACTGACGGGCTGACGAACGCGCGCCTGTCCTCTGTAACAGTGGCTGCCGACGGTTCGGTTTGGGCCGGCGCGGGCGGTGATGGCATAAGCGGTGGCGGCCTTTCTCGCTTCAAAAGATGACTTCGTCAATGAGGTAGTACAGTTCCTTGAAGGGGATGCTTCGCCAAGGAGTTGTGCCTTCGGCCCCTTCGAGCGATCCATCAGGTGCAATCAAGTCATGAAATGGATCAAGAGTCTTTTGTTGCTCTTCATGGTTGCAGTCACTGCCTGCGCATCCGGGCGGCCGGACCTTGCAATGTTCCCTGCAGGAACATCCACAGTCCCTGCATCTGCATTGCCTCCCAAACCCAAAACGACCGACCTGCCTGCCCGTATCCCTTTGAACGCAACATGGCAGATCCAATATACAGGTGAAATGGATTACAGCCTCGATGTGGACGTCTACAACCTCGACCTGTATGATACCGATCCAGCCATTATCTCCCAATTGCACGAACGCGGTGTCTTTGTGATGTGTTATTTCAGCGCAGGTTCGCTTGAAGATTGGCGGCCGGACGCGGAACAGTATCCGCCGGAGGTTCTTGGCAAGTCGATGGCGGATTGGGAAGGCGAAACATGGCTGGATATCCGCAGGATTGATCTGCTCAAACCCGTTATGAGCGCCCGTCTCGATCTGGCCGTGAAAAAAGGCTGTGATGGTGTTGACCCGGATAACATCAATGGATACGAGAACGATACGGGGTTTCCGCTCACACCCACAGACCAGGCCGCATACAACATATTTCTTTCCACCCAGGCACATGCTCGCGGGCTTTCCATTGGCTTGAAGAACGATCTCAGCCAGGTCCCTGAATTACTCCACTTCTTCGATTGGGCATTGGACGAGGAATGTTTTTACTACAGGGAATGTCATTTACTCCAGCCATTCGTTGAAGCAGGGAAACCTGTTTTTGTGATCGAATACCAATTAACGCCCGAGGAATTTTGTTTTCAGGCAAGGAATATGCAGTTCAGTGCATTACAAAAGAAACGGGAATTGGACGCGTACCGCTTCCCATGCAACTAGCCGATTGACCCCATTTAACGCCATCAACGCATGGTTCCATTAAATCCCTGTCAATAAATCGCTTCGAAACATCAGAATCGTGTTATTGCTTCCCTGCGTGAGAATTCACAGGTGAATTGTTTCAGGATGATTGTAAAACCTCGTTATTATTCACCTGATAGGTGGGAGGGATTAGAATAAACCCATGAC
>DATIUT010000158.1:0-13903 GCA_035466615.1 Anaerolineales bacterium | reverse complement strand
TGACAGAGTCTCTGAATTTTTTGTTGATATCCGTCTTTTGCTGGCTCCTGACCACAAATTCAAAGAACCGCATTTATTATGTTCTACTGGCACTTGTTCTGGCAACGGTGACCAAGCCAATTTATCTTGGCCACATAGTTTTACTCACAGTTTATATACTCATCCGTGACAAAAATACTCCACGGTTGAAACAGGCCGGAAAGATAGCACTCACCTTGATACCGATCTGGATTCAACTCATCCTCTCTTTTGTCGTCACAGGCAAAGCGACTGTTTCAGGTATCGGCTCGTTTACGTTCAAGAATTATCTTGTGGCAGATGTCTATATGCAGTTGGAAGGGACCGAATGGCGTGAGACCACAAAATTGATCGATGATTGGACCTGGCAGGACCAATTAACCTTCCTGTGGGAAAACAAAAGGGAGACCGCCCTGACCTATCGACGCCACGTGATCGACAATAATTTGTGGACGGGTTCCTTTTTTACGCTTGGCGAAGGGAATAGGACAAGGGGATTTGTCATTGCGTTCAATGCGATTGCCATTTATCTGCATTTATTGATGGCGCCGCTTGTCTTCTATTATTTTTTCTCTTCCCGCTATAACAGCAATAAGGAAGTTGTTGGAATCTTATATGTCAGTATGGTTGTGCAATTCCTGACCAGCGGAATATCCACAGGGCAGGAAGACCGTCTCTTGATCACCGCCCTTCCGTTATGGATCATCACTTACATTGTAGTGCTGGCTGGGATGCAGACACAGCAAGCAGAGCCAGCCACACAGTAAACCGAGTTCATCGCCCTGACGGTTTATAATGTCGGGGCGATTTTATTATGTCAAATTCACTCAAAACAAACTGGGATGTCATTGTCGTGGGTGGTGGACCTGCGGGATTCTTTGCGGCGATCCGTTGCGCTGAGTTGAACCCAAAACTGCATGTGCTCATCATCGAAAAGGCAGGCCAGACGCTTGGAAAAGTCCTCATTTCTGGCGGAGGGCGATGCAATGTAACGCATGCTTGTTTCGAACCAGCAAAGCTTGTCACGTTTTACCCGCGTGGTGGGAATGAGTTGCGAGGAGCATTTACTCGCTTTCAGCCAAAAGATACAGTGAAATGGTTCGAGGCGCGTGGAGTGAAGTTGAAGACCGAAGCCGATGGACGGATGTTCCCTGTAACGGATGATTCAAATACGGTCGCGGAATGCCTGCGGGAGTCCGCGTGGAAGGCTGGGGTGAAGGTGCAGTTGGGGACAAGCCTGCTAAAGGTGGGGAAAGTTTTGGGAGGCGGATTCAGGCTGGATGTCCGAAAAGAGGCGAATGCTTTTTCTCTTCAAACAAAGAAATTACTGATCGCAACGGGTAGTGACCGCAAGACGCTTGAAGTCGTCCAATCACTTGGGCATACCATCATTGACCCCGTCCCTTCACTGTTCACATTCAACATCAAGGACAAACGCATTGATGGGTTGGCGGGTGTGTCGGTTGAGAATGTAAGTTTGAAAATGGATTCGCTTGTGCATCGCGGCGCGTTGCTCATCACACACTGGGGCTTGAGCGGACCTGCCGTGTTGAGATGTTCGGCATGGAGTGCGCGTGAGTTGTTCGAGAAAAAGTATCGCACAAAATTAATCGTGAACTGGCTTGATGAGTATTCATTCGATAAGGCGCTTGATGTTTTACAACGGAATAAGGATTGGAAGGAGAATGCGCATAAAAAGATTTCGTCTGCACTTGCATTCTCGCAAATCCCGTCGAGGTTGTGGAGGCAACTTGTTCATTTTGTCGGTGAAAAGAACTGGGCGGATGTGTCGAAGGCTGAATTGCGAAGGCTGGCGGGCGAATTAACGGCAGGTGAATTTGAGATCGAAGGCAAGGGACAATTCAAGGAGGAGTTCGTCACGTGCGGCGGCGTGAGTTTGAAGGAAGTGGATTTCAAAACAATGCAGAGCCGTGTAGTGGATGGTCTGTTCTTTGCTGGCGAAGTGTTGGATATTGACGGAATCACGGGCGGGTTCAATTTCCAATCATCATGGACAGCGGGCTGGATCGCGGGAAATGCGTTAGCCGAATGAATATTGACATTGACCCTGCGAACAGACTCCCGTAAAATTTCCCCACAAATTATATGCTACCCAAAGGTGAATATGTCTCGCTATCGCATCATGTATTGGAAACACATCCCGCAATCGTTCATAGTGGAAGGTGAGGGAAGAACAATCAAAAAGCAACTCTCGCAAAAGATCCAGGATAAGATCGACGCGTATGCAATGGCAGAAAGGTTGACTTCGACTTCGGATTATGCCGCGCAATACAAACGCGGGGCTTGGGTCGAACGCGATGGCACGCCCGAAGAAGTGGCGGATGCGCTTCTTTCTCAACTGGAAGCTGAATTCGCAAAAATAGAAATTCCGCGTCGAAATGGCGCGTAACTCCCTCACCCCTGCCCTCTCCCTGAGGGGGAGGGAAAATCAACGATGACAAAATACAACATCATCCTGCAACCCTCAGGCCGCCGCGGACAAGTGGAAGAGGGCACATCTGTCCGCACTGCCGCGCGTGAATTGGGCGTGGAGATCGAGTCCATTTGCGCGGAGAATGCCACGTGCGGAAAGTGCATGGTTTTAATCGAAGAAGGCCGCTTCGAAAAGTACAACATTGATTCGAAACGCGAGAACCTCTCCCCTGTTACGACTGAAGAAGCCAACTATTTCGGGCGCAGGCCCAAGTTGTTGAAAGACAAAGGCTGGGAAGTTGGACAGGTGCGTCTCTCATGTCAATGCCGGATACGCGGAGATGTATTGATCAATGTTCCTGAAGAAAGCCGCGGGAATAAGCAAATCGTCCGCAAGAGTGCGCGGGAGCGGGAAATTGAGGTCAAGCCTGCGATTCGGAAATATCTTGTTTCGATGAGTCCGCCTACACTGGAACGCCCAATTGCGGATTGGGAACGGCTGGCAAAGGGACTGGAAACCTCGATGGGGCTTGTGCGCGGCACGGAGGAAAAACTTCCGCGTTGGTTTGATTTGACAATTGATTATCAATGTTTACGGACGTTATCGAAGACCCTGCGTGAAGCGCCCCCCAAGGGGGCAGGATGGCATGTCACTGTTTCGGTGTGGAACGACAAGGAAGTGATTGCTGTTCAGTCCGGGTATCACGAAGACAGTTACGGCGCGGCAGTGGACATTGGCTCGACGACGGTTGCTCTCTACTTGTGCAATCTCCGCACTGGCGAATTGCTTGCGGCAGAGTCCGAGATGAATCCGCAGATCGTGTACGGTGAAGATGTGATGTCCCGAATCCAGTACACGATCGAACATGCGGATGGCTTGGAGAAATTGCACAAGGCGATCATTTCCACGCTCAATAAGTTACTCAAACAAGCCGCGAAGACGGCAAAAATCAAAACTGAGGATATTCTTGAAATGGTATTGGTCGGCAATTCCACCATGCACCATCTTGTGTTGAATCTTCCGCCGAAGGATTTGGGGCTGGCTCCGTTCGTGCCCGCCATTCATAAATCCGTTGATATCAAAGCGCGGGAGTTGGGATTGCACATCAGTCCGTCTGGGAATATCCATGTGCTCCCCACCATTGCATCTTTTGTCGGTGCGGATACCAGTGGAATGATCCTTGCAGAGGAACCCCATAGGCAGGATGAGAATTGGTTGTTGATTGACGTTGGCACAAATGCAGAGCTGGTTCTCGGCAATCGTAAGCGGATGGTATGTACATCCACGCCGACAGGTCCCGCGCTCGAAGGGGCGCATGTGGAATATGGGATGCGCGCCGCGCCCGGTGCGATGGAACGAGTCCATATTGATGAGAAGACTCTTGAGCCGAAGTACAAGGTCATCGGTGTGGAAGGCTGGAATACGGATCATTCCGAATTCAAAGGCCAGGTCAAAGGGATTTGCGGATCCGCCATCATCGACGCGGTGGCAGAATTGTTTCGAGTCGAGATCGTGGATTCTCGGGGCAGGTTCAGGAAAGGGCTTGAGTCGAAGCGTGTACGGGAGGGACAGTCGGGCTGGGAGTATGTCATTGCCTGGGCGGAGGAAACGTCCATAGGTCGCGATATCCCGATCACGCAACAGGATGTGAGGCAGATACAACTTGCGAAGGCGGCGTTGTTCGTTGCGGCGCGCACGTTGTTGAAGCGCAGTAATTTACAAAGCCCTGATAAAATCATCCTCGCGGGCGGCTTTGGAAGTTATATTGATAAAGAGAAGGCAATGCTGATCGGGCTGATCCCTGATTGTGCGCTGGAGAATGTGTACGCAGTTGGGAATGCCGCGGGTGACGGCGCGCGTATTGCATTGTTGAATATCGAGAAGCGCAATGAGATTGACGGCGTGACGCGCAAGGTTGAACGATTCGAATTGCCGACTGACCCCGAATTCCAAAACCAGTTCATGCTTGCGACGAGTTTCCCGCACATGAGCGAGCCTTTCGAACACATCGCGCATTTGATCCCGCATCGCAAGGCGGATCCAATGGCAAAGAATTTTATGAAATAATCCTCACCCCCTGCCCCTCTTCCACAAAGGAGAGGGGAGTTAAGGAGAACAATGAACAAATTTCTTGAACGATTGAACGGCGGGGAGGTCCTTGTTGCGGATGGGGCAACGGGATCGAATCTGCAAAAGATGGGTCTCAAACCGGGCAAGCCGCCTGAGGATCTCATCATCGATGACCCAGACACCATCCTGAAACTTGCTTCGTCATTTGCGGATGCGGGTTCGGATATTATCCTGACCTGCACCTTCGGCGGCACGCGCATGAGGATGAAGGATTCAAAATACCAGGATCGGGCTCCAGAGGTCAACATGCGCGCGGCAGAGATTGCACGCAAAGCCGCCTCAAAACGGACCGATGGCCTGGTCGCTGGTTCGATGGGCCCTGTCGGCGCTTTGATCAAACCGTACGGTCCGCTCGAAGCGGAGGATGTCAAAGCGACGTTCGCGGAGCAGGCAAAGGCTCTTGCCGAGGGCGGCGTGGACTTATTGCTGATCGAGACAATGTTCGCGTTTGAGGAAACAACTGCCGCGTTCGAAGGCGCGCGTTCCGTCACCGACCTCCCCATTGTGGTTTCGTTCAGTTACGACCGTGGTACGCGCACGATGATGGGCGTCAAGCCGAAGGACGTGATCAAGAAGTATTCAGGGATGGGCGCGGTGCTTGTCGGCGCGAACTGCGGGACCACGCTCGAAAACATGGAAGCCGTGGTCAAGGAATACGCTGCAACCATGCCCAACTTCCCACTGTGGGTGAAGCCGAACGCAGGCGTCCCGCACATGGACATCGAGACCGAGCAGGGCGTGTATGACATGACGCCTGAAGACATGGCGAATTATGCAAAGAAGTATGTGGAGTTGGGGGCAAGGGTCGTGGGCGGTTGTTGTGGGAATACGCCTGAGCATATCGCGGCGATTGCAAGAGCGGTGAAATGATCTTGTAGGGACGGATGGTCATCCGTCCCTACGTGTTTAATTAATATGCGCGAAAAGATTCTTTCATTATTATCCGGTCAAAAAACAGACATGGTCCCCGCCTTCAGCGGGTTGATCCATGTCACAATTGAGGGACTGGAGCGCGAGGGGTTGTCGTTGCACGAAGTCCATCACGAGGCGGGAAAGATGGCAAGAGCGGCGGCAAGCACGTTCAAGTTGGCGGGGATGCCGTCCGCGGCACTGCCTTTGGATCTGTGTGCGCCAGCCGAGGCGTTGGGGGCGGAGTTGAATTTCGATGGAGATGGGTTCCCGCAAGTGAAGAGGGCGATATTCGAGTCAACAAAAGAAATCAATGCAGAGTTCGGGGAGATTCTTCATTTGGGGAGATTGGGAATTATTTGCAAAGCAATCGGGTTGGTAAAAGAGGATATTGGGAAAGATGTTGTTATTTCGGGCTTGATTCCCGGTTCGTATACTTTGCTTTTGTACCTCTGCAATCCGGCAAATCTATTCATGGAAATGAAGAAGGAGCCGCAGGCTGTCCTTGATGCGCTTTTTCATCTTTCCTCCTTCCTTGCCGACATCGGCAAAGCCTATCGCGACGCGGGCGCAGATTTCATCACAATCCACGACATGGGCGGGTCAGCGGGATTTATTGGACCGGCGCGGTATGAGCAGTTCGTTTTTCCTGCCGAGAAGGACTTGATCGGGCGTCTGCCAAAACCGTGCGTCTTGTCAGTATGCGGGAAAATGAATAATTCACTTCATTTGCTGGCGCAGACGGGCGCGGACGCAATATCCGTGGATCAGTTAACGGACATCAAAGCCGCGCGCGAGGTGTTGAAGAATACCTTGCTGTTCGGGAATATCGATCCTGTGGCGGAATTATGGCGGGGGGATGAGGCTCAAGTCGCTGAGGCAGTATTCGGGGTGAAAGAGGCGGGCGCGGATGCCGTCTGGCCGGGGTGTGATCTGGTCCCGTCCACACCAATCCAAAACATGCGATTGATGCTCAGGTGATCAGTTATTTCCACCGGCATGTTCGACGTCAATACGGGATACATTGGCGTTTCGCATCCATCCAATATCCCACCCTGAAACTTGACGTGCCACCACGGATGTGCTACCATCTCCGAAACTTTTGTTCGAGATTGAGGAGAATTTCATGTCACGTATGAATCGAGGACTGACCATTGCCTTCACACTACTCCTGATTGCTGTTCTGTTATCAGCCTGTGAACAACCATATTCCACGCCGCCCGCTGTCACCAACACGCCGATAGACCCAAACAGTTTCTTTACAACGCCGATCCCAAACGAACCGTCTAACATGCAGGATGTGGAAAACATCACAACGCAGACCGCAATCGCGGTCGTGGCATCGCCAACACCAGCAATCGGTGTAACTGCCACATCAGCAATCGGTGCAACTGTCACACCCACCCCGATTATTGCGATCAACCCAACCAATACTGCCACGCAGGCTGTCATTGTCACACCGACTTCCACCTTGGCTCCATCAGGTTCAAAACCCGCCACCTATGTACTGAAAAATGGTGAATTCCCTTACTGCATCGCCCGCCGCTTCAATGTGGACCCGGACCAGCTACTTTCTTTAAGCGGCTTGACCAGCGCCGAGGCAGACAGTCTTTCGGCTGGGACAGTTTTGACAATCCCGCAAAGCGGAACCTTCCCCGGCGATCGCTCCTGGCATGCTCATCCTGCAACTTTTACCGTGGGCTCCACATATGATACCAACACAGTTTATGGTGTTGCCTGTTATTACGGCGATATCGACCCCCTGACAATCGCCCAGAATAACAATATCTCCGTTGATGCGACACTGACCATTGGTCAAACCCTGAACATCCCTTGAAAGAAATTCTTCAATGAAAAAGCCCGGGCAGGTGCCCGGGCTTTTGTCTTATAATCACATCGAGTATCGTATCAAAGGAAAACCTCATGCCCGCATTTGAATTGATCAAATCAGAAACCCTCATGCAGGGACGCGCCTTCAGGATCCGCCGTGACCACCTCAGAACCCCCGATGGACGCGAGACAAAGTTCGAGATCATCGAACATGGCGGATCAGTGATCATCGTTCCAGTTGATGCAGAGGGCAATTTGCTATTCGTCCGTCAATATCGTCACGCGGCTGGCATGGACCTGCTCGAACTTCCCGCAGGGACACGGGATGGTGACGAACCTTTTGAAGAATGCGCCGCGCGCGAAATCCGGGAAGAGACAGGCATGGAGGCGGGCAGACTGCAAAAGGTCGGTGAGTTCTATCTGGCTCCCGGATATTCAACAGAGTTCATGGCTGTATATCTTGCAACCGACCTAAAACATAACCCATTGGAAGCGGATGATGATGAGTTTCTGGAAGTTGAAAAGATACCTGTGCAAAAAGCACTTGAAATGGCAGAACGCGGTGAAGTGCCTGACGCCAAGTCACTTGCGGCGTTGTTGCTCGCAAGGTCATATCTGAAATCATGAGAACAAATAAAGGAGTAGCAAAAATTTCGTTTCTGTGACTCAATCCAATCCCACCATTCTTGTCCGAAATATGACAACAGGCACGGGTATTTAAGTCATTCATAACTAACAGGTTTTACCTGCGGGGGATACACTTATTGGATGGATAAATCCGGGCAGTTTAGCCCGTTCCAAAGGAGCAAGCATGAAAAAACCAGTAATCATGATAGATGGCAATGAAGCCGCAGCATCTGTTGCCCACCGCCTGAGTGAGGTGGTTGCGATCTACCCGATCACCCCCTCCTCTACCATGGGCGAATTCGCAGATGAGTGGTCAGCCAAAGGCAGGAAGAATCTCTGGGGTACCACCCCACTTGTCGTTGAGATGCAATCCGAAGGCGGCGCGGCAGGCGCGGTCCATGGCGCGCTACAAACAGGCGCGCTCACGACCACATTCACTGCATCGCAGGGTTTGCTCTTGATGATCCCCAACATGTACAAAATCGCGGGTGAGCTCACAAGCACTGTCTTCCATGTTGCGGCACGCGCCATCGCGGCACATGCCCTCTCCATTTACGGAGATCATCAGGATGTAATGGCTGTTCGACAGACAGGCTGGGCACTGCTTTCCAGCGGATCGGTCCAAGAGGCACACGACTTTGCCGCGATTGCGCAGATGGCGACCCTCAAATCCAGAGTCCCCTTTCTGCATTTCTTCGATGGATTCCGGACTTCGCATGAAGTCAACAAGATCTTCCAAATCACGGATGAAGAACTCCGCCTCCTCGTGGACGACGAGTTGATCCGTGCCCATCGAGCGCGTGGACTCACCCCGAACAATCCCGTCCTGCGCGGCTCCGCCCAGAACCCTGATGTCTACTTCCAGATGCGTGAAGCGGCGAACAACTACTATACGGCAACGCCTGCCATTGTGCAGAAAGCCATGGACAATTTCGCAAAGGTCACCGGGCGGCGCTACAACCTGTTTGATTATTTCGGTCACCCCGAAGCCGAGCGTGTGGTTGTCATCATGGGCTCCGGCGGTGAGACCGTCGAAGAGACCGTCAATTATCTGGCGGCAAAAGGCGAAAAGGTGGGCGCAGTACTGGTGAGACTGTACCGCCCCTTCTCGGTGGAGCATTTCATCAAAGCACTTCCAAGCAATGTAAAATCCATCGCCGTGCTCGACCGCACAAAGGAACCCGGCGCTTCCGGCGAACCGCTCTATCTGGATGTGGTGAACGCACTCGTCGAAGGAAAACGCACAGGCATTAATACCATCGGCGGACGCTACGGACTTTCATCAAAAGAGTTCACTCCTTCCATGGTCAAAGCCGTACTGGATGAAATGAGCAAACCTGAACCGAAGAACCATTTCACCGTCGGCATCAACGATGACGTATCACACACCAGCCTCGAGGTAGATCCGACCTTCATGCTCGAACCCGAAGGCACGGTCAGTTGTATGTTCTTCGGTCTTGGCGCAGACGGCACTGTGGGCGCGAACAAAAACTCGATCAAGATCATCGGTGAAGAAACCGACAACTTCGCACAAGGTTATTTCTATTATGACTCGAAGAAGTCTGGCACGGTGACCATATCGCACCTGCGCTTTGGTCCGAAACCCATCCGCGCTCCGTACCTGATCGAGTTGAACCAGGCAAATTTCGTTGCCTGTCATCAGTTCTCCTTCCTTGAGCGCGTGGATATGCTCAAATATGCAAAGACCGGCGCCACCTTCCTGCTCAACAGTCTTTATGGTCCTGACGAAGTTTGGGATCAACTGCCTGTTGAAGTGCAAAAGGATATCATCGAGAAGAAACTCAAATTCTATGTGATCAACGGTTATGACGTCGCTGAAAAGACGGGTATGGGTGGACGCATGAATACCATCATGCAGACAGCCTTCTTCGCCATCAGCGGAATCCTCCCGCGTGAAGCTGCCATTACAGAGATCAAACATGCCATCGAAAAGACCTATGGCAAGCGCGGTGAAGCGGTCGTTAAGCAGAACTTTGATGCGGTGGACAGCACGCTCGAGAATCTTTATGAGGTCAAGGTTCCAGCGGAGATCACGTCCAAGATGACGCGTCGACTCCCAGTCCCGGCTGAAGCGCCGGCCTTTGTCCGCGACGTGCTCGGAGAGATCATCGGCGCCAACGGCGATAACATCCCCGTATCTGCCTTCCCGGTTGACGGCACGTTCCCAACCGGCACTACCCAATGGGAGAAACGCAACATCGCTTTGGAAATTCCCGTTTGGGATGAAAAGCTTTGCATCCAATGCGGCAAGTGCGTGATGGTTTGTCCACATGCCGTCATCCGCCATAAAGTGTATGACGAGAAACTGTTGGCGAATGCGCCTGAAACTTTTAAACAAACTGCATCGAAATTCAAGGAGTTTTCGCCCGGTTACGCTTATACAGTGCAGGTCGCACCCGAGGATTGCACGGGATGTACGTTATGCGTGGAAGTCTGCCCCGCCAAGGACAAGACGCAGGTGGGACGCAAAGCCATCAACATGGCGCCGCAGCCGCCCCTGCGCGAACAGGAAGCAAAGAACTGGGACTTCTTCATGGAGATCCCGGACCTGGATCGCAAGTTGATCAACCCTTCGACGATCAAGAATTCACAACTGCTCCGCCCTTTGTTCGAGTTCAGCGGCGCCTGTGCGGGATGTGGCGAAACGCCGTACTTAAAACTGGTTTCGCAGTTGTTCGGTGATCGTGCAGTCATTGCCAACGCGACAGGTTGTTCCTCGATCTATGGCGGCAACCTCCCCACAACACCGTGGGCTGTGGATGCGAAGGGGCGCGGTCCCGCGTGGGCAAACTCGCTCTTTGAGGATAACGCCGAGTTCGGCCTCGGCATGAGACTTACGATCGACAAACAGATCGAATATGCCCGTGAGTTGCTGGCTTCGTTCGAAAAGGAACTCGGCAAGGAATTAGTGGATGCCATTTTGAACGCCGACCAGTCTGATGAAGCCGGCGTCGAAGCCCAACGCGAACGGATTGCCCAACTCAAGGCCAAATTGGGCAAGTCCAGCGATGCGCGCGCGAAAGACCTTGTAAGTCTGGCTGATAACCTTGTCAAGAAATCCGTCTGGATCATCGGCGGCGACGGCTGGGCGTATGACATCGGTTATGGCGGCCTCGACCATGTGATGGCAAGCGGGCGCAATGTCAACATCCTTGTGCTGGACACCGAAGTGTATTCGAACACCGGTGGTCAGGCGAGCAAGTCCACACCGCGCGCGGCAGTCGCCAAGTTCGCGATGGGCGGCAAGGGAATGCCCAAGAAGGATCTTGGTCTGATCGCGATGTCCTATGGATACGTTTATGTGGCACGTATTGCGATGGGGGCGAACGACCAGCAGACATTACGTGCGATGCTCGAAGCCGAATCCTACGATGGTCCGTCGCTCATCATTGCATACAGCCACTGCATTGCACATGGATTCGATATGGCAAAGGGCCTCGAACAACAGAAACTCGCGGTGCAGTCCGGTCACTGGCCCATGTATCGCTACGATCCGCGCCTTGCTGAACAGGGGCAAAATCCGCTTATCATCGAATCCAAGGAACCGAGCATCCCGATCTCCCAATATGCCTATAATGAGACACGCTATAAGATGCTCATACAACTGGATGAAGCCCGCGCCGAGGAATTGATGCGCGAAGCACAGAAGGATGCCACGTCACGCTGGACCCTCTACCAGCAGATGGCGGCAATGCACTACAATGGAGACAAAAAGGAGTAGGGCATGACGGATCTTTCCACAACTTACCTTGGTCTGAACTTAAAAAACCCACTCGTTGCCTCGGCCTCTCCTCTCTCAAAAAAACTGGACCGCGCCAGGAAACTCGAAGACGCAGGCATCTCGGCAATTGTGATGTATTCCCTCTTCGAGGAGCAGATCATTCACGAAAGCCTCGAACTGGATCACTACCTGAGCCGGGGCAGTGAATCGTTCGCTGAGGCGCTGTCCTACCTGCCCGATGGCGGCTTGTATGGCATCCGTCCCGACAAATATTTGAACCAGGTGGCCGGGCTGAAGAAGGCGCTGAAAATTCCCATTATCGGCAGTCTGAACGGCGTCTCCAAAGGCGGATGGACAAGTTACGCCCGCAAGATCGAGGAAGCAGGTGCGGATGCACTGGAACTTAACCTATACTTCATCCCCACAGATATGGGCATGACTTCCGGCAATATTGAAGATATGCAGGTGGAACTGGTTGCAGAGGTGAAATCTGCGATCAAAATCCCCCTTGCGGTGAAGATCAGTCCGTTTGTGACATCCATTCCGAATTTCGTGAAACGCCTTGCCGAGGCGGGTGCAGATGGGTTGGTGCTGTTCAACCGCTTCTATCAACCCGACTTTGACCTGGACGACCTCGAGATCGTCCACAGCCTGGATCTGAGCACATCAGCCGAACTGCGTTTACCCTTGCGCTGGATTTCAATCTTGTACGGAAAAGTTGAGGCTGACTTTGCCTTGACAAGTGGTGTCCACACCCACAAAGACGTACTTAAGGCGATGATGGCGGGAGCAAAGGTAGCGATGATGGCTTCGAATCTGCTCCATAACGGGGAACAGGCTGCTGGTCTGATTTTGAGCGAGCTCGAAGCCTGGATGAAGGAACGGGAGTACGAGTCCGTTCAGCAAATGCAGGGCAGCATGAGTCAGAAATCAGTGAAAGAACCCGCAGCGTTTGAACGGGCAAATTACATGAAGGTGCTCGGATCATTCAGGGATCTTCCATAAATATCATAGAATCACAAAAAGGCTCTCGAAAATTCGGGAGCCTTTTTAGATTAAACAATATGGCAATTATTCTGTCGGAGCGGGGGTTGTTTTGCGCTGGCGGAAGGTGATGCGGGCACGGGTCAGGTCATAGGGGGACATTTCCATTGCCACACGATCACCCAGCAAAATACGAATATAGTGTTTGCGCATTTTGCCCGAAAGATAAGCCAAAACTTCATGGCCGTTATCGAGCCTTACCCGGAATTGGGTGCCGGGAAGCGCCTCCACCACAACACCTTCTGCACGAATTTTATCTTCCTCTTTTGCCATATTTCCTCTTTCTATTCACCATCCTTGGTGAACGTACGCCGCTTGATGCGGCGGATAGCCTTCTTCTTTTCCATGCGGCGCTGTTCGCTCTTTGAAACGAACCAGCGTTTGCGGCGAACAGTACTCAAAACTTGACTTTTTACAACCTTCTTACGAAACCGTTTAAGCAACGAATCCTGGGATTCGCCATTACGCAAATTTACAGATGCCAAAACCAGTCACCTCCTTTCCGCATGGAAATAGCCAAAAAAATCGGCCGGTACACAGACTCGGCCGAGGAAATTATTCAAAAAGAAACGACAAAATGATCTTTGGATCAGACCGTACGCTTCACGCTCCTCATATTCTTAATGCCAAGGCAACTTCCGCCTCGAAACCGAATCTGTGCATGTGATTATACACGATACACTTGCAGATGAACAGATTATATGCGATGTTAAAAAGAAAAAGTCTCTTGGCAATGACCTACTCTCCCAGGAGGTCGCCCTCCAAGTACCATCGGCGCTGACGGACTTAACTGCCGGGTTCGGGATGTTACCGGGTGTGACCCCGCCGCTCCAATCACCAAGAGACTTATTCACAAGTTGATTCTGAACAGTAACTGATAATTCACTATCGTGAAGAGTAATAAGTTCTCCACATCACGGGATTCAGCCCTCGACCATTAGTACGGCTTAGCTCAACGCATTACTGCGCTTACACTTGCCGCCTATGTAGCAGGTGGTCTACCTGCGGTCTTACTCCATTAACTGGATTACAGGGATCTAATCTTGAGGCGAGTTTCCCACTTAGATGCTTTCAGCGGTTATCTCTGCCCGACGTAGCTACCCAGCAATGCCGTTGGCACGACAACTGGCACACCAGAGGTCAGTCCACTCCGGTCCTCTCGTACTAGG
>DATIUT010000157.1:0-3979 GCA_035466615.1 Anaerolineales bacterium | reverse complement strand
GATCAATTTATGAAACAATATCGCTTCTTTGACCTGATCATGGCTGTCTTTGTGACAGTCCTTGTTTTGAGCAACATCGCCTCCTCCGCCAAAATCGTGGATTTGGGTTTTAGCCTGTTCAATGTGCCGATGGCATTCGATGCCGGGACCATTCTCTTTCCCGTCAGCTATATCTTCGGGGATATTCTCACTGAAGTGTACGGCTATAAGAAATCGAGACGCGTGATCTGGGCCGGGTTTGCCTGTCTGGCGTTGAGCGCGGTCATCTTTTGGATGGTCCGTGCTTTGCCGGGGGAAGCAACATGGCAGGAATATGCAGGCGATGCGGCGTATACCGCCATCCTTGGCGGGATGAGTACCGGTGGAATTGTGCTGGCAAGTCTGGCTGGCTACTGGACAGGGGAATTTACCAACTCATTCGTTCTGGCAAAGATGAAAGTGCTGACGAGCGGCCGCTGGTTGTGGATACGTACCATCAGTAGCACACTCGTTGGTCAATTGGTGGATACGGTCGCGTTTGTTGTGGTTGCGTCTGTGCTTGGTGTTTTTCCGTGGAGCTTGTTCCTTGCATTGACCGTGACAAATTATCTTTTCAAATGCAGTGTGGAAGCGTTGATGACTCCAGTCACGTATGGGGTGGTTGGCTTTTTGAAAAAGGCAGAGAACGAAGATTATTACGACAAGGAGACAAACTTCAATCCATTTACGGTCTGAGGTTTTATTTATCCATTGAATCCAATCCAGATCTCACAGCGAACAGCGCGAAGATTCGTCCTAGGCAGGCAGGGATTGTGGCCTGGTCGCAGGTGGAAGGGTATTAAAGGCACCAAGACTGCTATACGCAACTGTGAAGCGGTTCAACTTGACCCGTTGAACGTCGTTGCGCGCAGTCAGGATATCGTTCTGCACAGCCGCGTGTTGGATTACAAACCAGAATATCTGTACAAGGTCGCTTATAAGGATCGTGAAGCTTTTGATTATGGTGGATGGCTGGCGATGTATCCCATGTCTGATCTGCCATATTGGCGCTTTCACATGGAGCGGCGCTTGAAGGACGAGTACGTGGCGTATTTCGTTCAGGGACATGAGAAGGTGCTGGATTATGTGCGATCCGAGTTGCGGAAACGCGGCCCGTTGGGGAATCGGGATTTCGACGGAAAGCGTTTGGAACTGCAGAGTTATCGCGGGCGCAAGGAAACGTCGGTGGCGTTGTTCGATATGTGGCTTTCGGGCGAGTTGATGATCCATCACCGTGAGGGGTTTGAACGGGTCTATGACTTCCGCGCGAACATCGCGCCGAAAGAATTCGATTACGTTGCCACTAAAGAGGAGGCGGAGGAATTCTTTGCGCGTAAGACCGTCTCGTTTGTGGGGATGAAGAGTGAGTCAAAGATGCGGGGTGAACTGCATAATTACATGCGTTCTGATTATTCGCCATCTGAAATGAAGAATCTACTGGAGCGTTGGAGAGAGGCCGGGATGTTGACGCAGGTCCAGGTCGAGGGTGGACGCGATACGTATCTTGTTTTGGCGGAGGATGTCCCGCTGTTGGAGTCGCTTGAGAAGGGACAAATTCCCAAAGGATGGAATCCCAAACAAGTGACCACGCTTGAAGAAGTGACTTTCCTTGCGCCGCTGGATATTGTCAGTGCGCGTGGACGGGCGAAGAAGTTGTTCGATTTTGAGTACAAGTGGGAAGTGTATACGCCTGTTCACCAGCGCCGTTGGGGATATTATGTTTTGCCGATCCTGTATGGCGATGACCTGGTGGCGCGGCTCGACCCGAAACTCGACCGCACGACGATGACGCTGGAGATCAAAGGCTTTTGGCATGAAGATGATGCGCCTGTGACCGACGTTTATTTTGCAGACGCGTTGGCGAAGGGGTTGATTCGCTTCGCGAAATTTGTGGAGGCGAAGAAGGTGGATGTGAGCGCGGTCAAGCCTGCGGGATTGCGAAAACATATTTTGGCGGCAATGAAAGATATGTAGATCCGTATTAACCACCACGACACAAATCACGGAGAATATTATTTCTTGGTGTCTTTGTGGCTGGGAAGATGAAAATCTTTATATTGAAGGTTTGCAGGAAAACAATCTCTGATAGAATTAGACAGCAAAGACAGGGAAAATCGACACGCAAATCGAACAGGAAGTTGTACAGGTAAAAGGAAAATATGCCCAACCTCGCCCACCTCAAATTCAACGACCCTGCACCCGACCTCGAGTTGCGGGATGTGGGAGGCAAGCCCGTTCGGCTTTCTTCGTTTTGGAAGAGGCAGACTTTGATCCTGTCCTTCACGCGCCACTTCGGATGTCCGCAGTGCAAGGAGATGGTGGATCAGCTTGTCACGGCTTCGCCTGCCATCAAGGGGAAAAACCTTGGTTTGGTGATTATCACGCAAGGCACGCCCGAGGAAGCCAGGACTTTTTGTTCTGAACGCGCGCCCGGAGTTGTTTGTCTTGCCGACCCGGAGCGGAAAGCTTATCAGGCCTATGGCCTTGACCGCGCCAACGTCTGGCAAACTTTCTTTTCGCTCAACGTCTGGCGTTCGAACCGCCGCTTGAAGCGTGAGCGCGGCTGGAACACCGACCTGCCTCCCAAAGGTCAGGACGCCATGCAAATGGCAGGCACGTTCATCATTTCCCCCGATGGACGAATCCGCCTGCCGTATTACTACGACGACATCGCAGACCACCCCTCCGTTGACCTGTTACTGCACGGTGTAATGGGCACAACATGGGATCAACCGTTCGAGGGACCGCTGGCACCCCAACATGAATAATGCATTTCTTGCCTTCTATCTTGCAGTCAAGGAAGTGCTTCGCAACCGCGGGCGCTTTCTGCTTGTCAGTTTGGTGATCGCTCTGATCACATTGCTGGTCTTGTTTATCGCCGCGCTCGGTGAAGGACTCGCCAACGGCAACCGCCAGTACGTTGCCAGCCTGGATGCAGACCTGATCGTTTTCCTCGACAAATCGGACTACAACATCACTGCCAGCCGATTGGATACCAATACCGCGCGCACGATTCGCCGCGTGGACGGGGTGGCTGATGCCGGCCCGATCTACACATCCAACTCTGAGATCGTGTCCATCGAAGAGCCGCTGAAAGTATCCATCCTCGGAGTTGAAGCGGGGCGTCCGGGCATGCCTCCCATCCTCGAGGGCCGGGACTTTCGCGGCGGCGAAGCTCGTGAAGTTGTGATTGACCGGAATGTCGCTTTGCGAACGAGCATCAAGATCGGTGATGTAATCACGCTCCGTTCCACGCAGGGAGTGGAGGACGAGTTCTTCGAACTTGAAGTGGTGGGTTTGGTGGACGGGCAATCCTATTTCTTCCAGCCGGCTGTTTTTGTCCCGCCTTCCACGTGGGAAAAAGTTCGTCCGCAATCGGAAGCGGACTTGAACAGCGATACGCCGTATCCGAACATCATCGCCGTCAAATTGACTGACCCGAGTCAGATCGAAGTTGTGAAAGAGCATTTGGTTTCAACCGTGTCGCGCATCGAAGTGGCGGATATTGAAACCACGATCAATAACATCCCCGGCTATTCAGCCCAGCAGGGGACAGTCCAGACACAGGGCTTCTTCACCTTGTTGATCGGCGTGCTGGTCATCGGCGGCTTTTTCCAGATTCAAATTCTGCAGAAGGTTCCCCAGATCGGCGTGTTGAAAGCCATCGGCTCCTCGAATGGCGTGGTGGGCTGGGCGGCGGTGATTCAAATCGTCGTGGTGACAGCCATGGGCGTCGCAATTGGAGGCGGACTAACATACCTCTTCTCTTTGGGACTTCCGCCCACCATCCCGTTTGTCTTCAACGGAATCCGTTCCATTGCAGCGATCATCCTCTTGTTGTTGATCGGTCCATTGGGCGGCATGGTCTCGATTGTTTATGCGGTTCGCATCGAGCCGTTGAAAGCGCTAAGGCTAGGATGAAAAGCTGTCACGATTGGGAATGATGTAAATGAACTCAGTA
>DATIUT010000156.1:0-13477 GCA_035466615.1 Anaerolineales bacterium | reverse complement strand
GCATCGCGACGTAGCGTCCCTCGAGGTCGCCCTGCTTCACAAAAGCATTCCGCACACGGCTGGCGTTCATCACGAATTTATCCACTTCTGCATTTTCCTGTGACGCGCCTTTGACCACCTCCACGCCGTCCAGTGATTCGGAAAGATGCGTGTTCATCTCACCGAACGAGGCGCGCACTTCATCAGTGATGGGGGAAAGCGTTTTCAGATACCGCACAAGGAAAAAGAAATACAGGATGATAAAAACGACCGGCGTAATTACAAGCGATGGGTGGTACCTGCCTGCAACGAAAAGAGGCATGAGAATGAAAATGAACGAACCCACCACGAGGTTGACACCCGGGCTGAACATGTAATTGACCTCGCGCACATCGTTGGTGGAGCGTGCCATCGTGTCACCAACGGGTTGCAGGTTGTGGAAGGTCATGCTCTTGCCCAGCAATGACAGATACAGTTCGTCGCGCACCTGCATCTCCATCTTTTGCGCCAGCAGTTCCGCGCCGAAGTTGCGTCCCAGTTGCAGGACGCCGCGGATGACCTGCGAGATGCCAATGGTAAGCGCCAGCGGAAGCAAAACACTTGTGTCAGGCTGGGGAGCGAGCATTGCATTGAATGCGTTACCCGTCAGCACGGGAACGACCGCGGCAAGACCCGCGTTGCCCACTGCACCGACGATCATCATGATGATGATCCAGCCATGACGCCGCGCGTGTGACCAGATCCAGCGCACGGGACCGCTGCGGTCATACGTGTGCGAACGTTGCATTGAAAATTCAACCGGAGAAGTGATCGTAGCCATAGACGTCCATTCTACCACTGCCATATTCAACCAATTGGCGTGCAAAAAGGCTACAGGATTCGTAACGCGTATAGCCTGTCTGTGTTTAGTTAATTAGCAGGTTTATGGAGCCTGCAACCAATTTCCTAAAGGAGAATAACAATGAAATTACCTTCGACTATTTCCGGTTGGTGCATGTGGTTGTACTTCTTGTGGGTTGGCATTGGCGCTTTTGTGGCCCTGCCCGCGTTTGCGATTGTATCTGGCATCCTTGCCCTCGGCTATGCCGTCTTTGCCCTGCTCGGCAGATAATCGGAATTCGTTATCACAGGCGACCTCCCGCAAGGGAGGTCGTTCCTGTCTTAAAGCGAAGCGATCATTTCAGCAAACCCCATTGCATACTCCCAGCCTGTGTTATCTTCGATCCCCCACCAGGCGGACAGAACCGCGTGCGCCAGACTCCATTCCAGGATTCGTTCGCGCTCGAATCCCAAATGCTCGTGCAGGATATCGATCCGCCTCCTGATCTGGACTTTGAGCCTGTTTTCGTCCGAAATGTTATTCCACGGATTGAGCATGAACGGCCCCGCCTCATACCCTGCCGGACCGATGACTCCCTTCGGGTCAATGACCAGCCAGCCGCGTTCCGACGACAAAATGTTGTAATGATGGAAATCCCCGTGCATCAAAACGGGACTGTGATTCTCCGCAAAGAAATCCCTCGCCGAACTCTCCGCCCTATCCACAAGTTTCTCGTCCAGCGGTCCTGCCCCACCGTTAAACATTTTCCGCAGTCGTTTCAGTCCATCGAACCAATCGTTCAATCTAATAAACTTATCCTCTTGCTGGTTGAATGTGAAGGTATCGAGACTACGCCATATCCTCTTCATCACCTCCGCCGCGATGAGAGTTGCTTCCTCATCATCCTCCATCGTTGCGAGCGTCACACCCGGATTTAATTTCTCCAGCAACATCCAGCATCTTTCCTCATCGTAATCAAGCAATCTGCACGCGCCCTCTCCGTTGAACAACCTCAACGCCGCCATCTCGCTTCTCATCTCACGATTTGGGACGCCCATTTTCAATACGATTTTGTCATCACCTTGATTTGCAAACGCCACAAAATTATAAGAAAGCATCGGCGCAGGCTGGACGTCCATCAACCCCCAGCGCGCGGACGCTTCCGCAATCAGATCAGGCAAAGCCTTCAAAAAGGCATGACCATCTTCTCGGAATGTATTTTGAATATTGGAGATGAATTCAAGAGGCAGGTTCATGCGCGGTTGGGATGTTTCTTCTCGAACACGAATGAGTTACGTTCCCAGTGCTTCATAAAGCCAGACGCTTCCAGTTGAGAGACGATCTGCGGAAGGTCGAATATGATCTGGAACACCTCGTCGAATTTCCTGTGCGCGGCGAACCTGCGAATATCCATCAGGAGGGCGGACATGTCGTCCAAATCACAGGCAGACACGCCGATCACAAGAGTACGTTTGCCGTCCTCCTCGTCCTCCCGCGTACTGAACAGACCTTGTTTGTCCCTCCACCAGTGGAAAGTGTGGACGAAGTCGGCTTTGTCGCTTGAATAATTTTTGAAGACTTGTTCGGTAAGTGTACAGATGCGCCAGCCGAGATCAACACGATTGCCTGTAAGTTGCAGTGATTCGCTCGCGAGCGCAAAGGCCGCGGCCTCCTGTGTAGCAGTGACGAGGGAGATGGTATCGGTTGGCTCATCCAGTGGCGCGGCATTGTAACCGCAGACTTCATGCGTTTTGACATAGCCGGTCTTGCTGCACAAGTGATGGACGTGGACGTTCTTCGCATTCGTCATCAAGCGGACGGTGCCATCGCAGTGTGACTGCCACCAGTCTGTGACGTAGTCGTGAATACGCGAACCGACCTTGAGACCCTGATGGTTTGGATCCACGCGGAAGCCTTCGAGCCACCATTGGCCTTTATCAATCAGCGAGAGTTTGGCGCATCCAATGGCGTGGCCGTTATATTCGGCGGTGACGAGGATACCATTGGGGTCCTTAAACCAATGATGCCAAACGTCGGGGACGTAGTCTTCCCCTTCCCAGATGCCTTTGCAAAACTCAGCAATGTCCGCGTAATCACTTTCGAGGGCGGGACGGCAGATGACTTGAGGAGAGGAAGAGGTATGGGTCATGAATCAAGTATCGGTTGAGTAGGAAGCGACGCAACTTTTACGGATTTACAGTACGTATTCGTAATCCAATATTGTGTAAATTTTATAGAGGAAAGAGTTTCTCAAACACCTCAGGGCAATACTTCTGCACCATTTCACTGGAAAGGCCGTTCTCTTTACAGATCTCGGCGTATAAATCGGCGGAGGGACGTTTGATTCGTTTTTGAGTCTCCACATCCAATCCCCACAGACCGAAGCGCTGAGTCCAGCCGCGCTCCCATTCGAAGTTGTCCACCAGCGACCAATGAAAATACCCCTTGACGGGGAAGTTGAAATTGACCGCCCGCCAGATTTGATGGATGTGTTGCGCGATGTAACGTGGACGCATCCTGTCCTCCGCGTCTTCGACACCGTTCTCAGTGATGAGGATCGGCAGGTTGGGGTAAGTCCGTACCGCCCATTTGATGGAGTCGAAAATCCCAGTCGGGATATTGGCGATGAACTTCGTCGCGCTGAAATCAGAGTCTTCGGGATAATAGCGCGTCCCAAACACTTCCTTGGGATTTGTGATGTCGAACTTGACCGTGTCCACGGAGTAATAATTCAATCCAAAATAATCCTGTGTGCCTTTGGCTTCGGGAACGCGCACATTCCCCAACGGCGACTTCATCACGCCTGTGCTGATGCCGCTCGGGAACGACATGTTGATGCCGTTGTATTGAATGTTCCGCATCACCACATCCAGCGGCGACCATTTGTTATGTGCCACCATCGGGCGATAGTGCAGGGCATATCCCACGCGCGATTCAGGTTGTAGTTCATGGACGGCGCGATATGCGGCGGCGTGCGCGCGTAACATGTTCGCCTGCACGCGCACGGCAACGTTCAATCCCTTGTTGCAGGCGGGGAAAGTCCCCGCCACATAACCGCTCAACGCATATACATTTGGTTCGTTGATCGTGCACCACAGCGTGCAATATTCCTTCAACGCCTCGACTGTTTTCCGCACGAACTTCTCGAACAACGCGACGACCGATTCATCCTCCCATCCGCATTTTTCATATAACCAGAATGGATCGGAGAAATGATGCAGTGTGACCATCGCGGTCATGCCGCGTTCCTTCAATCCGCGCAGCATGGCGCGATAGCGTTCCAGCGCGTCCTCGTCCCACGTGTCAGGCGTCGGCTGGATGCGGCTCCACTCCACCGAAAAGCGATGCGCGTTCTGCCCGCCTTCCGCGGCGCGGTCGAAGTCCTCCCTCCAGCGGCCTCCCCACCAATCGCAAGCCAGACCAGATGTCCCGTTTGTATGACCGTCCTGTTCCCACTTCCACCATTGATTGTTGGTGTTGTTGCCTTCCACCTGATGCGCGGCGGTCGCCGTTCCCCATAAAAACCCACGCGGAAAATGATATGTTGCTTGAGGCATTGACTCTCCTTATTGGGCGCAATACAATGCGCCCCTACGAATTTCTTGCCATGTACGCGAGATACAACGCGACCGACCCCGCCACTGCCGCGTTCAACGACTCGATCTGACCGCGCATCGGAAGCCGCAGGATGATGTCGCACTTTGCACGCGTGAGCTGGCGGATGCCCTCGCCCTCGCTTCCGACGACAATTGCAGTTGCTCCCGTCAAATGACGCTGGGTCTTCGCCCCGATCGTTTCCCCGGTCTGATCGAGCCCCACCACCCAGACATTCTCCTTTTTGAGCGCGTCGATTGCCTGCGCCAGATTCGACCGTGCAATGCGCATGTGCTCGCTCGCACCTGATGACGCATTGACCACTGCAGGCGTGACCTCCACCGCGTGCGCCAGTGGAATGATCACGCCGTGCACGCCCGTCGCTTCGGCGGTGCGGATGAGCGTGCCAAAGTTCTGCGGGTCGTTCAGCGAATCAAGCAGAAGGATGAACGGCTGTTCGTTCTGCTTTTTGGCATGGTCAAGGATATCCACTTCATCGCTGTACGGATACGCACTGACCTCGGCGAGGATGCCCTGGTTATTCTCATGGACCTTGTCCAATTGCGCACGTTTCACTTTGGTGATCGGAACCTTGCGTTGTCCAGCCAATGCCACGATCTCGGCAAGCCTGCCTTTGACCTGCACATTGTCACCCAGTTCGATCTTGAACACGTCCCTGCGCTTGGCGCGCAAGGTTTCGTAGACTGCATTGCGGGAGTAGATGAATTCTTTCATATTCCCCATATTATAAATGTCATTGGTTATTTACTTTTCCACCTTCACTTCCACGATCCGATCCAGCCGAAAATTCCGTTCCGCATTCCGCAGGTGACAATGCGCCTGCAAATAGACATAATCCGCAAGTCCCATCACCTGTTTGGGTGTGATCCAGCGTTCGGATTGTTTGCCATCGCCGTCCACATAGCGGATGAACAGCCGCTTGTTGCTGTAGATCGCCTCGCCCAATTCGGTTGGCAGTTGGATTCCCTCGTTGGGCCACACGGGCGAGTTGTAGATGCCGATGTACTCATCGAGCGGCCTGTCGTATTGTTTCAAGCCGTCCATCATGCCGAAGAAGATCCCGCGCGCCGTATATGCATCGTCCAATGCACGGTGAGCGGTTGTCATCGGCACGTGGAATGCCTCCGCGATGGAAAGCAGACTATACGACGGCAACTCATAAAATTGACGTGCCAAATTCAGCGTATCGATCAGGTTCGGGATCTGGATCTCGCGTCCCAGACGTTTGAATTCGCTGTCCAAAAACTGGATGTCGAATTGCGCGTTGTGACAGACCACGACCGTGCCTCTCAGCCACTCCAAAACCTCATCGGCGACATCCACAAACAACGGCGCGGACTTCAAGTCATCATCCGTCAAACCATTTGTACTCGCCGCCCCCGGCGAAAGCGGACGTTCAGGATTGACAAGAGTCTGGTACTGTTCCTTGATGCGTTTCCCCTCTGTGAGGACGATTCCCACCTCACAGATGCGGTCGCCGAACCAGGGCGAAAGGCCTGTGGTCTCCAGATCCAAAAAGGCAAAGCGTGCATTTGAAATATCGAACATAATATGAAATTATATGTCATTCTCCCAAAAAATATCGGGACGATGTGAGCCGCGGAGCGGTGAAAAATCCATGATTTACCAAGAAGACTTCAATTGGGAGGAGGGATTCTTCGCTCCCTCACCTGCTTTTGCATGCAGGTGCAAGCGTCGGTTGCTCAGAACGCCAGGCTGGATAATGTTTTCCCCGCTTTATATGTTTCCATGACGCCATTGTGATACAACGTCACCCCGCCGCGCCCGTGGATGGTCCACGTGTTGTTTTCGCCGTCGTCAATCATGCCCGTCTCTTCGTCAATGCCGATCAACGTGACATTCGGAATCTCCTTTAGCAGTTTCAACGCCCAGCGTTTTCCAAACGTATCGTGATGCGGTAATACGAGGGAATTGGGGACAAGATTCAAGCCATCAATGACTTCCCCAAGACCAGGATCATGATAAAACTGGCACAAGACCATCGCCCCCGCGCTGGAGCCGGCAATGACTGCGCCATTTCGATATGCTTCCATTGCAGCGTTCCATGCCAGACTATCCTTCAACGTTTGGCCAAGATAATGCGTAAAGCCGCCGAGCAGATAGATCAACTTTGCAGTGCGCAAAGACCTTGCGATCTCTGCATCGTTTGCGCTGGATTTGTCGGTCAAAGGGAGGGAGACCGCATCCTTCACACCGAGTCCCTGGAACCAGTTGACTCCGTTGCTCCCGGCGCGGCGATGATTATCATCTGGCACGGCAGCTGTCGGGATGATGCGAAGCGGGGCGTTGAATCCGCCTGCCAGTTCGATGGCGCGCAAGTCGGGGGCATGCATCCCCCCGCCAAATTCCGCGCCGCCTTCCAACACCAAGTATCCCATGCTCACCATCCGATCTCATCGAATGTTATACCACTTAAATGATTTGCGATCGCGCGCCTCACATACGGGATTGTAGTTTCGGGGAGGTTTGTCAAATCCACCCAGCGCAGGTCGTCGCATTTTTCCGGCTCGGCATTGATGATCTCTCCCTGCCAGTGATGGACCTGCACAAAGAAATCAACCCGCTCATCCCCCTCGATGCGATGCATGACTGATGAAAAGCGGATATCGTCCGCCTCAATACGGACCCCGATCTCCTCCTCCGCCTCACGAGCCGCCGCGGCAACGACGGTTTCATTGCCATCCAAATGCCCTGCAGGGACGCTGTATTCGCCATCGCGATAACCTGTGTTGAGACGACGCAATAGCAGAATTTGATTCCCACGAATAAAAAACATGTGAACCGTAACAGGAAATGTTGTGCGTCTCACTGGAAATACTTCTCCCACACTCTTTTCTTTTCGTCATCTGGAATGAAGGATGCTTCATAAGCATTGCGATTGCACACGGCGATATCGTCCATGCTCATGCCCAGCACTTCGTGCGCGATGCGATATTCATTGTTGAGGTTCGTCTCCAGAACTTCGGGGTCGTCGGAGTTGATCGTTACTTTTATGCCGAGTCCAAAAAGTCTTTTCAATGGATGCTCTTCAATCGTTCTCACGGAGCTGGTGAGATAGTTGCTCCATGGATTCACTTCGAGTGTGATGCCGCGTTCTTTGATTAATTCCACAACCCGCATATCTTCAATCGCATGGATGCCATGACCGATGCGGTCGGGGCTTGCCAGCTCGATTGTCTCTTTTACAAAGGAAGCAGGGGTATCTTCGCCGGTGTGGATGGTTACTTTCAACCCCGCCTCTTTTGCTTCCAACACAGGTTGGACGAACTCACGCAACGGAAAATCCCGTTCGCTGTCGGCAAGGTCAATGCCAGGAATGTGTTCCTTGTGGCGTATCGCCCAGTTCACGGTTTTGATGCAGGATTCAGGTCCCATGCTTCGGGAGGTGATGGCGATATAGCCAATTGCCATGTCGAATTCCGCTTCGGCGCGTGACTTGGCGCGGATGAGTCCTTCGAGACACTTGTCCCAATCGAGATGATGTCCGTGAAATGCCCAATCGGGCGAAAAGCGGACTTCAAACAATTTGATGTTTTGTCTTGCCGAGTCTTCGAACAATTCCCACGCAATGCGCTCAACGACCTCGGGCGATGTGATGCTGTTCTGAAAAATCCCAAACGCCTCCAACACGGTTTCCAGATTCCGCAGTTGGTCATGGACTTTGACATGCTGATCCAATTCATTGATTTCATACGAGGGCAGTTTCAGGTTGTACTCTTTGGCAATATCAATGATGGTCTGCGTGCGGATCGCGCCTTCGAGGTGGATGTGGATCTCCGTTTTGGGAATGTCGTTGTATTTGGGGTCGAGGTTTTTCATGGGAGCCTGCAAAAACCCTCAAGCCGACACTTTAAATTTTGGCGTTAGTTGCCTGGCAAGTTCTATTGCTGAGTCAATATCTGCCTTAGATTGAAAAGCCCGAATGGGAATCCAGAAACCAACTTGTTCTGCCACAAAAAAGCAGAAACCTTTGGGGTTCTGTCTAACCTCCCTTATCGTATTCCATTTCCATTTGTTTTCATAAATTCCCTCCGCTTTCATTATGATTTCATCCTGTGTAAATATGACCTCGATGCGTTTATTGCTGTCAGGGCTTTGAAGGAATCCCTTTTTGAGATTCGCTCCTTGACTATAGCTAAAAATCAAATAGAAAATAACGATCACGCCCAAGACAATAGAGACTAGATACGGGTCTGTTAGAGGCAGACGAATACCTGTCACCACAAAAAAGATTACGATCACTGCGGACATGATGGCGTAGGCAACAACTTTTCCTCCTGTTGTCACCGGCCTTCCAGCCAAAACTTCCTGTCGCGTTTTTACATCTTCAAAGGTCCAGATAAATGAGCCGGTAATGTTAGTTTCTTGATGCATGTTTTTCCTCCTGTCAGTAACTGTAACATTGAAGTTTGTCGTTAGTCCGATTTTACTCCTGTTGCATCCTCATGCGCCCAATCTCAACACCGCCTGCAACAAAACATTCGCGCCGTTGATGCAATCCTCCCACTTGGTGAACTCTCTTGGTGAGTGGCTTGCTCCATCCACCGAAGGGACAAAGATCATGCCCACGGGACACAAGCCTGCAAGCGATTGACCGTCGTGTCCCGCGCCGGAGGTGAGCGAAACATGGCTCAAACCCAAATCATCACATGCGCTGGCATACGCTTCCCGCACAACATCGCTCATCAACGCTGGTGAGTGTTTTCCAAGAAATTCGATCTTCAATTCCAGACCAAAGCGCGCTGCTTCTGTTCCTGCCAGTGCAATCAATTCAGCATTGAGCCGATTGAACTCTTCCTCATCAGGTGAACGGAACTCCAATGACACATCCACCCGCGCAGGTATGATGTTGAACGCGCCCGGTGCAAAGTCCATTTTGCCGACATTGACAACACAGTTGGGGAATTTCATCATCACCAATTCGCGCGCCGCAAGTGTGAACGCGCTTGCACCCAGCGATGCATCGAGCCGGTCGTCCATCGTCGTTGTGCCGGCATGGTCTGCCCGCCCGACGAACGACAGGCGATACGACCAAATTCCCACAATCGCAAAGACGATGCCAACATCAGTTCCTGCGCGCTCCAGTCGTTTGCCCTGTTCGATGTGTAATTCCAAATATCCCGCCAATGAATCTCCTGGCCGAGCGGCATTCAACATGCTTCCATCGGACACGCCCGCACGCTTCATGCCTTCGACCAGATTCTCACGTCCGCCGCGCGGAGATTGCAACATCTCTGGGCGCAGATGACCGGCCAATGCCGCGCTCCCCAGCAGGCCAACCAACGTCCCTTCCTCGTCTGTGAAATCAATCGCTTCCAAATTGACTTTGAGCCTGATCCCGTTTTCCTGGATCGTTCTCAACACTTCGAGCGCGGCGATCACACCCAGTGCTCCATCGAAGCGCCCGCCATTGGGAACAGAGTCGAGATGGGAGCCCAACAACAAGGTTTTCGTCATTGCGGGGAGGACATCGTCCGACGAAGCAATCCCCGACTTGGCCGGAGATTGCTGCGCTTCGCTCACAATGACGGGTAACACGGCAGAATGGTTTCCTGCACCATCGGTGCAAAATTCCAAACCTGAACGTTCCACTTCATCGTGAAACCATTTGCGCGCCGAGAGATGCGCCTCACTGAAAGCGGGGCGGTTTACACCTCCTTCGGCTGTCGCGCCGATCAAAGCCAGTTGGTTGAACGAATCGAGCATACGGTCCGACTTGACGCGCAGGTCTTTTGTCATGTTGTCTCCTTGCGTAAGAATAGGTATGGGGAGGAAGTCTATTTGCTGATTATAAAGTGACTGTCACTTGAGGAGCCTTATGGATTTCAAACTGACGATTTTCTCCGATTACATCTGACCGTGGTGTTATGTCGGCCAGGGTGTGGTCGAGAGGTTGAAGGAAGAATACAAAGTGGATGTGGAGTGGCGTCCGTATTATTTACGCCCCGATACGCCGCCTGAAGGCATGGAATTGCCAGATTATGTCAAGCGGGCGCGTGCAAACGGATCTGAGGAGCGATTGCAGACGCTGGCAACCTTATATGGCATGAAGTTTGAGTCCACAAAGCGCATTTACAACACGCGCCTTGCACATGAAGCCGCCGAATATGCGCGCGAACATGGCAAAGGCAATGAGTTCCATAAGGTTGTCTTTCGCAAAGTGTATGCGGACGGGCAGGATATCAGCCAATGGGATGTGCTCCGTTCCGCCGCGGAGGAAGCGGGCTTGAATGCCGATGAAATGCAAAGCGATGTGGAGGGCGGAAGATACACCGCCAATGTCGCGGAGCAGGTGCGATGGGCGTTTCAGATCGGCGTGAGCGGCGTCCCGACCTATGTGATCAATGACCGCTATGCGCTCGTCGGTGCACAACCATATGAAGCGTTCAAGGATGCGTTGGCGCAGATCCTGAATAAAAAAGAATAATAGTTATCCGTTGATCAACCATGTCTCTTCATGTTTGATCTGCCTGATGCGGCAATGAGTCCGATACCCAACATGCCAATTGCCGCAGCGACTCCAGACTCGACAACATTCAACAACAGGAGCGCGGCAACGGAGAATACGATTAACAACCCCAGAACAAACAAGGTTTTGTTTGCTTTCATTGTGGACTCCGTTTCAACTTTGTTTCGATCCAATCCAGGATCATTGCGATCGTGAGGATGACACACCAATAAAGTATGTATTCAAAGAATGCAAAGACAACCGCGCCGAGGGGAGATGCGCCCTGCAACATGGGCGGTTTGGTGACAATGCCGCGATAGACCGCCCAGATGTGAGTCAGGCTTCCGATTACTCCTCCCATGAGGCAGAACGTGAGGATGACATTCCATCTGGTACGAATTGTCAGGGACCACAAGCCCAAAGCAACCAATCCCGCAACCACAAATGCAATCCATGGAATCCATGTCTGTGCCCAGGCGGGGAATACATAAGAGTAGACTTCCTCCCAGAAGTTGCCGATTGCCCAACTCCAGATCCCAAACCAGACCAGGGACGCAGCGATGACCATGGGCCATTGAAGTTCGCGAAACTTTATCTCTTTTATCCGCCAAGCCAGTATGGGAATGAATACCGCGTCCACCAATGCGAAAAACAACGCGCCTCGATACAACATTTCGGTCGTGATCGTGATCTCGGAAAACATCGTCCCTCCAATATCATGGTACTCCTTTTGAGGATGAAATACAAATATTGAAGGGAGGTGAAACACCTGTGAGAAGAATCAGGCTGTGATAGCGGGATGGGTCGAAGCACCCGCCTGTGTGGACTGGATTGCTTCCTCCATCAGGTTGCGGATCTCGAGCGGGATGCCTTTCGATTCGTCGGCAATGAGCGATAGCGCACCGTGTTCGCATTTGCTGGTGCAGATGCCGCACCCCATGCACTTTTCGTGGATGACGTGGTTGACTCCATCCACCACTTCGAGGGCGTGGAACTGGCAATAGGCATTGCAGTCACTACAACCGATGCACAGGTCTTCGTCCACCTGTGAGACGTATCCGGAGGAGGCCAGCATGGGGGTCCCGTTGCGATGCGCCTGCATGGCGCCACAGCAACAATCACAGCAATTACAGATGGCGTAGAAACGCTCGAGCATGGCATCCTTGAAGAATGCATGATGAACATGACCGCGTTCGTCCTCCGCCTGCAGGATTGCGACAGCTTCGTCGCGCGTGATCCAGCGGGAGTGTTCGGGTTGATGCTCGCGGATGAAACTGGCAAACGGATCGCCGACGATCAGGCAGACATCCAGAGGCAGGCAGGGATTCTCGCGCGCGGAGCGGCAGGGACAGTCGAGCGCAACGATGTGGTCGGGATTCTTCATGATGATGGAACGGGCACGCTTGTAGGGAATGACCTGTTCGAGGTCGGGGATGCGAATCTCCTCGTTGATCAGCACCAGTTTTTTGGCGGCTTCCAGCGGAACAGCCTTGCCGTGATATGTGTCTGCAAAACCGATCTTCGATTCGACAGGTTCGCAGCGTCTCTTTTTCGTGACCAGCTTGTTGAACCATCCTCCCAAAGGAGCGAACCATTTTGATAAAGAATGTTCACCGACCCCGATGCCGATATATAGATAGGGCCAGCGTCCATAGACATAGCCATGCAGAAAGTCAAGGAATGAATACCCGGGAACCTTGCGTGCCTCTTCAAGGAACGCGCGTGTGGACGGAGCGACAAAGGGATTTCTGAGTTTCATGTCTGCCTGCCTGTAGGTTGGTTTTATTCATCGTATAAGATTCAGGGTTTCGATGAAAGCGACATCCTTCCATAAATTGATGGGATGATGCTCATGATTTAAAACAAAAGGACAGGAATTATCCTGTCCTGATCTGTCAGCTATTTGCCGTACCACATGCGGACCAGCAGATTGTCCCTGAGGATGAACTGATGATAGAGCGCAGCGAGCACATGCGCGAAAACCAACAAAAGAGCCAAAGCCCAACCCAACTGATGGAATCCGCCGAGAAATCCGGCCCTGCCGACCGCAGTACCTGTGCCCATCACATAGGCGAACAGATTGCGGTTATAGGCGATGAGCGCGCCCATGCCCAGAATGTAGAACACGACAAGATATAGTCCCAGGTGGACAAGCCCACCGAGCTGGTTGAGAATTTTGCTGCCTGTATCAGCCCACTCGGGATGCCGGGTGGTCAACCTCACGACAACCCGGGCCAGCATGACCAAAAGCAACAACGTCCCCAGGACCATATGAATATTGATGGGTGATCCTCCCTCTGACTCTGACAGCATGCCCGCTCCGAGCAAGAGTATGACCGTGAGCCAGTGCAGGGTGACCAATAATGGATGATAACGTTTGGGTGTATTCATGTTTTCTTGTATCTCCTTAGCAGCGAATATAAGGCTGATTTATTAATGCAAAATGACAATTTGAGTGCTTTGATATATTCCCCACAATTTCTACATGATGATGTTTTGAGTCTGTTTCATTCCAACATCCCTTTTGCGATAGTAAAGGATGTTGGAATGAAAGTTGACAAGATCCGCTTAGGGAATCGGTTACTTGGCCGTGA
>DATIUT010000155.1:0-5769 GCA_035466615.1 Anaerolineales bacterium | reverse complement strand
TGGCAGCAAGCCCCTCTGAATGGAGGCAAATACTTGACTACCCCCAACGAAAAAGTCGGCGAAGGACGATTGCTTCCGGCAGCCAGTAATTTGGAAAAGTGGCCCTGGTGGGCTTTGGCGATTGCACTTGCGGCTGTCTTCATAGTTTTCAGCATTTTCACATCCCCTGCTTATCAGGATGCCTTCAACTTTATCCGCGAAGGGATTTCAACCACCATTCGCGTCACACTGACCGCGTATGGGATTGCCATTCTTGGAGGCTTGTTTCTCGGTTTGGGCCGCGTCTCCAAAAACGTGGTTTACTACAATTTCGCCACGTTGTACGTCGAAATCATGCGCGGCGTCCCGATGCTGGTCATCATCCTTTACGGTGCCTTTGTGGTCGTACCGCTTGGGTTGCAAATCGTCAACAGCTTCGGAAACTGGCTGGCTGGCATTGCGCCGCTGGCAGGCTTGGGAGCCGCCCTTCAGCAAATCACCATTCAGGATGTGGATATGAGCGGGCGCGCCATCGCCGGGCTTGCCATCGGCTACGCGGCTTTTGAAGCGGAAGTCTTTCGTGCGGGGATTCAATCCATCGAGCGCGGTCAAATGGAAGCGGCGCGTTCGCTGGGCATGACGTATGTGCAAGCCATGCGTTATGTCATCCTGCCTCAGGCGTTTCGCCGCGTATTGCCGCCGCTCGGCAATGACTTCATCGCCATATTGAAAGATTCCTCGTTGATCTCCGTGCTGGCTGTGCGCGACATTACCCAGTTGGGCAAGTTGTACCGTGCCCGCACATTCAGTTCCTTTGAAGCCTACAATACCATGGCGTTTTTATATTTGAGCATGACGATCTCATTGTCCATGCTTGTAAAATTCATCGAGAGGAAATTGGGCCGTGGACGCTAATCAGAATCAGGATGCCATCATTCAAATCGAAGACGTGACCAAATCGTTCGGCAGGATCGAGGCTTTGCGGGGAGTCAGCACCACGGTCAAACGAGGCGAAGTGTTGGTCATCATTGGGCCCAGCGGCTCGGGCAAATCCACGCTTCTACGCTGTATCAATATGCTGGAATTTCCCGATGGCGGACATATCGTGGTGGATGGAATCCCCATCATGCACAAACAGACGAACATCAATGCGATTCGCGCGGAAGTGGGCATGGTCTTTCAGCAATTCAATCTTTTTCCCCATCTGACCGTTCTCGAAAACATCACGCTTGCCCAGAAAGTCGTCCGCGGCCGGGGACGCGAAGAAGCGGAACAAATCGCACGCCAGCAATTAAAACACGTTGGCATTCCCGAAAAGGCGGATGCCTACCCCGGTCAACTCTCCGGCGGACAGCAACAGCGCGTGGCAATCGCCCGCGCGCTGGCGATGAATCCCAAGATCATGCTTTTCGACGAGCCAACATCCGCGCTCGACCCGGAGATGATCAAGGAGGTGTTGGACGTGATGGTGGCGCTTGCAAAAGAAGGCATGACCATGGTAGTGGTCTCGCACGAAATGGGATTCGCCCGCGCCGCCGCACACCGCATCATTTTCATGGATGAGGGCCGCATCGTTGAGGAAGGCTCTCCCGGGGCATTTTTCAACAATCCGCGCGAAGAACGCACCAAGACCTTCCTGAGTAAGATACTGTAATCGCCCCGTTGCTTGAATAACAGTTTACACAGTATGGCATTCAGCATTCGCGCTTTAAACACAGCTGAAGATTTTCATCACGCTGAAATTGTCCAGCGGGATATTTGGGGAATCGAAGACGACACGGAAATCGTGCCAAAGGATTTAATGATCATTGTCCAAAAAAGCGGCGGGCTGGCGCTCGGCGCCTACAACGATTCCAATGAAATGATCGGCGTGTTGTTCGGTTTTTTAGGACGAACAACCGACGGTCATTGGAAGCATTGCTCACACATGATGGGCGTATTGCCTGCCTACCGTCACGCCGGGGTTGGCGAGGCGCTCAAACTTCGCCAGCGCGAATTTGTCTTGAGTCAGGGCATTGATTTAATCACCTGGACGGTCAACCCACTTGAGGGAGTCAATGCTTCGCTGAACTTCGGCAAACTCGGCGTGGTCTGCCGCCATTATTATCGCAATTTCTACGGCGACATGGCGGATGGACTCAATCGCGGTTTGCCGTCCGATCGCTTTGAAGTGGAATGGTGGATCAACGGCCGGCGCGTCGAAGAACGTTTGGGACAGATATCAACGCGCCCCCGCCTTGCGGCGATACAGCAGGCTGGTGCGCAGTTCGTCAACAGCACAATTGTGAAACAGGACATCCGTCTGCCGCAAAGCACAGGCATGAAAATGGACGCTGCGATTCTTTTGTTCGAAGTCCCTGCCGATTTTCAGGCTGTAAAAACCGTGTCAACGAAAAATGCCCTGACATGGATCGAGCATATGCGCTCGGTTTTTGAATCCTGTTTTCAAAACAGCTATGTGGTCTCCGAATTTATCAGCGAAGTGAATGACGGCGAACGCCGCAATTTTTTTGTTTTACAACGCGGCTTATCAAAGATACTTGATGAAGGATAAAAACAATGAGCGATATGACCATCGAACGAATTGAACTGCGCGTGATCGAGATTGAACTCATTAGCCCGTTTCGCACCAGCATGGGCTTGGAATTGACACATCCCTGCATCATTGTGAGCGTGCATGGCGGCGGATTGACCGGTTGGGGAGAGTGCGTCGCTTCACAGGCGGTCACTGCTGAGTGGGCATTTTATTCCTATGAAACTGTTGAAACCGCATGGCACATCCTCAAGGATTTTCTCGCGCCCGCGCTGGTTGGCAAGAGTTTAAATTCCGTTGAACTCCTCGTTCAAATCGGCGAACGCCTGCGCGGACATCCCATGGCACGCGCGGGATTGGAAGCAGCGGTCTGGGATGTGCTGGCGCAATCCGAGGGGCTTTCGCTGGCGGATTATTTACGCAAAGGACAAAACTATACCCAACCGCGGCGCGACCGCGTCAATGTCGGTGTGAGCATCGGCATTCAATCGTCTGTTGATGAAACGGTAAAGAATGTGGCGAACTATATCCAGCAGGGGTATCGGCGCATAAAACTCAAGATCGAGCCGGGTTGGGATGTCGAAGTGGCGCGCGCCGTGCGCCGGGAATTTCCAGATATCCCGTTAATGCTGGATGCAAATTCCGCGTATACGCTCAAGGACGCCGACCATCTCAAGCGCCTCGACGAGTTCAACCTGTTGATGATTGAACAGCCTCTCGCCCACGACGACATTTACGAACACGCCCGCCTGCAAGCGCAACTGTCAACACCCATTTGTTTGGACGAAAGCATTCACACACTCAAACATGCGGAGTGGGCTTATGAATTGGACGCCTGCCGCATCATCAACATCAAACCGGGCCGCGTCGGCGGACTGTATCACGGACGCGCCATCCATAACCTGAGCCTGGAACACGGTAAACCGGTCTGGATCGGCGGGATGATGGAAACCGGCATTGGGCGCGCTGCAAATGTGGCACTGGCTTCACTTCCCGGCGTGACGTTGCCCGGCGATATTTCTGCCAGCAATCGTTACTATCGACAGGACATCACCGAACCGCCCTTTGTCCTCAACGCGGACAGCACGGTCAGCGTGCCGACCGCGCCCGGCATTGGTGTAACAGTCAATCATAATCAATTGGAAGTGTATACCCAACGAAAGACCGTCATTTCCGCATCGTGAGCGAAGCGCTTCTTTCCGTAGTTGGTATGCTCGGATTATGTTCAACCTCGAAGAATATTACCATCTCGGCCCCACAATTATATTTCTCAACCATGGCTTCTTCGATGCAGCACCGAAACCTGTTTTCAGGGAGTATCAACGCTGGCAACGCGAATTGGGGAGGCAGCCTGTTGAATTTCTCGGGCGGCGCGTCACGGGTTTGTTGGCTGAATCGCGTGCGGCACTTGGCGATTATCTTGGCACACATGCCAATAACATTGTCTACACTCAAAATGTGACCATCCCGCTTAATATCGTCGCGCACTCGCTTCACTTGGATTCGAACAACGATGAAGTCCTTGCCACTGAGCACGAATACGGCACAATAGATCGCACGTGGCGATTCTTGTCCAAAGAACGCGGTTTTTGATACATCAACCAGCCTGTCAAAATACCGATCACAACCAAGTCAAAGTCTTGAAGCGCCGCTGTTATGGCATTTTCAATCTCACCCGTTTATTCCAGCGAATTTATTTGGATCTGGTTGGCTATCGCTTGTCGCTCCGACACCCATATCTGGCCGAATCACGGCAACTCACAGAGAACCTGAATATTTTCTTGACATTCCCTTTGTGTGTATGGTAGTATTTTTTTTGACCCTTGGTATCCTTTTTTTGATTTTTCCAGGTTTTATAACAATTGAATAAAAGATTTGTACAGCCTGCCCCGGAACATCGGTTCCCGTCTTTCTAAAAGTCATACTCTCGTTATTTATTCTTCTGAAGAGGAAGAGTATCAAAACAGCCGAATTCACAAAGGAGAAAAGACATGAAGAGAAGATCGCAATACTGGACGTTCCTGGCCATCTTGGTAGTCCTCAACCTGGCACTCTCTGCCTGTGCGGGAGCCGCACCGCAGGACAAAACCATCAAGATCGGGGCCGCCTTGTGCCTGACCGGCATCCAGGCGCCATTGGACGAACCGGCCTTGAAGGGGGCCCAGGTGGCCGTAGATGAGATCAACAAAAAGGGTGGTGTGCTGGGCAAACAGCTCGAACTGATCAACCTGGACTGCAAGAGCGATCCGGTCACAACAGGCAATGCGGCTGTGCAGTTGATTGACCAGGGTGCCAAGGCAATTATTGCTCCCAGCGACTTTGACTTTGGCGGCCCCGCAAGCCGAGAAGCACAGAAGGCAGGACTGGTGGGCATTTCCCCGGCTGCTTCCTCCCCAATGTATGGCTCCGACGCCCTGGGTGACAAGCAGTTTACCATGTCCATGTGGAACACCACCATGGGCGCGGCTGCGGCCCAGTACGCCCGCGAACAGGGCTACAAGACTGCTTATGTAGTCACGGATGATTTCATCCAGTACACCAAGGACTTGGGAGAGTATTTCACCAAAGCCTGGGAGGATGGGGGTGGTACGATTGTCTATCAGGAGAAATACACCCAGGGCGCGGCTGACTTCTCAGCCCAGTTGGCCCGTATGAAAGCCCTGCCTGAAGAACCCGATTTCTATTACATCTCCTCCTATATGCCGGACTTGGGCCTGATTATCCGCACGATGCGAGAGGCGGGAATCACTGCGCCCATCATCGGCGGTGACTCGTACGATGACCCCGGCTTGTTCCAGGCAATTGGCCCGGAGTATGGCAACAACATCGTTTTTGCCACCCATACCTGGGTCTCAGCCGATACTTCCCCGCAGATGGCCGAGTTTCTGAAGGCCTATGAAGCCAAGTTCGGCGGCCCGCCAGAGGCCATGTGGGCGGCCACGGGTTGGGATGTGGTCAATATCCTGGCGGGAGCTATGGAGAAAGCCGGATCCACAGACGGAGCAGCCATGGCCAAGGCGATGGAAGATAATACCTGGGACCTGCTGACCGGCCAACTGGATTGGGAGCCCGCCTCCAAGGGCCATGAGACGCACAAACAGGCAGCCATGGTCAAATTGGTCGACGGTAAGCCTGAATTCATTGGCTGGCTGATGCCCGAAAGCCAACCCGCTCCGTAGGGGCGGAACATGCGCTAAGCCTGTCCATTCAATCACCTGAACGAAAACAACCTGGGGATTTTGTGCTGGCTGAATGCC
>DATIUT010000154.1:0-10578 GCA_035466615.1 Anaerolineales bacterium | reverse complement strand
CCTTGAAGAACATTTACGTCAGGAAGGTAGCCGGCCACAACATTTTTGATTTCAAGCATCATAGTCATGTTCCCAAATATGCATCCAACACAGCAGGATTGGTCTGGATCATTTCAGGTGAACCCTCTGCAAGCTTTGTGCCCTGATCCAAAACAATGACATGGTCGCAAAGTTCCATGACCACGCCCATATTGTGTTCCACTACAAGGAAGGTCATGCCCTCTTTGTTGAGATCCTTGATCAGATCCATGATGAAGCGGATCATTGTGGGGTTGACACCTCCTGCCGGCTCGTCCAGCATCACCATTTTGGGGTCCGCCATCAGGATCGCGGCAAATTCCAAAAGTTTTTGTTGACCGAAGGATAACTTTCGGGCAGGTTCATCCTTGAGATGAGTTAACCCCATACGTTCCAGCAATCCCATGGCCCGGTCGATCTCGTAGCGGAACATGTTGGGTCCCAACAAGGAACGCAACCCAACCTGACGAATGGGGACAATCATATTTTCCAATACGGTCATTTCCCAGAACAGGCGGGTGATCTGAAAGGTGCGGCTGAGTCCGTTATGGCAAATTTTGCTGGATGGCAGGTTTGTTATCTTCCTTCCTTCGAAGAGGACCTCACCTTCATCAGGGAGGTACACCCCGGTGATCAAATTGAATAAGGTTGTCTTACCCGATCCATTTGGACCAATCAACCCTGCAATACTGCCGGATTGAACGGAAATACTGCAATCCCTGACTGCCTGAATCCCGCCAAACCGGCGGGAAACTCCATTGGTACGAAGCATCTCACTCATGGGAAGATCCGTCCTCTCCGGTGGTTTTTCCACTAGGTGCGTCGTACATTTCCGCCATGGAGCGCGCTCCCTGATGTGCGGCACGCGGACCATGACGGTTGTCCATCCATTCTGTGATGGTTGGCAATATGCCTTTTGGCATAAAGATGATCACAAGCATCATCAAGCCGCCAATGATCGCCAGATAGATTGTGGTTGAACCAAATGTGAACAGGATAAAATCCCCTGCTGGCACAAGGACAAACGCGCCAAGAACTGGACCCCAAAGTGTGCCCAGTCCGCCAAGCATCGTCATCAGGATCATGTCCACGCCGACAATGATGTCGAAAGCGAACACAGGGCTGATGTGCGTAGTGAAATACGACCACACACCGCCGCCCAATGCAACAAAATATGCGCTGGCGCCGAATGCGAGGATCTTATATAAGGTGGTATTCACGCCCACCATTTCGGCCTTGCCTTCATCGTCGCGGATTGCGACAAGTCCGAGCCCGAAACGAGACCGGCGGATATACCATGATACGAACAGGGCGACAATCAACCAGACCAAAATATAGTAGTAGAACGGCATGCGGGAAAACTCAGGGCTCCAGGGGGGGAGCGGCTGGCTTAATCCCGGGGCACCTTTGGTGATCTCACGCAGGTTCAAAGCAGAGAGGCGGAAGATGAGCAGCATGGCGATGGTTGCTATGACAAATGCAGAACCGCTTGTGCGCAGCATGATCCAACCCAAAAGGACAGCTACCAACGCTACAATCAATGCCAGGAATGGTGCGCTAATCAAAGGATTCCAACCGTATTTATTGGCGGCAAGCGCGACCAGATAAGCCCCCAATCCATAGAAAGTGCTATGGCCAAGGGATTTATATCCGGTGTAACCGCCCATGATATTCCAACTGGTTGCCATCATTGCAAAGAGCAGAACGTTGAAACCCAGAACATGATAATAAGGTTCCCGATATAACCACGGAAAGGCAAGGAGGAATAAAAGTGCAATTGGTTTCCACCATCGACGGAGTAATTCCATTTCTTTATCCTTCCCGAATCCGAACGCCAAACAGACCTTGTGGGCGGAAGATCAGTGTCAAAAAGAGAATCAGGTAGAAAACAATGGGAGAGAGGTAGGATGTCATGATAACCGCGGCAACGGACTCGGTTACGCCCATGATCAAGGCGGCAATGAATGTGCCTGGCAGGCTGGCCATCCCGCCCAATACGATGATGGACAGCATTTTGGAAATCCATTCCTCATGACTGCCCGAATTGAAGGTCCAGATCAGGCTAAACAAGGCGCCCCCAGCCGCCACAGTTCCCAAACCAATCCCAAAGGTCAATGCTTGCACGCTTTCCACATCCACGCCCATCAACTGCGCGGCGGACCGGTTCTGAATTGTGGCGCGGATGGCGCGTCCCAAATTGGAACTTTTTAGAAAGAAATAGATCCCTGCCAGTGCAATGGTTGCAGCGACCAGGCCTCCAACCCTTACCCACGGAAGGCGCAGGGTTAGCTCGGAGGTCAGTTCAATGGGAAACACCTTGCTGGTATATGCCGTTCTGATCGATCGTCCTGTTGATTCCCAGAGTGACCCCATAAACCCTTCCAATGTGAGAGCCATTGCAAAGGTCAGCAATACTCCCAGGCCTGGGTCGCCTTTGACCCGGGAAAGGACATAGCGTTGAAATACGACCCCCATCGTAAACAACACTGGAATTGAAATGATGATGGAAAGGAACGGGTCCAGACCATAACTTGTGAACATCCAATAGGAAAGATAAGCGCTGAAAATCAAAAAAGCGCCATGAGCAACATTGATCACGCGCATCACACCAAAGATCAATGTGAGTCCTGTTGCCATCAAGGCATATACCCCGCCTGTTAGCAGGCCAATAACGGTTACCTGAATAAGTACATTCAGTGAAGGCAGATGCATCGCAATCTCCTGGGTTGTTCGAGGAACCAAAGTCCTTGGTTCCTCGAACAATTTAATTTAATGGTTTACCACTCAGGCTTGGGGACAATCGGTTCTGCGCGTTTGCGCTCGCCCGGTCCGACGATTACAAAAGTATCACCCTGCCATTGCAGGAGCATAAAAGACCCTTGTGGTTTGCCAACTTCATCGAAACTAAGCGGGCCTACAACAGTCTGGTATGTGCCCTTGTGCAATTCTTCAATCAAGGCTGCATTGTCAACCGCGCCAATCTTTTCAATGGCCTGTTGGAGAACCTGTCCAACGGTAAAGGCATTGGCTACATCTTCGGGGATGTCGCCGGCGTTGCCGCCAAACATCTCCACATATTTGGCAACCATATCAGCATTTTGATGTTCCTCCGCCTCAGGGAACCATGAGATGGATGCAAATACACCTTCTGTTGCTGTGCCTAAACCTTCACGGAACGGACCAGGGAGTGAAGGACCTGTGGTGAAAAATGCAATGCGCGGTTGATAGCCAGCTTCTTGGTAGGCTCGGATCTGCCCGACAGAGTCTTGCAGTTGTGTACCGCCGACGATCAAGTCGGGATCAAGGTCGGCAACCTGAATGGCAATGGATGAGAAGTCTGTGGTTTCAGGTGCATAGATCTCATCAAACACCAATTCCATTCCTCCTCCGGTGAGAGCCGCCTTGACGCCATCCATGACACCGAGTGTAAAGGGATCATCCTGGCTGACCACAGCAAAGGTCTTCGGGCGCTGGTCTTCAGGCAGTGCTAGAACAAAGTCGCTGAAGGGAATGGCCTGCTGATCCCCTGGTGCCGGCTGGGCGAAGAAGAGGTTGGTCAGACCTCGGTTGAATACATCAGGGGCTCCACCCGCGGGTTCAACGAAGGCATAACCGTAACGTGCAGCCACCTCTGAGGTCGGAATAACGAGGAAGCTTGAAAATGGTCCAACAACCAGATCCACCTTGTCGACCGTGATCAGTTTTTCATAATCAGCAACTGCCGTATCCTGGTCACTCGCGTTGTCCACGATGGTCAGTTCAACCTGACGGCCAAGAATGCCGCCGCTTTCATTGACTACTGCGGCCCAAATTTCATAACCTTGTTTTGCTGCTGAACCAGGTTCGCTCATACGACCGGTCAGGGGCAATGACGCGCCAATGCGAATCGGGGGTTGTTCGACCGGTGCTTCCGTGGGAGCAGGCTGGGCTGGAGCTTCCGTGACTGCTGGTTGAGCGGGTGCCTCTGTGGAGGCAGGGGCTTCGGTTGTCGCAGCACTTCCACAGGCTGTAATCAGCAGACTGAACACCATGATGCTGATCACGAGATGCCATACTTTAGATTTCATCATTTGTCTCCTCTTTTAACGATTTAGAATATAGGGTCTGCATGCAAATTGTGGTCTTCGATATGAATGGGTTGTTAATCACCTCCTTTCAGAGGGGGGCTTTCCGTGGAATATATCAATGTTGCGGGAATGTCGGCCATCAATTCAGCATTCCCAGCGGTTCTTCGATCAGATTTGCCAGACTATCAAGGAATTGAGCGGCGCGTGCACCATCTACAACACGGTGATCCAAAGAAAGTGATACGGTCATCATGGACCTGACAGTTGGCTGCCCGTTAATAGCCACCGCTCTCTCTGCGATCCTTCCCACTGCCAAAATCGCGGCTTGGGGTGTATTGACAATGGCGTTGAACACATCCACGTTGTACATTCCCAGATTGGATAAGGTAAAGGTCCCGTCGGAAATATCGGCAGGGCGGAGCTTGCGGGTTTGAGCACGTTCGACCAAATCTTTTCGCCGCGCGGAAATCTCGCCAATGGACGATACATCCGCATTGCGAATCACGGGAACGATGAGCCCATCGTCGACGGCAACAGCAAGACCAATGTTGATTTCGTTGTTGAATTGGATCTTTCCATCCGCCCATGAAGCGTTGAGGCGCGGATGTTCGCGCAAAGTAAAACCGATGAGTTTTACAAGCAGGTCCGTGTAGGTTGGTTTGGCGCCGCTTTGTTTTTCAACCTTCGCTGCGATCCGCGAACGCCACTCCATGAGATGCGTCGCCTCCACTTCACGGATGAGATAAAAATGCGGCACGGTCGTCCAACTGGCGGACATGCGTTCCGCCATCACGCGCCACACGGTGCTTGGTGTCTCCAAGTTATCTGCTGGGCTGGCAGTCATTGCATCAAGAGGCACATCATTTGTCAAAACAGCGCCACTAGGACCCGTGCCTTTGATTTTTGCAATATTAATACCGCGCTCGGAGGCAAGCCTGCGGGCTTTGGGCGAGGCGGGAGTTAAACGAGTCGGGGAGGAAGTACCTGTTGGAGCAGAAGCAGGTTCAGGTTTGGTTTGACGCGTTGCGCCAATGTAGGCAAGCACGTCCGCTTTTTCGATTCGCTTGCCGTTGGATTTCACCAGCGCAAGGTCAATCCCATGTTCATCAGCAATGTTGCGCGCCAGTGGCGAAATATCAACTGAAATATTTTTTGGCAAATTGCCGTCGTCGCGTGAGGGGATGGTGGAAGCGCGCCCCGAATGCGCGTCGAGAGGCGAAGAGATGGGTGCTTTTTCGCCGGGCGCAAGAATCCATGCAATCGTCTGACCGACCGGCACAACGTCATTTTCCTTGACGCGCACACCGCCGAGGATGCCGGAGTCGGGCGCTTCGATTTCAATCGTCACCTTGTCGGTTTCGATTTCCATCAACGGCTCGCCCTTGTTGACCGATTCACCCTCGCGCTTGAGCCAAGCCACGAGCCTGCCGGACTCCTGAGTCATTTCAAGCGCGGGCATAACAACACTTGTCGCCATTTAGCCTCGTACCGATGCAACCATTTCTTTTACATGAGCGTTTGGTTCGGGCTCATGGGTGCGCGTGGTGGCGAGCGGACCCGTTGCCGTGTAATAATGATGGCCCGCGACCATGAGATCGTTGGCTGGGAAGCGCGTGATGACCTCATGCCCCGTTTCAGTGACGACGATTTCCTCTTCGATGCGTGCGGCACTCCAGCCATCCGTGGAGGGCCAGTAGGTTTCAAGCGCAAAGACCATGCCGGGTTTGATTTCATGCGGATGATCGAGCGAAACGAGGCGACTAATGACCGGCTTCTCCCAAATTGCCAGACCAACACCGTGACCGTATTGCAGGGCAAAGGCGGCTTCTTCATTGGGGAAACCAAACTCAGTGGCTTTTGGCCACACCGACGCGATCTCAGCCGTTGTGCGCCCGGGGCGGACAAGCTCAATCGCGGCATCGAGATAATCGCGGCAACGTTTGTACGCATCCACCATGGGGTGAGAGGCATAACCGATGGTGAAGGTGCGATAGTAGCAGGTGCGATAGCCCATATAGGATTGAAGGACATCATAATACACGGGATCGCCAGGACGCAACATGCGATCCGAGAAGACATGCGGATGCGGATTACAGCGTTCACCTGAAATCGCATTGACCGCTTCTACATATTCCGAACCGAGGTCGTAAAGCACTTTGGACACCAGCCCAACCGCTTCGTTCTCCCTCATGCCTGGTTTCATCGCACGATAGAGTTCGTCATACGCTGCATCCACCTGTGCGGCGGCGTGCGTGAGCAGCGCGATCTCATCCTGCGTCTTGAGCAGGCGCGCCTCAGACATGAGTTGCTGCCCGTCCACGATCTTCAGCCCTTTTTTCTGCAATTCGAACAGAACAGGCACTTCAGCAATATCCACGCCGACCGGTTCTTTTTCAAGTCCACGTTCCTTGAGCTCTGACCAGATCTTGTTTGCCACGTCTTCGGCGCGGCCCATTTCGGGGGACATCGCGCCTCGCAACATGGAAATACCCGCGCGCGAACGCTTTTCACCCAGCCACGGGGCGTAGAGTTGATGGTGTTTCGCGGCAGACCCAAAGTCCCACAGGATCGGTTCGTCATCTTGAGGCAGAAGTGTGAAGCGATTCGCCTTATCCTGCGCCCATGTGCCGATGTGCGTCGCAGTGATGTAGCGCACATTGTTCATGTCGAAGCATAACAGCGAGCCCATCTCGGATTCCTTCAACAATTTCCTGGCGCGATCCAAACGTTCGCGGCGCAAGCGGTCGAAGTCAATGCGCTGTTCCCAATCAACAGCCATGGTTCCATAAGTTTTAATTGCCATCAGTTTCTCCTGCAAAGAGTCTTTGCCATTTCAAAAACCGTATCTTCCGTTGGCACCGTGAGGTCTTCCAATACGGGCGAGAACGGAATTGGAACGTCCATCGCGCCCATGCGCTTGACGGGCGCGTCAAGATAATAAAAAGCGCCATCCGCGATCACAGAAGCGATCTCTGCGGTGACGCCGTAAGCCTCATAACCTTCGTCAATGACGATGGCGCGCGAGGTCTTCTTCGCCGACTCAATGAATGCCTGTTTATCGAGCGGCGATGTGGTGCGCGGATCGATGACCTCGGCGCTGATCCCAATCTGGTTCAGTTTATCTGCCGCGCCGAGCGCAACCTGGATCATCGAGCTGGTCGCTACCAAGGTGATATCCTCACCTTTTCGTTTTATATCCGCCACGCCGAATGGGATGGTGTAATCCTCGGCAGGGACGGGGCCCTTCATTTTGAACATCATCTTGTCTTCTATAAAGACAACAGGATTGTCGTCGCGGATGGCGGTCTTGAGCAAACCTTTCGCGTCATATGGCGTGGACGGGATTGCCACTTTCAAACCAGGCACATGACTGACCCACGCCTGCAAACTCTGCGAGTGTTGCGCGGCAGAGCGACGGGTTGCGCCCATCGTTGTGCGAAAGACAATCGGCGCCTTCATCTTTCCGCCAGACATGTAATGGATCTTCGCGGCCTGATTGACGATCTGATCCATTGTCAGCGTGAGGAAGTCGCCGAACATGATGTCGATCACGGGTCTCATGCCTGTCATTGCCGCGCCGACACCCATGCCTGTGAATCCGGGTTCCGAGATGGGCGTATCCATCACGCGTTCTTTGCCAAACTCCTCCACCAGACCTGATAACACTTTAAATGGTGTACCAGCCTCGGCAACATCCTCGCCCATGATGAAGACGTTCGGGTCGCGGCGCATCTCCTCCGCCAGCGCCTCACGCACTGCTTCAGCAAATGTTATTTCGCGCTCAGGCATGGGGGTTCTCCTTACGCATATACATGTTGATCCACCTCGGCCACATCGGGATATGGCGCATCAATCGCGAATTGCATTCCCTTCTCCACTTCCGATTTTACATCTGCCTGAATGCGGTCCAGCACGGTTTGATCGGTGAGGTTCCCTGACACCAGTTTCTCTGACAGAATCTTCAGCGGGTCGCGTTTATCACGCCATTCCTGTTCCTCTTCCTTTGAACGATAATAAGTTCGGCTGATATCTCCAACATGATGCCCATAATAACGATAGGTCAAGCATTCCAGGAAGGCGGGGCCTTCACCGCGACGGGCGCGTTCCACCAGACGTTTGGTTGTCTCATTTACCAATTGCACATCCTGCCCATCAATGGTTTCGGTGTAAATGCCGAACGCTTTGGCGCGTGCAGTCACTTCACCGGCCAGTGCTTCACTATAATGGGTGTATTCGTTGTAAAGATTATTTTCGCAAACATAGATGACAGGCAGTTTCCACAACGAAGCCATATTCATCACTTCATATAACAGACCCTGTCCCAACGCCCCTTCACCAAAAAAACAAACCGCCACCTGATTGCTGCCGCGCTTCTTTGCGGATAACGCCGCGCCCGTCGCGATCCCCGCGCTCCCGCCCACGATGGCGTTCGCACCAAGGTTACCTGACTCGGGATCGGCAATATGCATGGAACCGCCTTTGCCGCGGCAATATCCCGCTTCTTTGCCCAGCAATTCAGCGAACATCAAATCCACCGCCGCGCCTTTTGCGAGGCAATGTCCATGTCCGCGATGGGTGCTGGTGATGTAATCCTCGCGTGTCAACGCCTCGCAGACTCCCACCGCGACCGCCTCCTGCCCTGAATACAAATGCGTAAGCCCGGGCATGATGGCTTTCATGTACAACTCGTTTGCCTTCTCTTCGAACTCGCGGATCTTGACCATCTGTTCATAGACGTGCAACCACTGTTCGACATCCACCGCTTCAGGCTTGGACTTCAGACTTGATTCGGCTTTCTTTGTCATCGCTTCACCCCCGACATCTGTGCCAGCACGTCGAACATCACAGCGAAATCCTGCTTTTCAAACCCCATGCCGCGTGCTGCTGTAAGAAATTCATTGGTGACGGCTGTGGTTGGCAGTGGAATATTCAATTGTTGACCCAACTCCAATGCCAGGTTCATGTCTTTTTGCATCATGTAGCAGTCAAACCATGCTTCGTCCGGCATTTCCAAAACGAACGGACCGCGATATTTCACCATCGGTGATGCAATCACGCTGTTGGTCAAAACATCAACAGCAACTTCTCGTTTGATACCGCTCTTTTCGGCGATCAACACACCTTCAACGAAGGCGAGCATTTGCACGGCAAGACTCAGATTCGTTGCAATCTTCATTGTGACAGCGAGCCCATTTTTGCCAACATGTGTCACTTTGGGGCCAATATCCAACAGGATCGGTTTCACTTTTTCAAACACTTCAGCATCACCGCCCACCATGAGGGACAACTTTCCTTCCTCGAGTGTGACTACGCTACCCGAGACAGGTGAATCCAACATTACCGCGCCCTTTGCCTTCACCTTCTCAGCCAATTCCTGGCTGAAGGATGGGCTGACCGTGCTCATATCAACATGGATCTTGCCTGGCTTGAGCCCGGCAAGGATTCCGTCAGGTCCTTCGGCAATCGATTTAAGTGCATTTGTATTCGTAACCATGCTCATTGAGATGACGGATGCTTCCACAACTTCGCGAGGCGAATCCGCCCATTTCATGCCTGCATTCAACAACCATTGGGCTTTTGATTTCGTGCGGTTATAACCAGTCACTTCATGTCCGGCATCCAACAGGCGCTTGACCATGCGACTTCCCATTACGCCAAGCCCAATAAATCCAAGTTTTGCCATTTATCCTCCAAAATATGTCTTATTTTGCGTCTGTTGCTTCTGAGTCTTGTCGAACCTGTTTCAGGTGATCCTGCATTGCCTGACGGGCGGCTTGAGCATCGCGGTGGGTAACGGCAGCCAGGATTTTCTTGTGGTGCATTTGTCCGCGCTGGAGTCCGCCTCTGGCGAGACTGATGCGTTTGCGCTGTTCTCGAAGTAAATCAATGATCGAATCCATCAAAATCGGGATGTATGGATTCTGTGTCCCTTCTGCGAGCGCAAGATGAAAATCAAGATCTGCCTCAATGAACATGTCCGCATCGTCAAGGGCGGTATCCATGATCTTTACGGCTTCCTGCATTGCGGCAATATATTCGTCTGTGATGCGGGTTGCGGCCAGTGCGGCAATTTCAGGTTCAAGAATCTCGCGCACTTCCACGAGGTTTCCAGACCCTTTCGTTATCCCCATTTTCATTAGCATGCCAAGTGAGGTGCGAATGGTGTCTGAAGCTTCATTCGTAATGAATGTCCCCCGGCCAGGCCGAATCTCCACCAAACCTTTTTGGCGCAGTGCCTTTACTGCTTCTCGTACGGCTGTGCGACTCACGGCAAATTGCTCAGCCAGTTCGCGCTCTGAGGGCAGTTGATCGCCGACCTTTAAATCCCCCGACTCGATCCGCTGTTCAATCTGGCTTACAATTCTTTCGTACAGACGTTCAGACTGAATGGGTAGGTACATTAGGCTACCAATCTATTTGGTATGGTGGTATGATGTCTGCGTCAGTATATCACGACAATTCTAGTTGTCAATATCCTAATTAGTGTATTTTT
>DATIUT010000153.1:0-4243 GCA_035466615.1 Anaerolineales bacterium | reverse complement strand
AACACAAATTCATTCCCTACGGCTTGGGCTGGAGAGGCCCGCAGTTTATATCCACGCGTCCCGATACGAAGAAGTTCCATTCAGAAACCTCTTCGTATTAGGTGTCGGTTTCTTTGGAAAGCTCGATGCTTTCTCCGGTGTACCCACCCTGTTACAGGGTGGGTTTTTGATTCCCCAAACTCCCTCTTGTAATTTCCTCTAAAAGTGCTATGATTGAATGTGACCGTTTCATGATTGATTATGACTGATTTTATTCCCACCCCCGAAAGACAAAAGCAAATCCTTTCCCTGGTCGCGAAACAGGGGCGCTTGAGGGTGGCTGAGATTGTTGAGCAGTTCTCCATCAGCGAAGCCACGGCTCGGCGCGACTTGGAGTCGCTGGCGTCGGAAGGGAAGGTACAACGCGTCCATGGCGGCGCGGTCGCTGTGGAACAGGCTCCACCTGAGTTGCCGATCCTCGAGCGTGAAAACGAACAGGCGGATGAGAAATCCCGCATTGGGCGCGCAACTGCGGAGTTGATCGCTGATAAAGAGGCTGTGTTTCTTGGTTCTGGCACGACTGTGCTCGAAGTGGCGAGAAACCTGCGTGACCGCAAGAACCTGACCGTGATTACCAATTCCCTGCCGGTGTTGAACATGCTGGCGGGGGTAAAGGAAATCACGGTCGTTTCGTTGGGTGGGATTTTGCGTGACAGTGAATTGTCGTTCATCGGTCATATCACCGAGCAGGCCTTGGGGGAACTACGCGCGGATAAAGTGATCATTGGCGCGCGCGCAGTCAGCCTCGAACAGGGTTTGACGAATGATTACCTGCATGAAACATTGACTGACCGCGCGATTCTGAAGATTGGGCGTGAGGTCATCCTTGTTGCAGATCATTCCAAGATCAATCGCGTCTCTACGACTTTCCTCGCGCCATTAACAGATGTCCACAAACTGGTGACGGATAAACAAACGCCACGTGCGTTTATCGCTGCGTTAAAAGCGCAGGGAATCAATTCGATTGTCGTTTAATCAAATGTGAAAGCGGGCAGTGGATCGCCCGAAAAACTAAAAGGAGTATTGGAATGAAAAGATCGTCTCTCTATTTGTTCGTTTCGTCATTGTTGGTTTTGAGCTTTATGATGGCGTCTTGCGCGCCTGCAGCAGCTCCCACAACAGAAGTAAACCAGGTCCCCGCGGCGGATGCTACTCAACCTGCTGTGGAAGCGACCCAACCCGCGGCAGAGTCCGAAACCATCACGGTTATTTTCCCCAAACACGAAGCGGACTTGAACGGTGCATTTGAAGCCCGCATCCGCGAGTTTGAAAACCAGTCGGGAATCAAGGTTGAATTGATCCAGAGCGATTGGGATTCGGTGGCGAACCGAATCCTGCCCGAAATCTCGACAGGTGGCTCTGCCTATGACGTTGTTGAATTTGATAACGGCTGGGTGGCGGAATGGTGCGGAGCCGGTTGGGCTACGCCTCTCAACGACTTTATGCCTGCCGGTTACACCGATGGCATGATCCCCGGTTTGGTGGATTTGTTCTCATGCCCGGATAATAAAGTTTATGGCGTTGTCTGGAATAACGACACCCGCTTCTTCTATTACAACGCGGAGAAACTCGCGGCGGCTGGCTTTACTGAAGCTCCCAAGACTTGGGATGAATTCGCCCAGATGAGCCTCAACGCAAAGGAAAAGGGCGTTGTGTCCTACGGCATGGCCCCGTTCTGGAATCAGGAATGGTCGCTGGGGAATGAGTTCCATTTTTGGACGTATGCCTTCGGTGGCGAGATTGTGGATGCCAAGGGTTGTTTCCTGTTCAACAAAGACCCGAACACACTGGTGGCTTTGCAATATATGATGGATAGCCTCACGGATGGAGTTTCCAATCCCGCTGGTATGACTTACAACCAGGCGGCCTCACAGGATGTCTTCCTCAAAGGCGACTCGCTCTTCATGCCGCAGGGTATTGCCGGTTTGATGGCGTATACCAAGGATGCCTCCGTTTCCAACGTGGACGGACAGATCAAGGTTGGCTTGGTGCCTGGTGTTGAAGCAGGCAAAAGCGCGGCGTTGACCCTCCCGGAAGCCTATGCAATTCCGTCGAATTCAGAACACAAGGAAGCGGCGTGGAAATTCATTGAATTCATGACCAGCAGGGAAACCAATAAAGTTCTGGCGCAGGAAATTGGCGTATTACCCATCTGGGTTGACCTGTATTCCGATGCAGACTTGACCGCCAAGTATCCCTTCTGGGCTGATTTCCAGGCGCAGTTGTCAACCGCGCGCGGTCTTTCCAAACTCACCTGGTACGGCGATTTCGTGGATATCAGCACCGCTGAAGTTCACAAGGCACTGGCTGGCGAACAAACCGCTCAACAAGCGTTGGACAATATGGCGGCTGGGTTGTCCCAGTTCGAGTGCAAACCATAAGAGTTCATAGTTTGTGGATGCCTGCATCTTTGAGGTGCAGGCATCCGTTTATGTGATATGAGAATGACCCAACGGCATTCCCTTTCCATTATTGATGATCCTCGCATTCTGGGGTTGTTGTTGATTGCTCCAGCCATGCTGGCAATTTTGGGCGTTGTCTTGCTCCCGATGTTCAACTCTTTGTGGCTTAGTTTTCAACAACACGATTTATCGCGCCCACAGGAAGATGCCTTCATCTGGTTCAGGAATTATGCTGATTTGTTGCGCGACCCGCGTTACTTGAATTCGCTTCAGGCAACTTTAAAATTTAGTTTATTTTCTGTCATTATTGAACTGGCGCTCGGCGTGGCGATTGCGATGGTACTTAATCAGGAATTTCGCGGGCGGGGGTTTGTGCGCGGCTTGATGATCCTGCCCTGGGCGATGCCATCTATCGTCAATGCTGCCATGTGGAAGTGGATCTATAACGCTGATTACGGCGCGTTGAACGCCCTGTTATCCCAGCTTCACATAATCAGTGAATATAAAATCTGGCTGGCGGAACCGACAACTGCCATGGTTCTGATCATTCTGGCAAACGTCTGGAAGGAAACGCCCTTCACTGTTATCCTGACGTTAGCCGCCTTACAAACCATCCCCGATGATTTGTACGAAGCCAGCCGCGTGGACGGCGCGACGGACTGGCAGTCTTTTATAAAAATTACTTTGCCTTTGATCATGCCCGTCCTGATGGTTGCGGGCTTGTTGCAATTTATCTGGGGTTTTCAAACTTTTGAATTGATTTCCATCGTCACAGGCGGCGGACCTTTCAGTTCGACCGAGATGACCAACTTGCGAGTTTATGCAACGACATTCCGCTCCCTGCGCTTTGGTTATGGCGCGGCGATGGCGTATCTCACCAGCCTGATCATTTTCATCCCCGCGGTGGCTTATATCCGCTCGGCATATCGAAAGGTTGTGGAGATTTAACATGCCGCGTGCGCTGAAACGCTTCTTTCTTTATCTGGCGGTGACGGGGATTGTGGTCTGGACTGTTGCGCCTTATCTCTGGCTGATTATCTCGTCTCTTTCTTTGAAAATTGATCTACTCACTCTGCCCTTGCGTTGGATTCCCCCGCGCCTGACTCTGGAAAATTATTACTCGCTGTTTTATATGCGCGGAAGCGAATCAGTCAACGCGCAGTTGTTTTTCAAGTCGCTGGGCAACTCAGCCGTTATCTCCTTGACCACCATGTTCATCTGCCTGATTCTGGGAGTATTTGCCGCGTATGCCATTGCACGGCTTCATTTCAGGGGCAGTAATACAATGGTCTTGGTGATGATGGCAACCCAGTTAGTGCCGCCCATTGTTCTGGTTGTGCCTTTATACGTCATCATGCGTAAAATGGATTTGCTCGACAAACACATCGGGCTGATTCTCGTGGACATCAGCATTGTTCTGCCGTTGGTCATTTGGCTGATGCGCGGGTACTTCGCTTCGATCCCTTCGGAACTGGAGGATGCCGCCCGCATTGACGGATGCACCCATCTGGGAGCGTTATTCCGCGTGATCCTGCCGCTTTCGGGACCTGGCTTGGTGAGTGTGATGATCTTCGCCTTTATCGCGGCGTGGAATGAATACCTGTATGCGTTTATTTTTACCAATGTGGACGCGAAGACTCTTCCCGTGTTGATCGGCGAGTTCAGCACCAAACTTGGTCTTGAATATTTGCGGATCGCCGCCGCGGGCGTGCTGGCAAGCCTGCCACCTGTTTTGCTCGCGCTCATTTTCCAACGCTTCATCATTCGCGGATTAACCGCTGGAGCCCTAAAAAAATGTTGCT
>DATIUT010000152.1:0-4633 GCA_035466615.1 Anaerolineales bacterium | reverse complement strand
GATGGCCGGATGGATTCGACTTTGTCCGCAGGACATCGGCTGGTTGCAACCTTCCCTGGTCATTACCAGCCAGGAAATCCCTGTCGGTGGATATCCCCAGCCTGAGATCCCGTTTGGGATTCGCTGGGGACAGGAACTGCTCATCACGGGTCTCTACGCGGTTTTCGGAGCAGGTATCCTTGTTGGAGCAATCAGGAAAAAATGGCGGCTTTTCCTCATCTTTCCGGGCATCCTCGTGACTGCGGCTGGGATCGTCCTCCACAATAATCAAATGTTGAGCACCTACACCTTGCTTGTAATTGGAACTCTCATGCTGGCAGTTGGAATCGCTCACTACATTCGGCAACCTTCCAAACTGCTCAATGACGCGTAGAGGGAAGGCTGCGCCGGTATATTTTCAAGGACGAACTCCACTATAGCCTGCTTAGGGAAGATTGGGAGAGGCAATATAATGATGATAGACAACTCAGAACGACTCGAAGTTGAAAAGGTCATCCATGATGCCATCGGCTGGGCGCTGACCAAAAACCTTGACCGCCTGTTTTCCATCATGGCGCAGGATGAAGACTTCTTCATCTTCCATCCCGATTCAAAATCCACCATCGTTGGGTTCGATGCGTTCAAGAGTTTAGGCGAGCGCGTGTGGATGAAGGACGAGTTCAAGGCCACGGATTTCGCGGTGAAGGAACTGCGCGTCAAATTCGCGGAACTGGGGAACGTCGCGTGGTATTCCTGTTTTCTCGATGACCACGCCGAGTGGAACGGAAAGCCCATAGGGTGGGATAATTGCCGCTGGACGGGAACGCTCGAAAAGCGCGGAGGGAAATGGGTGACGGTGCAGATGCACTTCTCGTTCCCGAAGGATGATTGAATGCACTTTATCGTTCGTGCGCTGGAAGGATATCGCCATGAAGTTTGGATTAATGCTCCCCAATAAAGGCCATCCCTACGGGAACGCCGATGTGTTGATCGAAATTGCCAACCGCGCGGAAGAATCAGGCTGGGAGGGATTCTTCCTGTGGGATCACATCGGCGGCGGAGGGGATTCGCCCACCATGGACCCCTGGCTGTGTCTCGGCGCGATTGCGGGACAGACGAAGTCCATGCGGCTGGGGACAATGATCACCCCGTTGGCGCGTCGTCGTCCGCAAAAGGTGGCGCGCGAGATCGTCACCCTCGACCATATCTCGCACGGACGCGCCGTTCTGGGCGTGGGACTGGGTGACATGGTCAACAAGGACTTCAAAGCCTTCGGCGAAGAGACAGGCCCGCGCACGCGCGCTGAGATGCTGGACGAAAGTCTGGAGATCATCTCAGGTCTGCAGAGCGGTAAGCCCTTTTCGTTTACTGGCAAGCATTACAAAATCTCCGACGCTCTATTCAAGCCTGAACCCATCCAGAAACCGCGTGTCCCCATTTGGGTCTCGGCGCATTGGCCGTTTAAACGCCCGTTGAAGCGCGCCGCGCACTGGGATGGGTTGTTGCCGCGTGGATGGGGGATGCCAATTACGCCTGAGATCATTCGCAAAATGGCAGGCCTCATCTTCAAGCAGCGCGTCTCTGATGCGCGGTTCGATATTATCAAGTATGGCGGGACCGATGGGAAGAATCCTGCGCAAGACCGCGCCCTTGTCAAAGAATACGAAAAGGCTGGCGTCACCTGGTGGATCGAAGAAATCTTCTCCACGCGCGGCACGTTGAAACAAATCCAAAAACGAATCGCCGCGGGACCGCCCTGCTAAAGTTGAAAAAGGAGGCACCATGACCACACCCAAAGACATCCTCGGCGAAATCCACGGCGGGCGCGTACTCGACGTTGCCACGGGCGCGGGCGGCTTTGTCCACTTCCTGTTGGAAGGGTTGAAAGACTACAGCGAGATCATTGGCATTGACTCCTCTGACCGAAACAAAGCCGCGTTCGAGAGGGCATTCAAGGATGATGCGAACATCCACTTCCAAATGATGGACGCACTCCAAATGGACTTCCCCGACGACTCCTTCGACCTGGTCTGCATCGCCAACTCGCTTCATCATCTGGACCCTGAGCCTGCGCTCCGCCAAATGAAGCGGGTCCTGCGCCCAGGCGGAATCATGCTGATCGCCGAGATGTATCGTAATGGACAGACCGAAACGCAGATGACGCACGTTTACCTGCATCACTGGTGGGGAGCAGTGGATACCGTCAACGGGGTGGAACATCGCGAAACCTACCAGCGTGGGGAACTTGTCGCAATGGCGAACCGCCTCGAGTTATCCGAGATGCGAACGTTCGACCTGTCGGATTTGAGCGACGATCCCAAAAATCCAGATATTCTGGCCGAGTTGAATCCCGTCTTCGACCGTTACATCCAGCGTGCTGATGGACATCCCGATTTGCAGGTGCGCGGCGAGGAACTGCGGAAGCGGGTTCAGGAAATTGGCTTTCACAACGCAACCACGTTTGTGGCGCTTGGAAAGAAACCTGGATAAATCCCATGCAAACAACAGGAAAAAGTAAACGGGAGATCAAACCATGTTGAACGCCAATTTCAAAATAAGACTTGCGCGAATGATCAACAAGCGCGTGCGAGAGAACCAATTCTGTGGCGCGATTCTGATTCGCCAAGGGAAAGATGATCTACTCCGCCGCGGGTACGGATTCGCAAATCGCACGTGGCACATAAGGAACAACTCTGAGACGCGTTTTCGCATTGCGTCGGTGGGCAAGATGTTTACCGCCGCGGCGGCCATGCAGTTGATCGAGGCGGGAAAATTCTCCCTCGATACCCGTGTTGTCAAGTATCTGAAATTGAAGGGCACCAAACTGCCGCCCGAAGCGACTGTCTACCACATGCTGACCATGACCTCGGGCATCGCGGACTGGATCAACGAGAACGCCGAAGACTTCGACGCGGAATGGGAACAGTTCTGCCGCGACCATCCTCTTTATCTGTTGCGGCGCGACGCTGATTACCTGACCATCTTTTCGCAACTCAAGCCATATAACGCGGTCGGCGAAAAACACCGTTACAACAACGCGGGTTTCATGCTGCTGGGGTTGATGATCGAGAAGGCGGCGGGAACCTCCTACTTCGACTACATTCGTCAGAACATCTTCGCGCGGGCTGGGATGACGCAATCGGATTTCATCGATCTTGATGACGTCTCCCCTAACGTCGCCGAGGGATACGTTCCCATCAGGGATGAAAACGGAACGGTCATTCATTGGCGAAAGAACATTTACTCAACCACCGCAGGCGGCGCGGCGGACGGCGGCTCGACCTCCACTCTGGATGACCTCGTCCGTTTCTCGCGGGCACTGCGCAGCGGAAAACTTTGCTCAAAGGGATCGGCTGAGTCCATGCTCACGCCGAAGATCATCATGGACGAGGAGGAGCAGCAGTGGCGTTATGGCTTCGGATGTTTCATCCTGCTTGATGACGAGGAGCAAATCGTCCGCTGGGGACACACAGGCGAGGAGGATGGTGTCAGTTGTCGCCTGTTTTATTATCCTCAGCATAAATTGGACGTGGTGATCCTTGGTAACCAGACATCCTGCGCGGGTGCGATGTCCAGGGATATTCACGAGTTGATCATGGAGACGCGGTGAACAAACCTTACTCTGTCCTCTCCGTACGCGGGCAAGCCCGCCGTCTGCGCGAACTTGCGCTCAATGCGCTTGCTTACTATGAGTTGGATGTAGTGCACCTGCGACTGGTCACCAATGACATGAACGGCATCTTCCGCGTCGACACCCGCGATGGGCAGAAATATATCTTGCGCGTCACCCTGCCAGAAGGCGGGCACAATCTCGACCATGTTGCAGCCGAAATGGACTGGCTCGCCGCACTGGTGCGCGACACGGATCTCAGTGTGCCGCGTCCGCTCCCGGCAAAGGACGGGTCACTGGTCGTTGAAGCAGGCGCGGGCGGAGTCCCTGAAGCGAGGCTGTGCGCAATCTTCTCATGGGTCTCTGGAAATGACCTCGCTGAAGACATGTCCGCAGTCAACATCTACAAGTTGGGAGAATTGATGGCTCGACTTCACACACATGCTTTGACATTTCGTCCACTTTCTGAGCTTTTCCTGCTGCGATTCGACCGTGTCTTTCCTTTCCCCGAGCCTATGGTGCTGTTCGATGAACAGTTTTCGCCCCTGTTCCCTGCCGCGCGGCGTGCTGTTTACGAAAGAGCCATTGTCTGGGTGCAAGAGTCCATTGACAGGTTGAAAGCCAGCGGCGAACCCATGCGCATCCTTCACGGCGACCTGCATCAATGGAACGTGCTCAACGCGCGCGGCGTGCTCTCGCCAATCGACTTTGAAGACCTGATGCTGGGCTGGCCCGTGCAGGATATTGCCACAACGTTATATTACTTCGACTCAAAGAGTTTCGTCGATATGTACTCTGCATTTCAAGAAGGGTATACACGTCACAGTCCGTGGCCTGAACGTCATGCGGGTGAGATAGACTCTTTCATCGCGGCGCGCGGACTTGGCCTGGCAAATTTCGTTCTCAATGATCCCAACCCCGCATGGAGGGAAAAGACATGTGAATTCATCGAGCGCGTCGAAAACCGTCTGCTCGGATTAATGGAGAGGAATAACTCCCATGGAGCTAACATTGCGACCCTGTAACACCGAAGAAGATTTCTTC
>DATIUT010000151.1:0-10914 GCA_035466615.1 Anaerolineales bacterium | reverse complement strand
AAGCGTTACGCGGATATCATCATCCCCGAAGGCGGACACAACACCGCCGCATTGGATATGGTCGTTGCACGTATAGAATCGTTATTAAACCTGTCAGGCTTATAAATAATAAGGAGAAACAAATGGCAAAACAATGGACCACCCCACCCGCAATGCAGATTGACCCAAAGAAAAAATACAAGGCGCACATGGAGACTGACAAAGGCACCATGGTCATCGAACTGTTCGCCGACAAAACCCCGAATACTGTTAATAGTTTCGTGTTCCTTTCCCGCGAAGGCTTTTACGATGGTGTCATTTTCCATCGCGTGATCTCCAACTTCATGGCACAGGGCGGCGACCCGACCGGCACCGGCATGGGTGGTCCTGGTTACAAATTCGCCGATGAATTTCATCCCAGCCTCAGGCACGACAAACAGGGCGTACTCTCCATGGCAAACGCGGGACCGGGCACGAATGGCTCGCAATTCTTCATCACGCACCTCCCCACCCCGCACCTGGACAATCGCCACAGCGTCTTCGGTCAGGTCGTGGAGGGACTGGATGTGCTCATGTCCATCCCGCCGCGCGACCCAAACAACCGCAACGCTTCCGCAGTGAAGATCATCCGTGTCACCATCAAAGAAAGCGAATAAGAAAGAAGCCATAAAGAAGTCGAGGAACGCGCAGAGACCAAAAGAGAAAACTCCTGCGCGTTCTTCACGCGTCGCCACAGGGATAGTTCAAACAAAAACGGGGATATCTTCAAAGGCAAAGAAAACTTCTACAGAAAACGCTCCTGCTAAAAGCGTTGCCCGAATGACGAGACCGAAAACGACTCAAGCCGTTGTTCCAGTTCAGAACACAAACGTAATTCAGGGGCAAATCCCGGCCAAACAACCAGTTTCAAACCTGTGGATCAACCTCCTCCGTACGGTTGCGTTGCTGGCTGTCATCGGAATCACAATTTACATAATCAATATCCGAGACCGTGTGGAGGAATTCGAGCAATTCGGTTACGCAGGCGTATTCCTGATTGCCCTCATGGCAAACGCGACCGTTCTTCTGCCTGCGCCAGGTGTTGCCATTATCTATGCAATGGGGGCCGTGTTTAATCCCTTTTGGGTTGGTCTCGCCGCGGGGACAGGCGGCGCGTTCGGCGAACTCTCGGGTTTCCTGGCTGGTTTCAGCGGACAGGCCGTCGTCGAACGCACCAACATCTACAACCGTTTCAAACCCTGGGTGAATAAATACGGCGGCTGGGCAATACTGGTTTTATCGGCGATACCCAATCCTTTTTTTGATGTGGCAGGCATCGCGGCAGGCATCGCCAAAATGCCCATCCAGACCTTTCTATTATTTACATGGATCGGGCAGATCATAAAAATGTCTATTTTCGCTATTGCAGGCCATTATTCGCTCGAATGGATTGAAAACTTTATGCACTGACGAGTGGACGTGTATGGCACCGGCACGAGAATCTACCCCACAAGCATTAACAATCTACCAACCTGCGAGAGTTCCATTTTTGATCGAGGCTGGTGTTGGAACTGAAGCCATAGATTGGCTTGTACAATCCCCGCCCTAATCCATATCTTCGCGCAGTTCTCCGCTGTCAGCTGTGTGCAACCTTTCAGGCTCCTCGAGGAGCACATCAATGAGACTAAGCGGCAGGTCACTCATCATCGGCGCCAATGGAACCGATGATGGTGTAACGATCTTTCCCGGCTTGGGCGGCGGCTGGAGACGCGGCCTGGTCTCCTCTTCTGAGCGTCTGCGAACTATACGTGCCGGATCGGAAAGCGAGCCCACAAAGAAGCCCATCACAGAATAGACATCCCGCTTGGGGGTCACCCAGCCGATCCATTCCCCGCTTCGGTTGAAGAGATACGGGAAAACAAGAAACGCTTCAGCTTCGCCATTCGAAGCATAGATAGGGATAATCCGAGGTTGATTTTGAGACATAAGTCATTTCTCCCAGGTATTCTTACTATACATCATTATACGTCCAATAACGGTTCACGAAAAAGTTCCAAAGCATGACAACCCCGATGGCAAAGATCAGGGTGGCATTTTTTGCGAGCGCGTCAGCGGCATTGTAAGAGAGGTGCGCCATGTCCTCGAACAGTCCTGCCATAGGTGGTTCCAGATATTTCAGGATCGGTATCCTGATGGCAATGCCGATGGCATTGACGATGAAGAACATCCCCAATTGGTGATGGATGGGTCGGGAGCGCGAATCGGGATATGTCCAATAGCGATTACCGAAGAAGTTATTGGTCACGGCACAAACGAACGAGATGCTTCCTCCCAGCACAAGAGGCAGGTGGAAAGCCTGAGTCATCAGGTTCATCACGCCGATATCGATCAGTGAACCGATCGCGCCGACGACTGCAAATTTTACAAACCGAATATGTTCACTTTTCTCTGTCACGGTCATGCAAGTCCCAGTTTTTGTTTGAAATATGGAACCGTCTTTTGCAAGCCTTCCTCCAGATCAACCTTGGGTTCCCATTTCAGGATCGAACGGGCGCGGGTGATGTCCGGCTGACGTTGTTGCGGGTCACGGACACTGCGCGCATCTTTAACGTAGGCGATGCCAGCCTTGTTGCCCACCATACGATTGATCGTTTCGGCAAATCGCAGAACGCTCATCTCGTTCGGGTTGCCAACATTAACCGGCAGGTGTTCTTCTGAATACAGCAATTTGACAATGCCATCCACCAGGTCGTCCACGTAGCAAAACGAACGAGTCTGACTGCCGTCACCGTACACAGTCAATGGCTGGCCAAGCAATGCCTGTTTGAGCAGGTTTGGCAGGGCGCGCCCGTCCTCGAGGTCCATGCGCGGACCGTAGGTGTTGAAGATACGGATGATGCGCGTGTCCACGCCGTGGGCACGGTGGTAAGCCATCGTCAAAGATTCAGCGAACCGCTTGGCTTCGTCATACACCGCGCGCGGACCAGCCGGATCCACGTTGCCGGTATAGTCTTCGCTTTGTGGGTGAACGAGCGGGTCGCCATAGATCTCGCTTGTGGATGCCAAAAGGAACCTGGCGTTGTGCGCGCGTGAAACACCCAGACAGTTATGTGTACCAAGCGCTCCCGCCTTCATCGTTTGGATAGGCAGGTTGAAATATCCCGAAGGCGAAAGCGGGTTGGGGCTTGCAGGCGAGGCGAAATGCAATACAGCATCCACTTTGCCGGCCACAAAGATGTAGTTCGATACGTCATGTTTTTGAAATGAGAAATTTTCATTTCCTTGCAGGTGGGCGATGTTCCCCGGGTTGCCAGTGATGAAATTATCCAATCCAATGACCTTGTGTCCCTCACTCAAAAGGCGGTCGCATAAATGTGAGCCAAGAAACCCGGCCGCCCCTGTAATCAAAATACGCATATGCTTTTCCTCTTTATGATCCCTCACGCTGCCCCATCTTCCAGTGCGAGATGGCAGTGTGAGGGGAATTTACTTCCAATCAATTCTTGTGACAAGCCCATCACCCGTCACTTGATAAGCCTGACCATTGCCACTATCCACCAACCATAGATCGCCCTGATAAACGACAGCAATGAAGTCGCCGATTTGCCCCTCGAGTTGACCGGGCGCCCAAACAGGAATCTGCGGCTGGAGGCCGGGCGCATCATTCGCAGGGAAGATTGTCCGCCGGTTCGATCCATCTCTATCCATCACTACCACTCTGTAGCGGCTCGTCTCGCTTTGCTCGGGAAAGATGGCTTGCAGATACGCGACTTGATATTGCCTTTCCATTGAACTGGGCTGCAGGTAGGATGATGATGGATAGGCAAACATCCCCGTCCGTTTGACGATCTCCACATTGGCATCGTTCGAAAAGGATACAGCGCTAAGATCGAAGAATGGCGAATCCTCATCATTGACCAGACTGGGCGGCGGCGCATGGGATGTATAGAATAACGTTTTCCCGTCCGCGCCCCACGTAAGGGATGGAAGCCATGCCCAGTCGCTGTGGGTATTGAAGGGAACAATGTCAATGAACGGAGGTTTAATGTACTTGCCGTCAATATCCACAAGCCCGATTCCGTCCGGACGTGCATATGCGAGACGCCCATCCGGCGAAAAAGAATACACCATCCCCCACCAGCCATAGACGCCTCCACTGCTCGCATCAAGGACTTTTGCCCTTGCGCCGGTGGTAATGCTGTAGCGGTGCAGGTCATTGTTCGCCTGCCAGCCGGGCGCGGCGCTGCGCGGCTCAACCGTGGAATAGGCAATCGAGTTCGTGCCGGGTATCCATTCCGCATAATGGACTACGTTTGCAATCCCTGTGCTGAAAGGTTTCCCTCCGTTCGTTCGCACCGCCCATATGGTGTTGATCTCCTTGTCCGCAGGTTTGGTGGATTTGCGCGTAAAGACCAGATAGTTGCCATTGGGGGAGAGAAAGAAGATTCGTCCGTCCAGATCACCGGTGGTTACGATGGGTGTACGATTGGCTGTGGACGTGTCAATGAGCCATGCGTTGCCACCAGCCAGATAGGCAATCTTGCCGGGGATTGGCAGCGGCGCAAAGGATGATTGTGCACCAACCATCACGATCTCCGGCGCGCCTTCTTGCAGGGTCACGGATTTGACGATGGAACGGCTGATTTCTTCGTCATCTTCCAATACGATGCGATAGGTAAGTTCCCGCAATCCGTTTACCCCGGCTTGAACGAGCCTTGTTTCGCCATTGGGCAGGGACTCGTTGCGAACAACCTGTCGTTCGAATGGAACAATCTGTTCCTCAGTCTCGAACTTTTCCACCACGCGAATAAGCGTGACTGAGTCGCCCGTGTTCAAAACCGTGTAAAGCGGAGGTTCCGATTTATCGAGATTCCCGATCGTGATACCTGCAGTTTGAAATGCCTGTGAGACCGTGCTCCCCGCTGGCAATGCAACATCCCGCGTTTGACCGTCCGCTGTAATACGGATGGTGATATCTTCGCCTGTGACCTGAGGTGAACGACAGGCTGTCAGCGTGGAAACTGCCAATAGAAGAGCGAGCAAGGTCGAGTTAAGGAAGATGCGGTGCATGTCGTCCAATAGCGCTTCGACTTCGGTCTTCGACCTCCGCTCAGCGCGATAATCCGTTGTATAATCCGTGCGCTATCTGATACGCCCAGTGATGGTCATCATACCGTCGGCAATTGAGATGGTTTGGATGCGCAAGCCGGTGGCGACCGGACCGACCGAGCCGGTGTACGCTTCCTGTATCATGGCAGAGATGGTGGCAGTGAGCCCCTCGGGGGCGGGCAACGGACCGAAATCGGCAGAGACGATCTCGATCTTCGGTCTGCCATTTTCGTCCACACTCACCGAGACGATGATGCCGATGTTGGCGGTAAACATGCCCTGCTGGGTTTTTCCGAAGATCTGCATCTGACCGTCGCGCAGATAGACCTGCGGTTCGGTGATGAGCGGTTTTTCATCCTGCTGGAGGTTCTGATCGGTCTGTAAACGAAGCATTAGCACGGAGGTGATCTGTGTTTCGGTGATGTTGATGGTCACTTCGCCCGAGGCGGCACCTGCTTCAAATGCGCGTTTGATCTCTTCCTTCAAACTCTCTGCCGCCTCGGTCGAAACTGGGATGGGAGCGCGGTCTGAATAATCAGGTCCGCCGACGAAGACGGTGCAGGCGATGGATGCAAGGATGAGAATGGCAAGAAATAATGGTAAAGGTATTGATTTTTTCATTTGTGATCCAGTTTAAATTTTTTTAAGCGGAGCAATTATAGCATGAGCGACTTTGAACAACCCCACAAAGAAAACATTGAAACAGAATTGCCGCTTTCGGTAAAGCTGGAGGCGATCCTGTTTGTGGCGGCGGAACCTGTGACCACCGCGCAACTCGCGGCCGCATTGGACGTGGCTCCCTCCGTGATCGAACGCGGGCTCAACGAGCTGGACGCATCACTCTTGACCCGCGGCCTGCGTCTGCAACGACATACCGGGCGTGTCCAGTTGACCACCGCGCCCCAACTGGCAGACTTGATTGAACGTTTCCTCGGCCTCGAAGCTACGAGTCACCTCAGTCGGGCCGCTCTGGAGACTTTGGCGATCATCGCATATCAACAGCCTGTCACGCGCCCACAGATCGATTCCATCCGCGGCGTGAACAGCGACAGTATGTTGAAGAGCCTCTTGAACAAGGGGCTGATCGTTGAATCGGGACGTGCAGACGGACCGGGACGACCAATATTGTATTCCACAACGCCGGAATTCCTGCAACATTTCGGCTTGAACTCGATTCTCGAAATGCCATCTCTTGCCAGACCCGAAGAGAACGAACCGGAAGCGGAGGAGTTGTTGAAGGGATGATTGCTCGGCGTCCCTACCCGGAAGGCAGATTTTTGAATCCAACGGTGTGCTCACCTGAGGTTACATTCAATTATTTGGTTGATGATGTAAAACGGGACAGGCAAAGACCTGTCCCGTTTGGTCATTAGGGTTGAGAGCGCAGGCTAAAGTTTCGGCAACAGGTATTCGTACGCACTGAGCGCGGCTTTGGCTCCTTCACCGACCGCTATCAGAACCTGTTCGGCGTAGTTGTTGGTCACATCACCCGCCGCAAAGAGACCGGGGATACTGGTGCGGCAGGCGCTGTCCACCACGACGCGTCCTTGTTCATCGAGTTTTGCCAGATTCTTGACCATGCCAGTGTTGGGGGTCAAAGCTTTCTCCACAAACATACCGTCCGCTTCGAATTCCTTCAACTGACCGGTTTTGTCCTTCAGGATCAATTTGCGGGCATATTCATCCCCTTTTACTTCGACAATCTCGCAATCCTTCATGATCTTGACATTGCCTGCCTGTTGAAGTTTTTGCCCAAGTGGCGAGTCAAGATTCTTTTCGCTTGCACAGATCATGGTCACTTCCTTGGCGACTGTGGCAAGTTCACCCGCGGAGCGAAGCGCCAGATCCGCATCGCCGATCACCACAACGGACTTGTCAATGAACAGCGGTGCATAGGAGAGCGCGGAATAACACAAGCCCTTCATCGTGTATTCCTTTTCCCCCGGCACATCCATGCGCACCTGACGCGTCCCTGTGGCAAGGATCACGGCTTTGGCTTCAAGGTTCGCGCCATTCTTCGTTGTGACGACGAAGGTGTCATCCTTCTTCTCGACCTTGTCCACCGATTCGATATGACGCGCAAACTCCAGGTACTCCAGCTCGTTGCGGAACTTGTTGACGATCTCAAGACCCTTGATGACCTGGTAGTCCTCGATCCACGGCAGGGCAAGGCGATAGTTGGTCTTGCCACCAAGGTCCTTCGAGATGAGCAATACGTTCAAGCGTTTACGGATGGCATAGACAGCGGCTGTCAGACCCGCAGGCCCACCGCCAACGATAATCAGGTCGTACATGATTATTCTCCTTTCGCCTAATAGGCAGCCTTGATCGTTTCTGTATCGATCTCGGGATGATCGCCATCATCCGCGGGCGGTTCTGCGATGAAGCCCTCTTCCATCATGCGTTTGGTCATGTCGCGTGAGCGCTTGATGATGACGGAAGCCCGTTTGAATTCCTCTTCGTATGAGACCTCGATGCGCGCCAAACCCTGCTCGATGGCTTTCATGGCAACAGCGGCGGCTTCCTTCGGGAAGACCTCCCAGTCGTCCATATTGGGCAGGATGAAGTCCGGGGCGAGGCGGTCGCCAACATGGTTCGCCATGGCTTGTGCCGCGGCAAAGCACATTTCATCGGTGATCGTTTTGGCGCGGACATCCAGCGTACCTCGGAAGATGCCCGGGAATCCCAAAGAGTTGTTGACCTGGTTCGGGAAGTCGGAACGCCCGGTCGCGACCACGGCCGCGCCTGCCTCTTTTGCCACCCAGGGCCATATCTCAGGGACGGGGTTGGCGCAGGCAAAGACGATCGGGTCCTTTGCCATCGACTTGATCCATTCGGGGAGCAGCACATCAGGCCCGGGCTTGGAAAGAGCGATGACCACGTCCACATCCCTCATCGCCTCGGGGATGTCGCCTTCGCGTCCCTGTGCGTTCGTGATGTTGCACAGCTTCCATTTGTCCTTGTACTCCGCCTTGCGCATCTCGATATCTTTGCGATGCTTGCCGAGGATGCCCTTGGTATCCACAACGTAACACTTGGATGGGTCGGCGCCCCAGCCGAAGATCAGGCGCGAACATGCAACATTGGATGCACCCGCACCGATGAAGGCAATGCTGACATCCTCCATCTTTTTGCCGACGACTTTGACGGCATTGATGAGGCCCGCCAGTGTGACGGTGGCTGTGCCCTGCTGGTCGTCGTGCCAGATGGGGATCTCCGCCTTTTCGCGCAGGGTGTCGAGGATGTAGAAGCACTTTGGGTTGGATATGTCTTCCAGGTTGACACCGCCAAACCCGGGCTGGAGCATCATCACGGTGTTGATGATGGCATCCGGGTCTTTTGTGTCGAGCATGATCGGGACGCCATCCACCCCGCCCAGATACTTGTAGAGCAGGGCCTTGCCCTCCATCACCGGCAAACCGGCTTTGGGTCCAATGTCGCCGAGGCCCAGCACGCGCGTCCCGTCACTGACCACAGCTACGGTATTCCACTTGTTGGTGTATTCGTAGACCAGTTCGGGATCGGCTTGAATTGCTTTGCATGGCGCCGCGACGCCGGGGGTGTACCAGATGGCAAAATCATCGAAACTATGGACTGTGCATTTGAGCGTGGTTTCGATCTTCCCCCGATAGAACGGATGCAATTTCATTGCATCGGCAGAAGGCTTCTTTGCCTTGGCAAGCAGCTCTTCCGTATTCATACCTTCCTCCTTGTTTAATTACCGTTCCTTCGAATCATCTCCTCTCGAAGGGCGGTTATGACCGCATGCAGGTCGAGGCCGCGTTTACAGGCGTTACGCGCGGCCTCCAGAACAGAATCAGACCACAGGGTCCGGCACTGAAGCGCCTCTTCATCGTTCAGTAAAACAAGCTGCACCAGACTCGACAATGGAATATCCATATCGTCGCGGGCATCAATGTCGCAATCATTGCAGGCATGGCACATGTAGACATCCTGCCCCGTGGTTTTCTTGACAACACTGCGCAGGGACATGCCTAGAATTCATCCGTTTTTGCGTGCAGGGTCATGGTCATCAAGACAACGTCACGCGAGTCGCCATCGGGGAACAGGAAATAATCGTCAAGGGTGGCCTGGACCTTGAACCCCAATATTTCAAAGGCTTTGACGACCTTCGTCTGTTCGGCAATCACTTCCGCAAGCAGGATGCTCAGCCCTTGTTTGCGCGCCAGATCGATGAGTGCCTTGATCATTTTCATGCCGAGTCCGCGCTTGCGAAAATCCTTGGCGAGGAAGAGCCGTACCTCGCCAATATGGCGCTTGGGACCCTCACAGAAGTGGAGTGAGGCGCTTCCTACAGCGCGGTCCTTGACCAGTGCGAGGACCGGCAGGACCTTGCTGTAGTCCAGGTGTTCAGCCCAATCATGGACAATTGACGGGTCTTTGACGTAGTGGCGGAAATAACGCATATCATCATCTTTAATCGAGGAATAGAACTCGAGCAGGCATTTTTCATCCTCCGCAACCATGGGTCGCAATAGGACGTATGTGCCATCTTTGAGCGTGACCATCTCTCGGAAGTTCTTGATCTGTTCAGGAAGCATATTCCCTCTCTTTCTCAGGGACGGCTGATCCGGGTTTCAAAAGTTTTGCATCGCTGACAATGCGCGGCACGACATCCTCCCAACCGACAGGCATGATGTGCAGACCGTGGACGCCCTGTCCGTGAAGCCCCTTGATCTTCTCGATGATCTCGAGCGCAATCTTCACGCCTTCCTCCTGCGCCCCCTGCGGACCACCCTTTTTATCGGCATCATCCATGCGTTTGATGATTGCGTCAGGCACATAAACACCCGGCACCTGGGTCATGTAATGCGTCATCTTGGCGCTCTTGAGTGGTGTGATACCAACCATGATGAAAACCTTGTCGAGGATGTTGCGTTTGGCGATCTCGTTAAGCCAGATCTGCATACGATCCACATCGTAAACAAGATTGGTCTGAAAGAATTGCGCGCCCGCATTGACCTTTTTCTCTTCGCGCAATGCCTGGAATTTCGGGTCAGACGCGAACGGTGATGCCGCCGCGCCGAGGAAGAACTTTGGCGGGAACTTGATCTCGCGCCCATCAAGATAATGACCTTCATCACGCATGCGGCGCAGGATCCAGATCATCTGGATGGCATCCATGTCGTTGATGTCCATGCGGCCGCGTGGTTGCGGCGCCAGCACGGGACTGTCACCGGTCACACACAGGACGTTGCGTACACCCATTGCTGTTGCGCCGAGAATCTCGCCCTGCAGACTGGCGCGCGTGCGGTCGCGTGCGGCAATTTGCATGACAGGTTCCGCGCCGTTTTCAACAGCAAACTTTGAACAAGCCCAGGATGTCATGCGCGGCGTGGCGGATGCGTTGTCTGTGAAGTTGATGGCGGTCACATAGGGTTTGACGAGGTTGATATTCTCGACCAGTTTCTTTGTTGACATGCTCAATGGAGGTGCGATCTCACAGGCAACGACGAATTCTCCAGCTTTGAGTGCCTTCTCCAGGTTGGAAACAGGTTCAGGGTATGCGGGAGCATGGTATTTGTCATCCCCCTGCCACCAATCCGGCTGGCGCACGGTTCGGAAGATCAGATCCCAAGTCTTATAGCGTTTCTCGCCCTGATCAAGGACAAGACTCTTAACCACCTTGCCGGTGCCATTTTTCTTCACACAGGTAGCCACATCCTTCCATGTTTCTGTGCCGACTTTTTCCCAATCCAGCGGCGGTAGCACTTCGAGCAGTTTCTCTTCGCGTCCCATTTTGAAGGAGCGTTCGTAGATCTTGTACCAGATGCAGGGGCGGGTCTTGTCGACATAGCAGTGTTCGGGGGTCGAGCCGCCGCAGGG
>DATIUT010000150.1:0-2346 GCA_035466615.1 Anaerolineales bacterium | reverse complement strand
AAATTATTGTGTTTTTTGCATATTGCAATCGCCGCCGAAACCTTGTACAATGAAACTGTAGATGAAAAGACCTCCTCGCTGGAACTTCCGCGAGGAGGTCTCTCGTTACTCACCACTTACTATCTACTACTTCCCCAACTTCTTCTTGAACTCCGCCGTCAACGCAGGGACGATCTTGAACAGGTCGCCGACCACGCCGTAGCGTGCCTGAGTGAAGATGGGGGCGTCAGGGTCCTTGTTGATGGCGACGATGACCTTGGCATTACGCATTCCAACGAGATGCTGGATCGCGCCAGAAATGCCGCAGGCGATATAAAGGTCAGGCGTGACGACTTTGCCTGTCTGCCCAACTTGATGGGAATATGGAATGTATCCGCCGTCCACAGCCGCGCGCGAGGCGCCGACCGCGCCGCCGAGTACACCGGCGAGTTCACCGATCAGAGCGAAACCTTGCTGGGCGCGCCAGATCTCGGCCTGCTTTTCATCCAGGCCAGCAGGCGGATTCAATGATGGATTGTTCGAGACGCCGCGCCCGCCAGAGACGATGACACCCGCGTCGCCGAGATTGACCGCGGCTTCCGATGCGGAGTAGCCTTCGATCCTGGTCAACGCGTCAGACTTAACCTCAACCTTTGTCGCTGTTCCAGACTTGCTTTCATCGCGGGGCGGCTTGGGGAAGAAGCGCGGACGAATGCTTGCCATCACGGGCTTGCCCGAGCAAACGGTCTTCTCCATCACTTTGCCTTCGTAAATGGGACGTGTCGCGACCAGCGCGCCATCCACGACCTCGAGCGCGGCGATATCGGTCAACACGCCTGTGTTCAAATCCACGGCGGACATGGCGGCAAGCTCACGGGTACGAGCGGTGATGGGGAACAGGATCAGGTCGGGGCTTTGGGAGGAAGCGAGGGCCGAAAAGGTTGACGCATACGGTTCCGGGCGGAAATCCTCCAGCGCGGAGTCGTCCGCGACGAAGACTTCATCAGCGCCATATTCGAACGCGGCTTTCACAATTGCGTCCACGCCCGAGCCAAACACGACCGCGCTCACCGATCCAAGCGTTTTGCCAAGCCCGATCGCCTCCCACGAAGCAGGCTGAATCTCGCCCTTGAAGTGGTCAACGTACACAAAGGTTTTCATAGCACTTTCTCCGCAATGATTTTTTGGACGAGCGCTTCGGCGATGGCTTCAGGTGTTTCGCCCGCGATCATCTCCACCTTGGTTTCATTCACGGGCGGGTTCATCAACTCGGTGCGCCTCACAACCGTGGCGGGTGCATCCATGCCGAGATCGCCCAATGTCCACACGGGAATGTTTGCCTTCGACGCTTTGCGAATGCCCATGAACGATGGGTAGCGCGGTTCGCCGATGCTTTGAACGACGCTCAGCACGACAGGCATTTTTGCGGTGACGGTCTGCCTGCCCTCTTCGGTGACACGGTCAATCGTCACGTTTCCGTCCTGGACTTTGATCTGCCCAGCCAGCCCAAGCAGTGGCAATCCGAGGACTCTTGCCACCTGCGCGGTGGTGAGACCTGACCCATTGTCGAGCGTCTGGCGACCGAATACGATCATGTCCGCGCCGCCGATCTTTTTGATGGCCGCGGCAAGGACGCGCGCCGCGCCGACCGAGTCGATCTCGTTCAGTGCGGGGTCTGAAACAAGGACGGCTTCATCCGCACCCATGGCAAGCGCGTGCTTGAGCGCGTCCTTGGCGGATTCGGGTCCGATGCACAAGGCAGTGACCGTCCCGCTGTTGGCTTCCTTCGTCAAGAGCGCGCCTTCCACAGCGTACTCATCGAACGGGTTGATGACCAGCGGCGCCTCCCCCCACGTGACCTGCCCATTCTCAGCCTTAACCTTCGCCTCCGAGTCAGGGACTTGTTTGATACATGCGATGATTTTCAAAGGAACCTCCATGGAGTGTTAATTTCTAATAAAAATCGGCTACCAGTATTTTCCATTTTTCCATCATTGTGGACAGTGGCTTATTTCCGTTTTTTCATCCCAAAAGTCATTACCATCGGTCGGACAGGCTGCCCAAAGTGTACACATAAAGCCCTGCCGACTGTTTGATACGTGCGATGGTTTTCAGAGTGAGCCTCCATGAATTACTTTTTCTTTTTTGTGTTATTAGTCTGTATGGACTTGCCTTCAAGATCGCCAATAGTCGGGAGGGCAACTCCAGCTAAGATAGCTTTTCCTGCTTCTTCTATTGTTTTGAAATTTTCCTCAATTACATTCTTGTCACGAGCCTTGAGAAATGCTATATGATCACTAGCGCTTAGTATAGCTCGAAAAAATGCCTCTCGTGCTTTCGAATCTAAATATATACAATTCTCTTCCC
>DATIUT010000149.1:0-6345 GCA_035466615.1 Anaerolineales bacterium | reverse complement strand
GGATGACCGCCCCCAGTTGAATGAATTCTCGATCAGCGACGGCGAGATCTTTTTGGATGCCACAATTCACAAGTCGGATGACCCGATGTGTTGTCCCACATTCAAGACTGCGCGCCATTATCGGCTGGCCAACAATCAACTGGACATGACAGATTACATCACGTTCACGCCGGATGGCAGACAGCGCACAATTACCATCGAATCTCCCACCCATGGAAGCGAAGTCTTCGGTTCTGTGCCGATCAAAGGGAATGTGGCAATTGCGCCGTTCGAAAACAATCTTGTATATCACATTTATGATCTTGGCGGCGTGGAACTTGCCATCGGTTCGATCACTGTCACAACTGCCGCATTGGGAGCGCCCGGCACATTCGATCAGAACATCCTGCTTGGAAATATTCTAAGCGGCGTGGTGATCCGCATCGAAGTGCAGGATATCAGCGCGGAGGATGGGTCACTAATTGCGATGGATTCTGTGGAATTGGTCGTAAAATAACAGTGGGGGCACGATATATCGTGCTGCTATGTGAATCAATTTTTACCGGAGGAGAATATGCCCAGCACAGTTAGCGATTGGATGTCCAGCCCTGTTGTCGTTGTTGACCCGGATTCGAGTGTATCCTACGCTTTGACGTTGATGCGACGCCGCAAGATCCATAGTGTGATTGTGGACATCAGCGATAAGAATCCCGCCTATGGGATCGTGACCACCACTGACATCCGCGACAAGATCGTGGCAGAGGATCGTAATCCTGCCGAGACGACCGTGCGCGAGATCATGTCGGGCCCTATTGTCACTGCAAGACCCGATTGGTCACTCAAGGAATGTTCGCTCGTGATGCAGGAAAGACACATCCATCACCTGCCTGTTGCTGATGAAAGCGGTGCACTGGTTGGGTTGATCTCTGCGACGGATATTTTTATGGCGGTGGAAGAGATCGGCTGGACGGATAAAAGTTGAGGAAGATTGCCGGGAGACAACCTCCCGACAATTTCTTTAACGGCTTTTCCTCCTGAATTTTTGCAAAGCCCAAAACGTGATCGCTACGATCATCGCGATGCCGGGCCCGTTAATTGGCAGCGATGTATCGGATATGGAGTCTACGCTTTGTTGAGTTGCGGCTGGAGTGAATGTAGGGGCAAATGTGGGGGTGGGAGCCGGTGAAGACGTTGATACAGAAATACTTTCCTCTGGAGAGCGGCTGTTCATTTTGAATAATACGAAAGCGATGTCGTGATACTCCTCATCTTCAAGAAAACCAGGGTATTGGGGAGGATGGGTCGCTTTCAGATACTCGAAGAGTTCCTCTTCTGAAGCAAACTGCATCAGATGATCCTCGGTCACAATGGCGGGAATCGTTGTGGAGATGGGAAAACCTTCATCATCTTTTTTGCCGCCATGACAACCGCGGTCCCAGCAATTTTGGTGGTCCTCCCAAAGTAGTCGGAATTCTGCCGTCAGTCCCTGCCCCGCATCGCCGTGACATGGCATGCAATGCCGCCAAAAGAGATAACGTCCCATTTCTAGTTCGGTTGGACTGGATGGCAATTCAGGCTGGGCAAATGGGTCATAAGTGGGAGTTGGAACAGGATTCTGTGCAAGTGCAGTCGGGACATGTAATGTGAGAAGTGACATACAGATCAATATCCCCGCGATGCCGCAAATGGAGAAAACGGACCTGAGACGGCCATTCATTCGAGCGATGTCCGTTGTTAGTATAAACCACAATGTACGAATTGCGGATAAAATTAGAGTATGTCAAAGCAGAAGTATTACGTCGTTTGGAAAGGACGCAAGACCGGCATCTTCACTTCATGGGCGGAGTGTGAGAAGCAGGTGAAAGGTTTTGTCGGTGCGGAGTATAAGGCGTTTGGCACGCTTAAAGAGGCGGAATCAGCCTTCCAGTCCAGGTATGAAGCGTATAAAGGGAAGTCATCCTCTTTGGGCAAATGGAAGGAAGCCAGCATCAAACCGGTGCTTCCGTCCGTATGCGTGGATGCGGCGTGCAGTGGTTCGCCGGGCAAGATGGAATATCGCGGTGTATTCACAGAATCGGGCAGGGAGTTCTTTCATATCGGACCGTTTCCGGATGGGACGAACAATGTGGGGGAGTTTCTGGCGATTGTCCACGCGTTGACGTGGCTGATGAAACACAACAAAGAGATGCCTGTTTATTCTGATTCTGAAAACGCCATCTCCTGGGTTTATACGGGGGAATGCAAGACGCAACTCAAACACACACCTCGCAACGCGCCGATCTTTATGCTGATTCGCAGTGCCGAGAATTGGCTTGCAGAAAACGAATTGCGCGATGACTCGGTCTTGAAGTGGGATACGGAACTGTGGGGTGAGAACCCTGCAGATTTTGGAAGAAAGTGACTTCGTAGAGGTGAAGGTGAAAAGCTGGTGGACATTTTCATGGCGTCTGGGCAGTGTACGTGGAGTGGAGATCCGCTTTCACTTTTCGGTTCTGTTTAGCATAGTTGTTGCTTATTTTATTTTTGATCCGGTGGACATAATGCGCGCATCGCTCGCGCTGTTTTGGCTGGTGGGTTTTATCCTGTCCGTGCTGTTGCATGAACTGGCGCACGCGCTTGCCGCCCGGTTCGTTTCAGTTGAGGTGAAGAACATTGTGATCTGGTTGCTGGGTGGTTTTACCAACCTCGGGCGTGGGCCGGAAAAGCCGTTGCATCGCCTTGCTATCTATGCCGCCGGGCCGGCAGTCACATTCACACTAGGGCTCTTATTTTTTGTTATGTATTTTTTAACGCCACCCGGCCTGTCGTTGTTTTGGGAATATGTTTATACGAGGCTCTTCCTGTCACTTACGGGTGTGAATATCGTCCTTTTTACTTTCAATATTCTGCCCGTCTACCCGCTGGATGGAGGAAACATCCTTCATTCTTTGATGGAATTCTTTTTCGGGAAGAAACATGCGAACCTTATCACCATGATTGTCAGCATTCCGGTTCTGATCGGACTGATATGGCTCGGAATCAGGACGCGGGATTACATTTTACTGGCGTTCTGTGTGTTGATCGCTCTTGCGATTGGCACCTTGAATGGACACACGCTTCGCTGGATCACGTTGGGGGTGAATTACATTTTCAAGCGCGGCGGCTATTATTTTTTGCAGGGAGATTATGCACACGCCGCGGAATACTATACACGTGATATTCAGCGTGAACCCCGCCAGGTAAATCACTATATTGCGCGTTTCATATGTTACTTATGGATGATGCAAAGGGAGAAGGCACGGGTAGATGTTGAACTTGCCATGGAGATCGCGCCTGATAACCCGATAGTTCTCGTAATGCGGGGTGATCTTTATTCCATGGACAAGGATCATGACGCCGCGCTGGAGGTGATCTCACGCGCGAAGGAACTCAAACCGGACTGGGCTCCGGCTCATATGGATCATGGGATCGTCTTGAGGGATAAAGGGGAATATCAGCTTTCTTTGTCGGATTTTGATAAGGCTATTTCGCTTCAGGCAGATATCCCTTATTTTTATGTTGCCCGTTCGATGGCGTATTTCAAACTTGGAAATCTCGAAGCCATGCACGAGGATCAGGATCTGGCGTTGCAACTTTCCGAGAAAGATGCATTGACGAGACCCGAATTCAATATCCATGCCTATGAGGGATATTTGGATTGGGCTGAAGATTATTATGCACGCGCCATTCAGGCAAGACCGCGCTCTTTTTATGCCTATCAGGGCCGGGCGGATGCCTATCGGGCAAACAAAGAATTTGACAAGGCAGTTGCAGACTATACCCGTGCGCTGGAAATCAATCCTCGGGAGCCGCTCCTGTATCTGGGGCGGGGCAAATCTCATATGGAAAAAGGTGATAAAGGTTTTGCTGCTGCTGATTTTCGTCAAATTCTTGCGCTGACCAACAAATTGCACTTGAAACATCACGCTGAAGTCCTGTTGAATTCTCTCGCTAAAAACAATGATGCCCATGTTGAGGTTCAGAAATCTATTGTGACGGATAATGTTGAATTGGAGTAAGAAGTGGCGAACGAAAAATGTTACTTCTTGAAATGAAAGGATGATATGAAAACAGTCTTGCTTGTGATTGACATTCAAAAAGATTATTTTCCCGGCGGCAAATTTCCGCTGGTAAACCCGGAGGAGGCCGCGAAGAAAGCGCACATGCTTCTTCAATGTTTCCGCGAACACAACGGACATCATGTCCACATCCAGCATATTTCCATTAAACCGGATGCAACGTTCTTCATCAAAGGTGACAGCGGTTCGGATATTCATGATTCTGTCGCGCATTTCGAAGGTGAGCCGATCGTTTACAAACATTATCCAAACTCTTTTCGTGAAACGAATTTACTGGAAGTATTGAAAGGATGGGGGATCGAGCGCGTGGTCGTCACCGGCATGATGACCCATATGTGCGTGGACGCGACAACCCGCGCCGCCGCTGACCTTGGCTTTCAAGTCATTGTTGCGGAAGATGCCTGCGCCACGCGCGACCTGAAATATGACGACACGGTCATTCCTGCGGATTTGGTACACAAGTCATTTCTTGCCGCGTTGAAATCCTATGGCAAAGTGATGAAGTCGGAAGATATCCTTGCCATGCTTGCAGATGAGATGGCGAAATAACTTTGTCATTGCGAGTAGCACTGGTGGTTGGGTCGAGCGTTTTTTTCTGCTTTGCCCGTTACCCTCGTTTGCAATGATACCGAGATATATATGACAACCCTCGACCCCGAACGACAAAAACAAGCCAAACAATATGCCCGCATCCGCCGCCGCTTGTGGCTGATGGATAATGCCTTTAGCGCGATCTATGCCCTGGCTTGGTTGTTCCCCGGCTGGACAATTTCCCTGCGCGAATGGTTGAGCGGCTTTACGTCCAATGAATGGATTCTTGTCCCTGCATTCGTTGCGGTATTTGGCGGAGTCTATTTCCTTGTCAACCTCCCGCTCAGTTATTACAGTGGATTTGTCCTGCCGCATCGTTTCGGTCAGTCGAATCAGACGCTCAAAGATTGGATCATTGACCAACTCAAAGGAATTGCGGTCGGCGCGCCTATCAGCCTGATCCTGCTCGAACTGCTTTATCTTGCCCTGCGCGTCACCGGGAACTTGTGGTGGTTGTGGGCGGCGGGAGGGATTCTGGTTTTCAGTGTTTTGCTTTCCAACCTTGCGCCAATACTGATCATGCCGCTGTTCAATAAATTTGTCCCTTTGGGCGATGAACACAAAGAGTTGGCAGATCGTTTATTGGCGCTTGCCGAGCGCGCCAATACAAAAGTGCGCGGTGTGTTCAAATTTGACATGTCCAAACGGACGAAATCCGCCAACGCGGCGCTGACTGGCATTGGCAATACACGCCGCATTGTGCTGGGCGACACGCTCATCAATGAGTTTTCAACAGACGAGATCGAAACTGTGCTCGCGCATGAATTGGGACATCACGTCCACCGTGATATTCCGTTGTTGATTACGATGGGAGCGGTTGGGACGACTTTGGGCTTGTATCTCGCGTCTCTGGGATTGAATTGGGCGATTGATTATTTTGGGTTTGTCGGTGCGGCGGATGTTGCCGCGTTCCCGGCTTTGGGAGTCATCCTCGGCGCGTATGGACTGGTTACCATGCCGCTCGAGAATGCGGTATCCCGCTGGAGGGAGAGAATGGCTGACGACTACGCGTTGCAGGCTACGGGTAAGAGAGAAGCGTTCGCGTCCGCTTTTACACGTCTGGCGAATCAAAACCTGGGGGAGATCGATCCTGAAAAGTGGGTGGTCCTCCTGTTTTATTCACATCCCCCGCTGGGTGAACGGATTGCAAAAGCGCAGAGCTGGAAGGCGACTTGACCCTATTCCATCCGTACCCATGATTTTCGCTGAACGATGATCGGGACCAAAACTATCAGAGCAATGATCGCTCCCATGACAACGATTCCATCTGTTGAGCCGATCACGGAGTGGTCTTTCTCGACCGGCGGGGTGGGGGTGGTTTGAAGGAAAAGCGCCGCGGTGGCCGAGTAATTCGAACCTGATATTTTTGCTGTGTAGGTGACTGCCGCACTAAAAAGTGCGATCAACAGACTGATGATAATGATGGTAACGGGGCGGATAAGTCTTTTCATAGGGCGGTTGAAGTATAACATGCGCTGGCGCGCACCATATGTACTTGACCGTTCTTTTGCAGTATAATCGCCCCGTTGCTGGCGGGGTTCAGCAACATGAGGAGAAGAGGTGATACTCACTGGCAGCACGTATTTAATTTAATCTGCTCGTCCCATCATTCGTAATGTTTGGGACGAGTATTCTGTTTGTATGGTTCGCTATCTGCTTGATCGTCGGTTGAATACCT
>DATIUT010000148.1:0-10242 GCA_035466615.1 Anaerolineales bacterium | reverse complement strand
GCGCAGGAAATCCTGGAGATCGATTCGGTTTCGGAAAAGCTCAAGAAATTGATCGGCCTTTTGGTGCGCGAAGCAGAAGTGCTGCAGATCGGCCAGAAGATCCAGAACGAAGCGCGCGGTGAGATCGAAAAAGTTCAGCGCGAATACTTCCTGCGCGAGCAGATGAAAGCCATTCAAAAGGAACTGGGCGACAAGGACGAGCAGGCTGCTGAAGCCGAAGAGTTCCGCAAAAAGATCGAAGATGCCAAAATGCCGGAAGAGGCAGATAAACAAGCGCGGCGTGAGTTGGAGCGTTTGTCCCGTCTGCCGACTGCTGCCGCAGAGTACGGCGTCATCCGCACATATCTCGATTGGCTGGTCTCTGTCCCGTGGTCCAAGGCGACACAAGATAACCTTGAGATTCCCCACGCGCGTGATATCCTGGATAAAGATCACTATGGATTGGAAGATGTCAAGGAACGTATTCTTGAATTCCTTGCCATTCGCAAACTCCGCCTTGAACGTAGAGATGAGGAGAAATCGCCTAGCGAGGATCTGATCCGCCGCGAGCGCGAAGGCGTGATCCTTTGTTTCGTCGGTCCTCCCGGCGTGGGAAAGACCTCGCTGGGACAGTCCATTGCGCGGGCGATGGAAAGAAAATTCGTGCGCGCGTCCCTGGGCGGGGTCCGGGACGAAGCGGAAATTCGTGGACATCGCCGCACGTACATCGGTGCAATGCCCGGGCGGATACTGCAATCGCTCCGTCGAGTCGAGTCGAAGAATCCTGTTTTTATGCTCGATGAAATTGACAAACTAACCTTTGACTTCCATGGCGATCCGGCGTCTGCCTTGCTTGAAGTACTCGACCCGGAACAAAACGTCGAATTCCGCGACAATTACCTTGAGGTTGCATTTGATCTCTCACAAGTCTTCTTTATTACAACTGCCAACACATTGGAGACCATCCCCGGCCCATTGCGTGACCGCATGGAGATCATCTACCTCTCGGGCTACACGGAAAACGAAAAGATCGCTATTGCAAAGGGCTACCTTGTCCCGCGGCAGGTTCGCGAGAACAGCCTGCATACCAAGGAAATTACGTTCAAGGATGATGCCTTGCGCAGGCTCATTCGCGAGTATACGCGCGAGGCGGGTGTCCGTAATTTGGAGCGCAAGATTGGTGCGATATGCCGCAAAGTGGGCACACATATTGCCGAAAAGAAATTGAAGAGAACAACCGTCACGCCGGAGCGCGTGGAGGAATATCTTGATCACCCGATCTTTCTGCCGAGCGAGGAACTCAACCAGCGTGTGTCGATACCGGGTGTTGTGCCAGGACTTGCGTGGACTTCATACGGCGGCGATGTATTGTTCGTGGAAGCAACCGGCATGCCCGGCTCGAAAGGATTTCAGATCACCGGCTCCATCGGAAATGTGATGAACGAATCGGCGCGTGCCGCATTGTCATTTGTCCGTTCGCGCACCAAACAACTTGGACTGGATGATGAGTTCTTCAACAAGTCCGATATCCATCTTCACATCCCCTCCGGCGCACAACCCAAGGACGGTCCGTCGGCTGGCGTGACCATGGCAACAGCCATTGTGTCGCTCGCTTCCGGGCGCAAGGTCAAGCCGAACCTCGGCATGACCGGCGAGATCACCCTGCGCGGGCAGGTGCTTCGGATTGGCGGCGTCAAGGAAAAGGTCCTTGCTGCGCATCGTACCGGGCTCCGCACGGTCATCCTGCCGCGACGCAACGAACAGGACCTCGATGATGTGCCGGATGAGATCAAACAATCCATGAAATTCATTTATGTGGATACCGTTGACGAAGTGATCGAATCATCCCTGATGGCCGGCGCCGGTCATAAAAAGGCAAAGACCGCAAAGACAAAAACGAAACCCAAAACTGCAACAAGGGAGAAAAAAAGGAATGTCAAAAGTATTGCTCGCGGAAGATGATCGCACAATGGTATCCCTGCTTACGACCCTCCTCAAGATGGAGGGCTATGAGGTCGCGGTTCTGGATATCTATGCAGATGTTCCATCCGAGGTCTCAAAGGAACCCCCCGATGCCCTTTTGATGGATGTGCATCTCGGCGGACAGAGCGGGATGGATATTGTACGAAACATCCGCAAGAATCCTGTGAATGCAAACGTCAATATCGTAATGACCTCCGGGCTGAATATGAAGGACGAATGTTTAAAGAGTGGTGCAAATCATTTCATCCTCAAACCATTCATGCCCGATGACTTGCTGAAGTTGTTGAAAAAATAGAAATCCAGTTCGTCTGCAATGATTTCCATTCGCGAATTTCGCTATCCATCTGATTACGTTTCGGTTAGGCAATTATGGGAGGGGATGGAGAAGGGCGTTGAGGTGGGACGTTCCGATGCGCCTGACGAGATCGAAAAGAAAACATCACACGACCCCGACCTGTTCCTCGTTGCGGAGGAGGATGGCAGGATCATCGGCTCTGTGATGGGCGGTTATGACGGGCGCCGCGGTCTGTTGTATCATCTCGCGGTGGCGGCAAGTCATCGTCAGCGCGGCATCGGCGGTCAATTATTGGATATGATCGAATCAAGATTGCGTGCCAAAGGTTGTTTGAAATGCTACCTCATGGTCACACCGGATAATCCCGAGGCGGAACGCTTTTATCAAAAACGCGGCTGGCATTTTATGGATTATGTCCGCCCGTTTGGAAAAGAGTTGGGATGACGATTCGATTTGGAATATTGACACTCTCCGATCGGTCTTCACGCGGCGAACGCACCGACTCATCCGGACCTGCGCTTGCGCATCTCGTCGAAGCCGAAGGCTGGTCCATCACCAAACAATCGCTTCTTCCTGACGAGGAATCGGCCATCCGCCAGATCCTCATCGAGTGGGCGGACAGCGGTGCCGTGGATATCATCCTTACCACCGGTGGCACAGGTTTCTCCCCGCGTGATGTCACCCCTGAAGCGACCCGCGCAGTGATCGACCGTGAGGCGCCCGGCTTGGGGGAAGCCATGCGCGCGGCGAGCCTCAAGATCACCCCTCATGCCATGTTGTCCAGAATTGTCACAGGGATTCGCAAAAAGACACTGATTATCAATCTGCCGGGAAGCCCCAAAGGCGCGGTGGAAAATCTGCGGGTGGTTCTCCCAGTCCTCCCTCATGCGATTCAACTCCTGAGCGATGATCCCAAATCGGAATCTTTTCACTGATTTCCCTTCTCATAGTATAATCCCGCCGCTCTAGAAAATACCAAACAAGGAAAGTGCAAGCATGATAGATGTAAATGAACTTCGCAAAGGCGTCACCTTCGAATTGGATGGCAGCCTCTACAAGGTGTTGGATTACAGCCATAATAAAACCGGCCGCGGTAATGCCACCATTCGCGTGAAAGCTCGCAATTTGCAGACCGGTGCCAATATCGAGCGCACCTTCAACTCGGGCCAGTCTGTGCAGGATGTAAGCCTGGATTTCCATAATGTCTCATATCTTTACACTGATGGCGAGTTTTATCACTTTATGGATAACGAGACCTTTGAGCAACCTGCCATCAAAGGCGAAATGCTCGGTGACAATGCCCTCTACCTCAAGGCGGGCATGGAAGTTAAATTAACTTTTTACAAAGGGGCGCCGCTGGATATTGAATATCCTTCCTCGGTGGATTTAGAGGTGGTGGAGGCTGAAACTGCCATCCGTGGCGATACGGCCACAGGTGTGACCAAGAAGGTCAAAACCGAAACCGGCCTCGAAGTGCAATGTCCGCAGTTCGTCAAGGTTGGCGATGTCATCCGCGTCAACACGGAGACTGGTGAATATGTCACACGCGTATGACCCTGGTGACCTGATTTGATTCAAATGTTGGGCGGGTGGCTTCGGTAATACATCCAGCCACCCGCTCATCGTTTATTTTGAAAGGATTTATAATACTTTAGTTCATGAAAACCCCTGCTGGCAAGGAATGTCCCCATTTTTATGGCGATTACTTCCGCGGACGCAACGTGGAGGAATGCCGCCTGCTCAAAGCCGCCGGCCAGCCGTGGACGCGGGATTTGTGCGCATCCTGTCCTGTACCCGAGATCGGCATGGCAAATGCTTGTGAATTCATGAAATTGCATCCGAAGGTGGGACGCCCGCTTTCAGCGGCATTCATGCGGCGTGTGCAGGTGCAGGGTTTTTGTGAAAAATCCCGGGTGGCAGTCAAGGAACCGCACATCGGTTGTGGGGAATGCCATGCTTTGCCGTTCAAGTTCGAGGTTAAATCTTGACACGTCTTCTCAGCTGGAGGGGTCGAAACCAAACAAAGGAAATATTCGAACATAATGTCATTGACACTCCTATTTGACCTCGATGATACGTTGTTGAATACGAACATCGAGGCATTCATTCCTGCCTATTTCCAGGCGCTCTCCGAACATCTTGCGCCTTATGTCTCTGCAAAGGTCATGCTTCCCTCGTTGCTGGCCGCCACCAGGTTAATGATGGATAGTGAAAACCCCGCACGTACCTTGCAGGATGTGTTCGAAGAGGATTTCTACCGAAAACTTGATGTCTCAAAACAGGATCTGGCTGGACTCATCGAAGATTTTTACGATAACATCTTTCCCCGCATTGAATCGAAAACTGAGCGTCGTCCCGATGCGGCCCCGTTGATCGAATGGGCGTTTTCCAAAGGATACCGCGTTGCCATAGCAACCGATCCGCTCTTCCCGCGCAAGGCGACATATCATCGTCTGCGTTGGGCTGGCCTCGACCCCTCGCAGTTCGAGATCGTCTCATCCTTCGAGGATTTCCATTTCAGTAAAACGCATACCGCATATTATGCAGAGATACTCGGCCAGCTTGGATGGCCCGAGAATCCCATCCTGATGGTTGGAAATGATGTGGAAAGGGACTTAATTCCTGCGAACAGGCTTGGGCTGAAGACATATTTTATCGACGGGAATGCCGCGTCCAGCCCGGGGTTTGAAGCGGGGCGCGGCAAATTGGCAGATCTCCGCCCGTGGCTTGAGTCCACTGACTTGTCCACGCTCGAGCCTTTGCTCAAATCCCCTGATGCCATACTGGCAATCATGCAGTCCACGCCGGCAGTCCTGCAAAGCATGTCATCCTCCATCACGAAGGAACAATGGAGACAGGAGCAGTCCCGCGATGATTGGGCTTTGAATGAAATCGTTTGCCATTTGCGCGATACCGAACGCGAGATCCATCAAATGCAATTGAAATTGATGCTTGCACGTGAGGATGCCTTCATCCCGCGCCCGGATACGGATGTATGGGCAAGTGAAAGGGATTATCTGCATGTGGACGGCGTTGTTGCCTTGCAGGAGTTCACACTCGCGCGCATGGAAACCGTTGATCTTATAAAAAACGCGGATAAGACAATATGGTCGCGCAAGGCGCGCCATGCGATCTTTGGTCCAACAAATTATCTCGAAGTATGCAGTTTTATGGCCGATCATGACCGCATGCATGTGCAACAGGCATGGAAGACCTTGAAGAGCCTCCCGAACAAGCGCGTCTAATCCAGCGCGGGTGTGTTATAACACCTGACTTGCAGGGAATTTCTTCCCTGAATTTACTCAAGGAGAGTTGGCTTTATGCGAAGAAGAGTTGTAGTGACAGGGATGGGCTGCATCAGCCCTGTCGGCAATACGGTTAATGAGACTTGGGATTCGTTGTTGGCAGGTAAATCCGGCGCAGGTCCGATCACAGTGTTCGATGCCAGCAGGCACAAGACGCGATTTGCCGCGGAAGTTAAAGGCTTTGACGCGGTGTCTGTTTTCGGTAGCCGCGAGGCGCGCAAGATGGATCGCTTCGTACAATTTGCCACTGTTGCCACCCTGGAAGCTTTGGGACATGCCGGCTTGAAAATTGACGACTCAAATTGCGACCGTATTGGTGTTTTGATCGGGACCGGCATTGGCGGTATTGGCACGCTCATGGATCAGGCCGAAGTGTTGCGCGAACGCGGCCCCGAACGTATCAGCCCATTCCTTGTACCTATGATGATCTCGGATAGCGCGGCAGGCATGCTTGCCATCCGTGTCGGCGCGCGGGGACCGAACATGGCTTTGGCTACTGCCTGCGCGTCCGGCAACAATGCCATCGGCGAAGCGATGGAAATGATCCGCCGCGGGTCGGCAGATGCCATGATTGCCGGTGCTTCGGAAGGCGCGCTTGTACCGATTGCCATGGCAGGCATGAATGTGATGGGAGCCCTGTCCACCCGCAACGATGACCCGTTAACTGCGTCGCGTCCGTTCGATAAGGACCGAGATGGATTCTTGATGGGGGAGGGCGCGGGGATGCTGATCCTGGAATCTCTTGAACATGCACAAGCGCGCGGCGCCACCATCCTCTGTGAACTAAGCGGATATGGAACAACCGATGATGCGCATCACATTTCAGCCCCGGCGGAGAATGGCGCAGGCGCGGCGATTTCCATGAAACATGCCCTGGAAGACGCCGATTTGCAGGTGACAGACATTGACTATATCAATGCGCATGGCACATCCACACCGCTGAATGACAAGAGCGAGACTGCCGCGATCAAGAACGTATTTGGTGAACGGGCGTATAAGATTCCCGTATCCTCCACAAAATCCATGACCGGGCATTTGCTGGGTGCATCTGGCGCGGTGGAGGCAGTATTCAGTATTCTGGCGATCCGCGAGGGAATTATCCCCCCCACGATCAATTATCAAACCCCCGACCCAGACTGTGACTTGGATTACGTTCCCAAACAGCCGCGCAAGGCTGGGATCAAACATGCCATGTCCAACTCGTTCGGGTTTGGCGGACATAATGCCACATTGGTGTTCAGTCAATTTGCGGGGTAGGAATTTGTTGCGGCGTCAAATGTCCTTTTGGCGCGGTTGAATTTATTAGGAGTACGTTATGCCATATGCACATATCACAGGCTGGGGGATGTCAGTGCCTGAAACTATCTTGACAAACGATGATTTATCCAGGATGGTGGATACCAACGATCAATGGATTCGTGAACGTACAGGAATTCGCGAAAGACGGATCGCGAAAGAAGGACAAACCACATCGTCTTTGGGCGTGGAGGCTGCTCTCAAGGCGTTGAAAGTCGCCAACCTGCGCCCAACCGACCTGGACCTGATCATCTGTTCGACATCCACGCCGGATTATATTTTCCCTGCGACCGCTTGCATGATCCAGGATCAAATTGGCGCGACAAAGGCCGGCGCGTTCGATCTGCTTGCGGCATGTACAGGTTTTATTTATGCAACAAACATGGCGTCTCAGGCAATTCGCAGTGGTTCCATTAAGAGCGCTCTAGTGATTGGTGCCGAGATCCTTTCTCGATTTGTCAATTGGAAGGATAGGAATACCTGCATCCTTTTCGGGGATGGCGCTGGTGCATTCGTCCTGCAGGCAAGTGAAAGACCTGGTGGTGTGTATTCAGCCGTTATGCACTCCGATGGTTCCGGTGGCAACCTGCTGGCGCTGCCCGGTGGCGGGAGCGTCCACCCGGCAACTGAAGCGACCGTCCATGAAGGCAAGCATTTTATCGAGATGGATGGTAAAGAGGTCTTCCGTTTTGCGACCCGTGTGATGGCACAGGCAACCAATGAAGCACTTGAAGCCGCGGGGTTGAAGATAGAAGATGTAAATTGGATTGTGCCGCACCAGGCCAACATCCGCATCATTGAAGCGGCGGCGCGCGGGCTCAAACACCCCATGGATCGTTTCATTGTCAATCTCGATCGCTATGGAAACACATCGACTGCATCAATTCCCATAGCAACCGTGGAAGCGGTGGAGAAGGGACAGATAAAAACGGGTGACAAGTTGGTGATGGTGGGTTTTGGAGGGGGCTTGACCTGGGGCGCGCTGACTGCTGAGTGGACGGGTCCGATTCCGAGCAAAGGACATGTGCGTCCCGAGCAATATCGCGTGCTTGGAAGAGTGCGTTCGCTGGTGCGCCGTTTCATTCGATTCATTGAAGGCATCATCTTCCGCCGCGAACTATAATGGTGCATTAATTCTGATTGTGGTACTATAAACAGGAAACTGAAAAAGGAGTGTAGAATGCTTCCGCGCCTTGGACCCATGGAACTGATCATCCTGTTGGTGATTGTTGTCCTTCTCTTTGGACCTGGTCGCATCGGCAAGATTGCCGGTGAGATTGGTAAAGGTATCAAATCGTTCCGTGAAGGATTGGGTGGCGATAAAAAGGATGACCAGCCAACCGATTCGAACGGAAATATCGAGCCCAAATAAAATCAAAGCCCCCGAAAGGGGGCTTTGATTTTATTTGGGTGTTGCATCCATGTGACTAATAAACCAACTCTTTGATATCCTTGTCCTTCATCAACTCGTCCACGAACTTTTCATGATTTTTCGGGGAGCCAATCACCCGCCACGTGCCGATAATCGCATTCTCTGTTTTGGTCTGGTGATGCGTCAGGATCTTGAGCGAACAAGAATCATGAGGATGATCGTGCGAAAGCCTGCTGCTTTATCCTGAAATTCACGCTCGATACCCATCATTCCGCCGACCAGCACCGCCGTGCCAACTTTGATCAGATTTTCGATGGGAATATTGTCCGTGTGCGTATTTTACGATAACTCTTTAACTCGGAAATTGGAGTAACAGGATTTTTACAGACAAATCCCTCGCACACATCGGTGTGTGTTTGGATTGGATGGCTCGAATCAACTCAGATGAGTCTTCGCCGCCCGCTTCATGCACAACTGCAATCTGTTTCACATTTCCCAGGCTCAAATCCGCTGCTGACAAACACCTCCCGAATCGAACAAATGGACCAGTTTTTTGACGTGTCTGGTTCTTGGAACCACATACTCATGGGTTTCATTTATCTTGATTGTCTCCCAGCTGGCGTTCCATTTCAGAAGGCAGGTTGACTGGTTGTTGACAAACGAAACCCTGGCAAACATAAGCGGTTGACCGGTCATTTAGCAGCGGGCGGTCAATAAGCAAAGCTGGCGACTCCGGCTCCGCTGGGTAGGCGGATATGGCTGCCACCTGCCGGGGCCGGTAATTTTTCCACAGTGCCTTCAATAATTCTTTCGTTTCGAAGTGGTCAGGATCACCGATGACTGCCACTTCGTGAGTCGGCCCGACTGCAAAATCTGCGGCGCCGAGCCATTGCGCAAAGGCGTTGGGGTAACGCAATAATGCATTATATACAGAGGCAAGCATGTTTTCAGCAAGACTGCGCCATTCGGTACGATCTCCATAAGCTGCCAATTCGAGCAGGGCAGTGGCAGCGAGTGCGTTGCCGGAAGGAGTGGCATTGTCCTGCATGTCTTTCGGGCGTACAGGGAGGGTCTCGTGATCATTGCGTGTATCGAAAAAACCACCATTCGGATCTGTAAAATGTTCGATCATTTCATCTGCCAGTTTTAAGGCGGTAACATACCATTCAGGGTTGGGGTCTGATTGATACAGTGCCAGGAGTGCCAGGATCAACCCTGCATAATCCTCAAGATAGGCGTTGTGTTTTGCCTGTCCCTCCCGCCATGAACGCAATAAACGACCATCATTGTACAAGTTGTCCATTAAAAACCGGGCATTACGAACGGCCGAATCAAGATAATCTTTTCTATTCAGATAGCGGCCAGCCTCGGCAAATGCTTTGAGCGCCAGGGAGTTCCACATCACCAGCACTTTGTCATCGGTGGCGGGGCGGATGCGTGAACTTCTTGCTTCTAAAAGCATTGCATGGCACTTTGATAATTTTTGCTGAAGTTCATCATGACCTAACTTGAAGCGAGCCTCAAGTGTGGAATCGTCCAAGGCTCGTTGCAGGATCGTTTTCCCTTCCCAGTTTCCTGATGGGTTAATGCCATAAGCAGTTTTGAAAAAGTCGAAATCCGAACCGAGTACTCCCTCGAGTTCGTCTTGTGTCCAGACATAGAATTTTCCTTCTTCCCCCTCCGAGTCAGCATCCAAACTGCTAAAGAAACCGCCTTCTGAATGTGTTAATTCGCGCAGGACAAAATCCAGCGTCTCCTCGCAAACCCTGCGATAGTCGGTGTTGCCAGTGACCAAATACCCATGTAGATATGCCAGGGCTAATTGGGCGTTATCATATGTCATTTTTTCAAAGTGAGGCGTTCTCCAAAAATTATCGACGCTATAACGGGAAAAACCGCCGCCGACAACATCATACATCCCACCGCGTGACATTGCACTTAATGCGTGGGTGACAGCCTTTATTATTTGTTCGCGTTGAGTTGTATCGGTGGTTGCTTGCCGTAACAGAAAT
>DATIUT010000147.1:0-2958 GCA_035466615.1 Anaerolineales bacterium | reverse complement strand
GTCAATGTGAAATCTGTATCAAGTTATGGTTTTTTCAAGGTCTCTTGATAAGATTTGAGGTTCATGGTGTCATGGGGGAAATTTTGCGAAAACGGCTAAATTTTGCACTTGACACACGCAAAAAGTGCCCAATTCCTGATCTTGAGAAAGCCGTGTGTATCACGTAATGAATGCCATCGCGAATGGATAGGGATTGTATTTGATTGTTACGTAGTATGGTGACAAAGTCAGCGTGGAAACCCTTGACTTATTGTAGAGAGGGGCGTAATATTGCGACATTATGTTGTTTTCGGAAACAAATTGGTGGACTTATGTATAATTTCGACAAAACTGACGTAAAAATCGTCAATATCCTTCTCGAGGATGGGCGTATGCCTGCTTCAGAGATTGCGCGCCGCATTGGTGACATATCCGAGCGCGCAGTTCGATATCGTATTGAGCGCATGGTGGATGTAGGCATCATTCAAGTCAGCGCTGTGGCAAAGCCTCAAGCATTTGGCTTGACAACGATCGCCGATGTATGGATGGAGGTGGAGTCAGACCGAATTCTCGAAGTCGCAAAAAGAATGGCGGAATTCGATAACGTGAGCTATGTGGCTTGTGGCATTGGGGAATCAGATGTAAGCATCCAGATCGTTGCAAAAGACACACCGGAAATCTATCAATTTATTACAGAGGTCGTTCGGAAGGTCCCGGGAGTACGAAAAACGACAACATCCATCGTGCCATTGATCATCAAGGATGTATATCAATGGCGGGTGCCGGAAAGAGTTGTGATTGAGATGTCTGAAAAAGAAGAAGTATCGACAACAGATTAATTAGGCTGGAGGAGAAAACAAATGTTTGGTTCTAAGACGCAGTCGTTACAGAAACGCGCGATGGAAGTGATGCCGCTGGGTGTCAATTCCAATTTTCGGTTTTGGGGGGAGGGGATCACACCGTACGTTGAAAAAGCCAAAGGTTCGTATTTATGGGATGTGGATGGAAAGAAGTACATTGATTATCGCATGGCATTTGGCCCGATCATTCTTGGACATTCCTACGATGAAGTTGATAAAAAGGTAATCGAGGAAATCCAAAAAGGGCTTTTGTTTGCCATGACGGGTGAACTTGAAGTTGCTGTAGCTGAGATGATTACCGGAATGGCGCCCGCCGTCGAGATGGTTCGCCTGGCCTGTTCCGGCACCGAGGCGACGATGCATGCCATCCGCGTGGCGCGTGCCTATACAGGGCGTGATTTGATTTTGAAGTTTGAAGGCAATTACCATGGCTTCCATGACCATACACTGTGGTCAACTTATTCTCCTGTCGAAGCGTATGGGAATCGCCGCAGTCCGATTGCAGTGCCTGCGTCGTCGGGGATTCCAAAGTCCATGCGCGAGTTCATCATCACGCTCCCGTTCAATGACTTTGAAGGCTTCGAGCGTGTGATGCGTTCGTATGGCGAGCAGATTGCAGCGGTGATTTCCGAGCCGTGTCAGGGAAATTGTGCAGCGATCAATCCACAAGAGGGATTCCTCCAACTCATCCGCAAGAAGACGGAGGAATATGGCTGTGTTTTCATTCTCGATGAAGTGAAGACGGGCTTCCGAATTGCGAACGGTGGGGCGCAGGAATATTACAACCTCAAGCCTGATCTGGCGACGTATGCCAAGGCACTTGGAAATGGCTATCCCATCGCGGCGTTTGGTGGTAAGAAGGAAATCATGTCCATTATTGGACAGGGCGTGGCGCAAGGCGGGACATATACCAACAACAAGCCCGGTGTCGCGGGGGCGTATGCAACTTTGAGTCTTCTCAAATCCAAGCCGATACTCAAGACCATTGCCCAGCGCGGACAGCGACTTATGGATGGGTTACAAGACATCTTTGAAGAGAACGATATCCCCGTCGTGATGACGGGTTACCCCGCGATGTTCTCCTTCTCGCTCGGGGTTGAGTCTGTGACCTGTCAACGCGATTGGGCAAAGAGTGACCATGATCTTTATCTCAACCTCGCGGAGAAAGCCATCGAGAAGGGTGTGATGCCGGATCACGATGCGCGTGAACCCTGGTTCCTTTGTTACGAGCATTCCGATGCGGATATTGATGAAACGTTGAATGTGTATGCAGAGATCGTGAAGGAAGTGAAGAAATAAATCTGTCGAACGTCAAAGGTCGAGGGCCAATTGTGTGATATTTGACCTTCGACCTTTGACTCGGAGCCACGATGACCAAGCTAACCTCAAGAGAGATCATTGACCTAAACAAGGAATATACTTTCTACTCCTGGTCTAATCAAAGCCAGGTAAACCCGATTCCGATGGACAGGGCGGAAGGTCCATACTTCTGGGATGTGGATGGAAAGCGCTATCTCGATTTTGCGTCACAGTTGGTGAACACCAATGTGGGACATCAACATCCCAAAGTGGTGAAAGCAATTCAAGACCAGGCGGCGAAGTTGACATTTGCAAGTCCGGGCATGGCGACTGAACCGCGTGGTTTGCTTGGCAAGAAACTGGCAGAAATCACGCCTGGTGATTTGAAAAAGACATTTTTTACGCTTGGTGGTGCGGAAGCAAATGAGAACGCCATCAAGATTGCCCGCTTCTATACGGGACGGCATAAAATTCTCGCCCGCTATCGTTCCTATCACGGAGCGACTCACGGCGCGATGGCATTGACAGGCGATTACCGCCGTTTGCCCGCCGAACCTGCGATTTCGGGTGTTGTCCACTTTCTTGACCCATATTGCTACCGCTGTCCGTTCGGGTGGACCAAAGAAACCTGCCATCGTGAGTGCATCAGCCATGTGGAAGAGGTGATTCAGCACGAAGGTCCCGACCAGATAGCCGCGATCTTCCTCGAAGGTGTGACCGGCACGAACGGACTCATCATCCCGCCTGACGATTACTGGCCTCGCATGAGGGAGATTTGCGATAAGTACGGAATTTTACTCATTTCCGATGAAGTCATGAG
>DATIUT010000146.1:0-11181 GCA_035466615.1 Anaerolineales bacterium | reverse complement strand
GTCATCCGCACAGGCGGCGTTGATCACGCGCCAAAACAGCCTGTGGGCTTACGCTGGTCAACTCTCGCAAGACGCGGCGAAGGAACTGGCGACGACGGTCACCCGTCACTGGGATGGCCAAAAAGGAAGTGACCTTCTGCGTTTCGTCCGTCTGGAAGCAACCAAAGCGGAGCACATGCTCTATGCCACGCGCCTCGCGGAAGATGTGGTATTGGCTCTCGTCTTTGATGCAGAGACTCCGTTCAGCACGATCCGCGTGCAGGCAGGTCAATTGGTGAATCGGCTTTCGTCTCCGGGATTGACCGAGCCAATGGAACCGGCTGAAAAGCAGAATCAGATCCCAGCTTCGCATGAAGCGCCAACCCAATTCGTCGAGGAAGAGGAAGAAGATTCCGAATTCCCAAACATCACAAATATCCTGAACAATGTCCCGCCTCCTTCGCCTTCCGCAAAAAGTACAAAGTTCCCGCTGGAGCAGTCAGGCGCACGATCGTCTCAATTACACTCACGAAAATACAGCCAGGAAAATTCGCCTGCCATTCATGTGAATGACCTGTCGATCTCCAGTCAAAATAATGAACAGACGAGTGAGCATACGGTGCAGGAATTCGATGCCACTGTGCCGTCAAAGTCACGCAGACGCCCCGAGACGCCGGTCCAACGCCCCGGTACCGGTGAATTGGATGAAACCCGCCCTCACTCGATCACGGAAGTAGCCGGGCGCGTCATGCTGGAACCGATCACACCGGGTCTATATAACCTGACCTATGCCTGTTTGCTGGTGCCGCGGTTTACATCACATTATTTGACCGGCGATCTTTCAGACCGGCTCTCCGAATGGCTCCCGCAGATCTGTGTCGCCTTCGGCTGGCGGCTGGAATATCTTGCTGTGCGCCCGGAATATATGCAATGGGTTGTGAATGTCCCGCCCGCGGCTTCGCCGGGCTATCTCATGCGCATCATGCGCCAGCAGACTTCAGAAAAGATCTTTGCGGAATTCCCCCGCATGAAAAAGGAAAATCCTTCAGGTGATTTCTGGGCGCCAGGGTATCTGATCATGGGCGGCACACAACCGCACCCGCCGCAACTGGTGAAGGATTACATCAAACAAACCCGCGTTCGGCAGGGAATTGAACAGGAAAGACAATAAATCCATTGACAATGTATGAGGAAGCGCAGAGTATAATCACTCTGCGCTTTTGTTTTGTGTAAGTGCAAGGGCGACACATCATTTACATAACACATACAGAGTTGGTTATCTACCGCCCATCATTGATATCTTCATAATTTGGGCGGGTCGCCCCTACTGTTTACCGATCATAAATAATGGAAATTACCATGCCTCCAACCCTTTACCTTATTGATGGACACGCCCTTGCCTACCGCATGTACTTCGCCCTCACAGCGGGCGGAGGCGGCAGTCAGCGCTGGCAGACATCGAGAGGCGAACCCACCGCAGGAATTTACGGCTTCGCGCGCGAACTACTCCGCATCCTTGAACAGGAAAAGCCGGAATACATCGCAGTCGCGTTCGACGTCGGCAAAACATTCCGCGATGAACTCTTCCCTGAATACAAAGGCACGCGCGAAAAAATGCCGGACGATCTTCGTCCACAGATCGAACGCATACGCCAGATGGTGGATGCGTTCAATATTCCGCGCCTTGAAATGGAAGGCTTTGAAGCGGATGATGTTCTCGGTTCCGTCGCTCGCGTCGCCAACGAACAGGGACTTGGAGTCAAGATCATCACCGGCGACCGCGACCTCCTGCAACTGGTCAATAAACGTACCACTGTTTATCTCGCAGGTGACGACCAGAACTATATCAAGGATGAGGATGTCGTCAAAAAACTTGGCGTCTTACCCAAACAGGTCGTGGACTACAAAGCCATCGTCGGTGACAAGTCCGATAACATTCCGGGTGTGGCAGGCGTCGGTGAAAAGACTGCGATCGCTCTGCTCGAAAAATACAAAACGCTCGACGGAATCTACGAACATAGTGATGAAATAGAAAAACGCTGGAAGACCAAACTTGAAGACAACAAAGGGAATGCCTATCTCAGCCGTGACCTCGCACAGATCAGGACCGACCTCAACATCAAACTTGACCTCGAACATGCAAAGGCACACGATCTGGATGTTCCTGCCATCGAAGCCTTTTTCAAGGAGATGGAATTCCGCTCGCTTCTCAAAACCCTTGAGAAGTTGACAGGTCAATCAGACTCTGCCCCCGCTGTTGCCGCCACCTCCCCCCCAAAGGCGGGAGGGCAAATGTCCATGTTCGCGAACGAGCCACAGGTCATCACCATACCCAAAACAGACCTGGATATCGCAGTCAACATCGTGGACACTGAAGGTAAACTTGCGGATCTCGTCAAAACGCTGAACAAAGCCAAGGTCATTTCATTCGATACAGAGACCACCTCCACCGAAGAAATGAAAGCGGACATTGTCGGCATTTCTCTCGCAATCAAGGAAGGCGAAGGGTATTACATTCCAGTTGGGCACAACACAGGGATAAATCTTCCACTCAAAAAAGTTTTGTCCGCGCTGGAAGCGCCGTTGACAAATCCCAAAATAGGAAAGATCGCTCACAACGCCAAATACGATTACATCGTGCTTGCAAAGTTCGGGCTGGTCGTCACCCCGCTTACCTTTGACACCATGCTGGCAGAATTTATCATTGACCCCTCCTCTCGAAATCTTGGGTTGAAGAATCTGGCTTTCGTCAAACTTGGCGAAGAGATGACGCACATCGAAGACCTGATCGGCAAGGGCAGGAAACAGATCAGCATGGCAGAAGTGGCAATCGAGTCGGTTGCGCCGTATGCCGCCGCCGACGCGGAAATCCCGCTGCGGTTGATGGAACTTCAAATAAAGGAACTCAAACGTGTGGGAGGTGAGAAGTTATTGGAAGAGATCGACCTTCCGCTTACGCCTGTCCTTGCCGGGATGGAAATGGAAGGTGTCCTGCTCGACCTGCCTTTCCTCAAAGAAATGTCTGATGAATTGACAAAGCGCCTGGCAGAGATTGAAAAGCAGATCTTCGACTCGGTTGGAAAAACATTCAACGTTAACTCCACACAACAACTTTCGGATGTACTTTTCAAGACACTCGGCTTGGAACCGCCCGACAAAGGAAATAAAACTGCCAGCGGACATTACTCCACTGCCGCGGGTGTGCTTGACATGTTAAGTGGAAAACATCCCGTTGTGGACTGGATCTTGGAACACCGTGAACTCTCGAAGTTAAAATCAACATATCTTGATGCGCTCCCCCTGGCAGTAGATGAAAAGACCGGGCGTGTTCACACGTCCTACAGCCAGATCGGTGCAGTGACGGGACGCCTCTCTTCGAATAACCCGAACTTGCAGAACATCCCAATCCGCACCGAAACAGGACGAAAGGTCCGCAACGGATTCATTGCGGGCAAAGGCAATGTATTGCTCTCGGTGGATTATTCTCAGATCGAGTTGCGCATCGTTGCGCACATGGCACAGGATGAAGGGATGCTGGCGGCATTCCGCGCAGATGAAGATATCCATGCCACGACGGCGGGAGCAATTTACGGCGTAAGTCCCGAAGCAGTGACGAAGGAAATGCGTCGCCATGCCAAGGCAATCAATTTCGGCCTCATCTACGGCATGTCCGCTTTTGGTCTCACACGATCGACAGACCTGACACTCGCTGAAGCGGAGGCATTTGTCAAAACCTACTTCGAAAAATTCCCGGGCATAAAAAAATATCTTGATGGAATAAAAAGACAAGCCGCGAGTCAGGGATATGTCGAAACTTTGCTTGGCCGAAAGAGATACTTCCCGGCATTGCAGAGCAGGCAAAACGTCCAGATCAAGAACCGGGAGGAACGCGAAGCCATCAACGCGCCCATTCAGGGCACCGCCGCAGACATCATGAAGATCGCCATGTTGAAGATTCCCCCTGCGCTGAAAAAAGCGAGTCTGAAGGCAAAGATGCTTTTGCAAGTGCATGACGAGCTCGTGTTGGAATGTCCGAAGGAAGAATTGGAGAAGACCGCGCAAATCGTGCAGGACACAATGGCAAACGCCTACCCGTTGAGCATCCCGCTTTCCACAGAGGCGCGTTATGGAAAGAATTGGGGGGAGATGAAAGTGATATGAAATTGTGAATTACGCTTGGAGCGTGACCTAAGATATAATAACCACCATGCCCGGACGAGAAGATGTTTTCCAAAAAGCAATGAATGAGGGCCATTCCGCCGCCTGGGATCAGGAATGGAACAAGGCCGCATCCGCCTATCGCAAGGCCTTGCAGGAAATGCCCGACCACCCCAAAGCACTCAACAGCCTTGGGCTGGCGTTATTCCAACAGGGTGAATTCGATGAGGCACTGCAGATCTATAAACGCGTCGCGCAGATCTCACCGCAAGACCCCACCCCCATGGAGAAACTTGCGCAACTTCTCGAACGCACAGGTCATCTCAGGGAAGCCATTGATGCGGCATTCAAGGCGGCAGACCTCTTCCTCAATCAGCGCGATGTGGAGAAAGCTGTCGAAAACTGGGTACGCGTCACCTCGCTTGACCCGGAACATGTACTCGCCCATTCCCGCCTCGCCCTCGCCCATGAACGTCTCGGTCACAAAGCACAGGCAGTTGCCGAATACATCGCGGTCGCAAGTCTCGTCCAGCGCACGGGCAACATGGAAAAAACGACCGAACTCGTTGGTAAGGCGTTGAAGATCATGCCTGAAAGCCCCGAAGCCAAACAGGCGCAGACACTCCTACGTTCGGGACAACTTCTCCCCAAACCCTTGCGCCCCAAAGGCGGGACGGGGCCCATTGCGATGGCGCAGGTCAAACAATTGGACAAGCCCAAGAAGGAGACCGATTCCGGTCTGGACCCGATTGCTGAGGCGCGTCAAAAAGCCTTAACGCGTCTGGCAGAGATCCTCTTCGAGTACTCCACTGACGATGCCCCCCCCGCCCAGCAGGCACGCCGCGGCATGCAAGCCCTCATGCGCGGTACAGGACAGTTAAACCTGCAACAGAACGAACAGGCAAAAGTCGTCCTGCACCTCGGCCAGGCGATTGACCTGCAAAGCAAAGGCAAGGACGCACAAGCCGCCGAAGAACTCGAACATGCTCTCGAAGCGGGCTTCACCCACCCAGCCTTGTATTTCAACCTTGGCATGCTTCGCTCCTCCGAAGACAGGCTTGAATCAGCCATGCGTCATCTGACACACGCCATCAAGCATAATGACTTCAACCTTGCGGCGCGTTTACTCCTGGGGCAAATGAACCAGAAACTCAGTCGCCTGCAGACTGCGTCCATTGAATATCTCGAGGCCTTGAAGCTCGCAGACTCAGCCGTTGTCCCCGCGGAGAATGCGGATGAGATCCGTCAAATGTATGAACCGCTCATCGAAGCGCAAACAGCCCAAACGGATGATGAAACGTTCAAACGTCTGTGTAACAACATCAATGGATTGCTCATGCGCAAGAATTGGCGCGACCACTTGCACAAATCCCGCGAACAAATGCCGAAGAGCGACATGCCCATGCCGATCGCAGAAATCATCTTGCAGGCACAATCCAGCCAGGTGCTCGAGGCAATCAATCATGTTCATCAACTGGCGCGGGCAGGTCAGTTGCGCACCGCCATGGAGGAGGCATTCCATGCCCTTGCCTCCGCTCCCACCTATCTTCCCCTCCATACCTTGATGGGCGATCTGCTTGTACGTGAAAACCATACACAGGAAGCGATAGCAAAATTCAGTGCGGTGGCACAGGCATACAGTGTACGCGGTGAAGCTGCGCAAGCCACAAAGATATTGAAACGTGTGATCCAACTTTCGCCCATGGATATGAAGGCACGCACAAAACTGATCGATCAACTCGTGGCACGCGGACAGGTGGATGATGCCATCCGTGAATATATAGAACTGGCGGATATTTACTACCGTCTCGCCGAACTCGACAACGCGCGCAAGACCTACACGACCGCTTTGCGCGTCGTCCAGCAAGCCAATGTGGGCCGGCAGTGGAACGTCCACATCCTGCAACGCATGGCAGACATTGACATGCAGAGACTGGATTGGAAGCAAGCCATCCGCGTTTACGAACAGATCCGCACCCTGCGCCCGGACGATGAAGGCGCGCGCAAGAATCTGATTGACCTCAGCCTGCGCATGGGTCAATCTGCGCAAGCCGCGGCCGAACTCGAAAGTTATATCTCCTACTTGCAGACAAGCAACAACCGTGCCCGTGTGATCCCATTTATTGAGGAGTTGCTCCAAGAACGCCCGGACGATGCCACCCTGCACCGTAATCTGGCACAGGCATATCACCAGGCAGGGCGTGTTGAAGAGGCGGTCAGGGAACTCGATACACTGGCTGAATCCATGCTCGATGCGGGGAAAAAGGACGAAGCAGTGGTCATCATCAACCAGATCCTTTTGATGGGTCCACCCAATGCAAACCAATATCGCCAATTGTTGATGCAATTACAAGGACAGTAGACAAAACCCCGTCACACAATTGTGTGGCGGGGTTTTTCGTCCTTAGCCAGTGTAACAACCAGCCATAAAATAAACCACCTCAGGTCCGTCTATAAGCCGCATTCTGTCCATGACGCTTGCGCGCCATTGTGCGATCATCTCTCTGGGCGGCGCGTCGCCGCACCGCTCGATGCAACCTACCCGGGACTGGCCCTCTTATCGCATAAGAGGGCGTTTATGAAGACGAGCCGTCTCCCGCCATCCGCAGATGGCTTCGTCCCTGCTTGGTCTTGCTCCCGGCGGGGGTTACCTGGCCATCTGTATTACTACAGATGCCGGTGGTCTTTTACACCACCTTTTCACTCTTACTGCCCTCATCCCTGCACCTCTCTTCCGTGGAAGAGGGGTGGAGGTGAGGGAGCGACTTGTTTCTGTGGCCCTCATCCGGCAGGTTAGCTCCTCACGGAGGGTTCCCCGCCCCGGGTGCTATCCGACGCCGTGCTCTATGGAGTGCGGACTTTCCTCGATCCCGACAACGCAGGACCGCGATCGCCCAACCGACCTGAGGCAACTTCATCATACACGCATGGCGGGAGGGAGTCAACTGGAAATAGACAGTATGAAAAGGCAAAATATTGGAGAATTCGGAAAAAGACATTAGAATAGAAGGAAAGTACCAATCATTGAGATGGAGTCATCGTGAGCAACTGGCCCGGGAAAACAATCATCGGTCTAACCGGAAATATCGCAACAGGAAAAAGCGTGGTGCGTCGCATGTTGGAGCACCTCGGTGCATATACCATTGATGCAGATGCACTTTCACATCGTGTCATTTCCAAGGGAGCGCCCGGTTATCAGCCCGTATTGGATCGGTTCGGCACCTGGCTTCTTGACAAGGACGGACAGATCGACCGCGCGAAACTCGGGCGTCTCGTCTTTGCGGATGGGCAGGCGCTCACCCAACTCGAAGACATCATCCACCCCTATGTGAGCCAGGCTGTGGATATGCTCGTAAAGCGCTCCACGCAAAATGTGATTGTGATTGAAGCGATCAAATTGCTCGAGTCGGATTTGCGCAGTAAGTGTGACACAGTCTGGGTCACAGACGCAGACCAAAAGGTCCAGATTGAACGGCTTGTTGGCAAACGCGGCATGAGCCAGGATGATGCAAAGCAACGCATCCATTCGCAGTCGGCGCAAAAGGAAAAGATTGCAGCGGCGACGGTCGTTATCAAAAACAACGGTTCCATCGAAAACCTGTGGAAGGAAGTCAACGAAGCATGGAAACGCCTCGTGCCTGCCACGGAGGCTGAGCCCACCACCCAGATCCTTTCCAAGCCCGGGGCCGGTCCCGAATCGTTCTCACTTCAACGCGGCAAGCCGCGCGATTCACAAAAAATCGCAGACCTGATCAGCAAACTGAGCAAGGGCAAACGCACCATGACCCGCGACGAGGTAATGGATGCCTTCGGCGATAAAGCCTTCCTCTTGCTTCAAATGGGCAGTGACCTTGTAGGTGTGGCAGGCTGGCAGGTGGAGAACCTGGTCGCGCGCACCCTTGACCTGTACCTTGACCCCAAAGCCCCTGCCGATAAAGCCCTGCCCCTCCTTCTCAATGAAGTGGAACGTGCCTCCGGCGAACTGCAATGTGAGGCTTCGCTCATCTTCCCGCCGATTGACCTGGTTGGTTTTGACGCGGTATGGAAGCAGGTCGGTTACGAACGCCGCACACCTGACTCCCTTGGCGTGCAGGCATGGACAGATGCCGCCGTCGAATCCATGCCCAAGGGTTCGTCGTTATTCTTTAAACAACTTCGCACAGACCGCGTCCTCCGTCCGATCTAAGTGTGCCATTGATTAACAATGCAATAGATCAGCAGAGTGGTTTATCATGGGGCGGGAAGCGCAGTTTGATCGACAGACTGATGTAGAATACCCACACTGGTCTGCGCATAATTAAATGGCAAATTTTCTCGATAACGTCCTCTATATATTTCAAAGAGTCAACTGGCTGAACGTCCTCGACATTCTGCTCGTCACGTTCATCTTTTTTGCCGTGTTGTACTCGCTCCGCGACACGCAGGCAATGGTGCTGTTGCGCGGTGTGATCTTTCTGGTGGTCATGCTGGTGTTGTTCACAACACTGGTTGAACTCCCCGCCTTTTCCTGGCTCGTACAAAATTCACTGCCTGCCCTGCTCCTGGCCATACCCGTCATCTTTGCGCCGGAGATCCGCCGTGCACTCGAACGATTGGGGCGCGCAGGGATATTCACCATCACGCTCAACCCCAACATCGGGCAGGCACCGGATGTGGATTTTCCCAAAGTGCTCAGCGCCATCGTGGAAGCCACCACGCGCCTCTCTGCCAGGCAACACGGCGCGCTCATCGCCATCCAGCGGCAGGACAGCCTCAATCAATACATCGAGACCGGCGTGCAAATGCGAGCGAACGTCACCCCCGAACTGCTCCTGCAGATTTTCTATCCTGATACACCACTGCATGACGGCGCGGTCATCATTGCCGATGGGCGCATTGTCGCCGCGGCTTGTGTCATGCCGCTTTCTGCAAGCGGGGTCTTGAACCGCTCGCCGGAGCGTCAAATGGGGCTTCGACACCGCGCCGCTTTGGGGGTATCCGAGGTCAGTGACGCCATATCAATCGTCGTGTCGGAACAGAGCGGCTCCATATCCATCTCACACGCCGGGCGAATGATCCGCCGCATCGGTCCCGAGCGCTTGGAGAAGATCCTCGCCGCGTTCTTCCGCCCCGATACAACCACACCGCAACATATATGGATGAAGCGTTTCTTTCCGCATCTATTCACCAGGAAGGATGAATAACATGCGCCGCTTCGCCGCGAACGTCCGCACCTTCCTTCTCGCGTTGATACTTGGCATATCAGTCTGGGTCTCTGCCATCACATCCGCAGACCCGGATGAAATCCGCATGTACCCTGATGCGATTCCTCTTGAGATCATCGGCAACGATCCTTCGCTGATCACCACGAGCGATATCCCATCCAATGTCGAGGTTACGCTACGCGCGCCGCGTTCGGTGTGGGAACAATTGACCGCACAGGAAGACTCGGTGCAGGCGACATTGGACCTGTCCGGACTCAGCGCCGGTGAACATCGCGTGGAAATTCAAGTTCGCGTCCTTGTGCGCCCCTATCAGATCGTTCTCAAGAACCCGGAAACTGTCATCGTTAAACTCGAACCAAACGCCACTCGCACCCTATCCCTCGAACGCTCCCTCAGAGGGATTCCGGCAATCGGTTATCAGGCAGGTGATGTGACTCTCGATCCAACCGAAGTGGTCATATCAGGGCCCGAGTCCATTGTGAACCAGGCCACCCGTGCACGCGTCTTTGTAAATTTGGACGGCGCACGCGAAAACATCCAACAATCGAACGCCATCCAGATCGTGGACGAGAACAATACGATCCTCAAAGGACTTATCATCACACCTGAAACTGTCAAAGTAAACGTACCTGTCAGCCAGCAGGGCGGGTTCCGGGATGTGGCTGTTAAAGTGGTGGTGCAGGGGCAGATCGCGGCCGGGTATCGCCTTGAAAACATCTCGGTCTTTCCGCCGGTGGTGACTGTGTTCGCATCGGACCCGGAACTTGTGAATTCCCTGCCCGGTGTTGTGGAAACACAACCTCTTGACCTGCAGGATGCGGAGGAAAACATTACCACACGCCTGGCTTTGAACCTGCCGGAGAATGTGACGCTGGTCGGCGCGCAGACCGTGCAGGTGACTGTGGGAATCTCCCCCATTCAAACCAGCCTCACACTTTTGAATCAAAAGATCGAAGTGATCGGGTTATCAGAGGGACTGATGGCACAAGTTCTGCCGCAAACCGTGGACGTGATCCTCTCAGGGCCTGTGCCGGTACTCGATGCGCTGACGCCACAGGACGTGATCGTCACCGTGGATCTGGCAGGACTTAAGCCCGGTACTTACCAACTCATGCCGAAAGTTGATGTGCTGGTGGATAACGTGCTGGTAGAATCCATTTTGCCCGGGACGATTGAAGTGGTATTATCCATCCCCGGCACGCCAACGATCACACCGTTCCCGACGCCGTAAAAAATTTAAACACAAAGGACACAAAGTACACGAAGAAAATCCAAGGAGAGTCTTCTCGTTAAAAGACTCAGCAAACCTTGGCGCCCTTCGTGTCCTTGGTGGTAAAAACAGAAGATGACCAAACCAATCGTAGCGCTCGTTGGCAGGCCCAACGTAGGAAAAAGCACTTTATTCAACCGCCTCGTCGGTGAACGCATGGCGATCGTGGACGATACGCCCGGCACCACACGTGACCGTCTATTTGGTGAAGCCGAATGGAACGGACGCACATTTCACGTTGTGGATACCGGCGGCATCGATCCGACCCACGGCGGCAAGGCCCCACTCTCCATCGGCTCGGCGGATTTTATTGAGGAAATAAAATCTCAGGCGCAGGTGGCGATCAGTGAGGCTGATGCAGTTCTCTTCGTCAATGATGGCGAAGCGGGGGTCACATCCCCGGATCTGGAAGTGGCGAGCATCCTGCGCCGGTCTCAGAAAAAGCTGGAGGATGGGACGTTCTGGCCTCCGATCTTTGTCGTGGTCAATAAATGCGAAAATGAAGAGCGACGGAACGCGGCAACTGAATTCTATGAGTTGGGGCTGGGTGATCCAATCGCCATTTCAGCC
>DATIUT010000145.1:0-7430 GCA_035466615.1 Anaerolineales bacterium | reverse complement strand
TCATTATGGCGAAGATGACAACGAAATTGAACTGATACCTCGGAGCATCCCATCTGAAGTATAGAGCAACTGATTCTGAAACAGGACTCTCCCTCATCCATAATATCCGTCACACTCCTCATTGAACCGATAGAAGTTAGTCCATCGAAATCATACCAACGTGCGTGTTTTGTCCACATCTACATTAGATGTGTGGCGCAATAATATAGTTGGTGTATTAAGTCTGAGAGCGGCCGCATTTTTAAGCAGGGCTATACTGCTTCAAAGGGCGCAATTGAATACGGCGATTGACCAAGCCGCAAACAATGCGGAAGATGGCAGAATGTTTGGTCAGTTGGTGGCGAAACCTTTGCGCCAGAACTTGGAATTTGTTCAATTGAGCCATGGTATGTTCAACCACAATGCGATACTTGGCAAGAAAACGATTGTAGGTTTTCTGCTCCTCAGTCAATGGATGATTGCGTCTTGCCCTAAACGGTAAATACAGTTTTTTGTCGGGATGGTCAGCGGCAATTCCATCGTAGCCTTTATCCATCATGGCGGCTTCATCGTCAGCAAGTTCGGACAGCAAATCAGTCTGACGTAATAAAGTCAGATCATGGGTTGAGCCTGGGATGCTTTCGGAAGCATGTTCAACCAGTCCAGTCGGAGAGATGGCCGCCTGATTTTTGATGGTGTGCGCTTTCTTCTTACCTGAATAGTACGGTTTTTGACGGTCCTGCATGTTTCCATCTTTATCTTTCTTGTTTTTGGGACGCTCGACCCGTTGTTCTTTTGCATCAATAATCAGGCGCACGTCCGGAAATGCATCCATGATTTCCGCCACAGAAGACAACTTTTTCCGATCTGCTTTTGGACTCTCGAAATTGAAACTGGTCATGCTGGCTAGTGTATTCAAGATCAGGTTCAGATTGTCTTCAATATTGGTCTTATTCAAATCATAAAAGAAGCCAAGCAATTCATAGGTTGTATAGGCTTTCAGCCAGAACAAGGTCAATAGTAAGCGGTCTCGCAAATCGTACTTGTGCTTGCGACCTGCCCCCGTCGCGCGTTGGCGTTTTTTCTTGCCTGTGCGTGTTGTCGTTGAAGACTGAAGACGCTCCTCATGAGTTTTTTCAAATTCAGCGTAGAATTCGTCGAACTCGACCAGTGACATTCCGACCAAACTTTTGGCGACCTGCGGTTTTTTGAGAAGTTTTTGATATGTTATCATGTCCAAAGTTTACTCGTTCAACATCAATTACGCCACATATCTAGTGAACGATATTTACTAAACAACGGCTCTACCGTTTTTAACGGAAAGATTCAAGCAAACTAATGGTGGATCTGGTCCGGTATTATGGGTTTCACGCCCCGCGCCTGCAAGCCGTACCGAGCCCGCACCAAAGGCAAGGATGAACGCATGGTGGGCTGCATCAAGCACAACTTCTTTGTGCGGTATCGCCGTTTTGAGAGCGGCGGCTTATGCTAAGTCCAAAATCATAACGAGGAGCTAAAGGCTGTTCAACCACGTCTCTGTCTCGTTCGGGTGAATGAATCGAATCAATTTCAAATGCTGGTGTGTTGGTAGCGATAGTAATATGGGATACTCGCGTTTTCTTCTCCAATAGGTTTTGAACAACCAGTGAAACAGCGACTCTTGTGACCACAGCTTGAAATGAGTCCAGATACTCTCACGATTACCGTTCCAGAGTTCCTCCTGGTACCACCAACGCCGCCACGTGCGGTTCCATAATCGACCGAAGATCAGTGGAAGTGAATAATCGAGCCAGATGATGACTTCCGCTTTTGGCCAGATAATATCGCGAACAACGTGATAGTTCCCTGCAACGACCCATTTCTCAGCCCGGGTTGCTTTTTCCACGCGTTCACGGAAAACTTCCAGCGGCGCTTCCATCCAATTGGGTTCCCAGTGGAGTGCGTCGAGTTCAATGAAGTCGTAGCCGAATTTGTTTGCGATCCTTTCCGCAAGTGTGGATTTACCTGAACTGGTTGTGCCGATGATGGCGATGCGTTTGTAGGGAGAAGGGGGCATTTTCATTAAACACGAAGGACACGACGGTCACAAAAGTCGGATAAGTTTTGAGTGAATGGCCTTTCTTGGATTTTCCTTCGGGTCCTTGGCATCCTTTGTAGTGAAAAGAGTCATCTCACATAAATCGGATTGCTATAGATCCAGCCGCGTTTTTTGCCGAGGTAATTGCGATGGACTTCCACGCGGTAGACACCAGGTTCAGAGACGCTATGGGTCAGCGTCTGTTGGTTGCGCCATGTGCCAAGTGGAGCTCCGTTCCTGATGAGGGCGATGTCCGCTTTGGAGGGGAGGTGCGTGTGCAAGGTCACCCCCCCTTTTGCAGGGATTTCGCCACCCATGATGGCAGAGTGCTCAAGCCCTTTTGCCTTGAAGCGGAATCCGCGCGTGGGGGCAGGCAGGTCATAGGCGACGAAGCAATGCCCGTTGGCGAGGGCTTCGTAAATCATTTTTTTATCGGTGGGAGCGTCACCTGTCAATGGATCAGGAATGAAAACGTGCGTGTTGATCGTGCGAAAGTGGAATTCATACGGAAAGATGGCACGGTGCAATGGTCCCATATGCATGTGCAGTGCATGTGCGTCCGAACCGCCCAGGGCAACCACGCGTGTGCTGTTTGACGTGAGTTCATCCCACTTTTGGATGGTTTCGGGGATGGGTCCGTGAGCGACAAACTTCGGGAAGAACGCGTAGAACAACCCATGCAGTTTGGTCGGAATGACGGTCTTGAGTTCGCTCAATCCATTCCAGAGCTCCAGGCCGCTGTAGCCATGTACGTCCCAGGCTTCCCACGAGATGTCATCTTCACCAAAGGCGGGTGCTATGGGGTCTTTGGGATGGGCGAGGAAGCAGATGCCGCCCGCTTCGGTAACTCCGTTGATGAGCGTCTGCGGGTCGTCTGCCAGACCGGAGAGGTCGCGGTTGGCATTAAATACCAGCAGATGATTTTTTTGTGGCACCCGGTCCTGATCGTGGACTTCCTGTCCAACCAGAAGCAGGACGCGGCTGGGTTTGAGCGTGGACGATGGTGACGAGCGGTAGTATCCCTCAACTCCTTGTACAAGTATGTTGTGGTCCGTCACAATGACCGCATCCAATCCCGCTTTCATGGCGGCTTCAGCAATATCCTTGTGCGTTCCGCTCCCGTCGGAATATCTTGTGTGCATGTGCAGATTGATGATGATTTCGTGCATGAGACCTCAAGTTGACGTTTCTTCCGCCCAGCGGGTATAATGTTCCCGCTTAAAAGGAGGCATAAACTAAATGGAAAATTATTTGAATATCGCGCTCATTATAATCTCGGTCCTGCTCATCGTCAGTGTGATCATGCAGAGCAAGGGCGCGGGTTTGGGTGGTTTGAGCGGCGCTGATGCCGGAAGTGTATTCACTGCCCGCCGAGGTGTGGAGCGCACATTGTTCAGGCTTACGATCATCCTGAGCGTTCTGTTCTTTGTACTGGTGCTCATACTTGTGTATCTTGCGCGTTAGAGCGATGGGAATTTCCCGGAAGGGCTCTTTCGTTCCGTGCGTGGTGCCGCATCGCGCCATCCGCTGGGAGGGAACGAGCCTTTCTTTATTTATGGCTTTACTATGAAACAATTACGCTGGCAAATCCTTGTAGTCATCATCACCCTCGTGATTGTGGCTGTCCTGTTATACACTCAACAATCGTCACCGGTGCCGGGTGGTGTCATTCAGCAACAGCCCGAACAGGGAGGCGTGTACACGGAGGCGCTGGTCGGTTCACTGGGCAGGCTCAATCCCTTGCTGGATTGGAACAACACTGCCGACCGTGACGTGAACCGACTGCTCTTCAGCGGCCTCGTCCGTTTTGACGAGCGTGGAATGCCTCGCGCCGACCTTGCCGATGCATGGGCGACCACCCCGGACGGCACGATCTACAACTTCACCATCCGGCCTAATGCGGTCTGGCATGACGGGATGCCTGTTACCAGCGACGATGTGATCTTTACCATCGAGATGATGAAGAGCGCGGGTTCGTTATATCCGCAGGACATCAAGGACTTGTGGAGCAGGGTGGAAGTTACAAAGCTCAACGATAAGAATCTCAAGTTCACATTGCCCGAACCATACGTCCCGTTCATTGACTATCTCGCGTTCGGCGTTGTACCGAAGCACCTGCTTGAATCCATTCCGCCGGACCAATTGGCAAGCGCGGAATTTAACATCAAACCAGTTGGCACAGGCCCTTATAAGTTCGATCAGTTGATCGTGGAGAACGGTCGAATCATGGGCGTGGTGTTGACCCTTTCCACAAATTATTACGGAACGCCTCCGTTCATCGAACAGGTTGTGTTCCGTTACTATCCGACCTCAGCCGCCGCTTTCGATGCCTACCGGCAGGGCGATGTTTTCGCCATCGGGCAGATCACCTCCGATGTGTTGGATGCCGCGCTCGAAGAACCCAATCTCTTGTTTTATTCGAGCCGCATGCCGCAAATGGGATTCGTCCTTTTCAATTTGACCAACCCCGAAATGCCATTCCTGCAGGACCCGAAACTCCGCCGCGCGCTGATGCTCGGATTGAACCGTGCCAGCATTATCAACACGGTCATGCAGGGACAGGCCTTTGTCGCAAATTCGCCGATCCTGCCTGGTTCATGGGCTTATTTTGACGGCATCGAACATTTCGAATATGATCCCGATGCTGCAATCGCCTTGTTGAAAGCCGAAGGCTATGTCATCCCGGCGGGTGGTGGCGATGTGCGCGCGAAGGATGGCATCCCGCTCGCGTTTACAATGGTTCATCCGGATGACGCTGTTCACACGCAGATCGCGCAAGCGATCCAGACTCAATGGGGGAAGCTCGGAGTCCGCGTAGAGTTGCAACCTCAGCCTTATGATCAACTGGTGTTGACAACGCTCACCTCGCGCGCCTTCCAATCTGCCCTCGTTGACCTGAACCTTTCGCGCACCCCGGACCCCGACCCATATCCTTTCTGGCACCAGGCCGAAGCTGTCGGCGGACAGAACTACTCCGGTTGGGATAACCGCGTCGCGAGCGAATATCTCGAACAGGCGCGCGTCTCTGCAGATTATTTGTTGCGGGCCAAACTATATCGCAACTTCCAGGTGGTGTTTGCAAAGGAACTGCCTGCACTCCCGTTGTATGTCCCTGTGTATTCTTACGGCGTGGACTCACAAGTACAGGGCGTGCAAATCGGCCCATTATATGAACCGAGCGACCGATTGAACACGTTCACAAACTGGTACCTGCTTACCCGCCGCGCGTTGGAACAGGGGACTGCGCCAACGGTTTCTCCGTGAACGATACAGGGGCGACCGGCTGGGTCGCCCCTGCAATGACATGAAAGAGGACTTATGACCAACCTGCAAGCCGCTCTTGAATACGCAAAAAACAACCGTGATCGTTTCCTGAATGATCTGAACGAATCATTGACGATTCCCTCCATCTCCACTGATGCGCAATATAAAGGCGAGACCCATCGCGCCGCCGAATGGATGGCGAACCACCTCAAAAAACTGGGTATGGAAAATGTCGAAATACTGCCCACAGATGACGACGGACACCCCGTTGTTTACGCTGATTACATCAAGAAACCCGGCGCAAAGACCGTCCTGGTCTACGGACATTACGATGTCCAGCCGCCGGACCCGATGGAATTGTGGGAGACTGGTCCGTTCGAGCCGCAGGTACGTGGTGATTTGTTGTATGCACGCGGTTCCTCCGATATGAAGGGACAGGTTCTCGCAACCTTCCATGCGATTGAATCCGCGATGAAAGCTGGCGGGCTGCCGGTCAATGTGAAATTTCTGCTCGAAGGCGAGGAAGAGATCGGTTCCAAGAACCTCGAATCATTCCTCAAGAAACATGCCGGGAAATTCAAAGCTGACGTATCGCTCAACCCTGATGCGGGCATGATGGGCACAGATATGCCGACCATCACCTATGGCTTGCGCGGACTTGCCTATATGGAAGTTCATGTATGGGGGCCCAAAGCCGACCTGCACTCCGGTTTGTACGGCGGCGCAGTCCATAATCCTGCCCAGGCGTTAACCGAGTTGATCGCCAAAATGCACGATAAAAAGGGACGCGTGACACTCCCCGGCTTTTACGACAGTGTGCGGCCCATCAGCAAACAGGAACGTGCTGACTTTGCCCGGCTTCCAAATGACGACAAGCATTATTTGGAGGAAACAGGTGTCCCTGCGTTGTGGGGTGAGCATGGTTATATCTCCGCTGAAAGAACCGGTGCGCGTCCCACATTGGAGGTCAATGGCCTGCTCTCTGGTTGGACAGGTCCCGGCTCGAAAACCGTTCTCCCTGCGAAGGCGATGGCAAAGATTTCCTGCCGTTTGGTCGCCGACCAGAAATCTGATGATGTGGTTGAACAGATGAAGCGCTTCCTGGAAGCCAACGCGCCGAAGACCATCCATTGGGAAGTCAAAAAGTTGACCGGCAGTCCGTATGCGATTGCCGATTTGAACAACCCCGGCGTCAAGGCAATGAACGACGCGATGGAAGCAGTCTGGGGCATACGTCCGTTCTATCGTCGTGAGGGCGGTTCGATCGGCGCGGTGGCAATGCTGCAACAGATCTGCGGGGTTGAGTCTGTTTTGGTGGGGATGGGCTTGCCGAGCGACAACGTCCATTCACCGAACGAACATTTGCATCTGCCCACATGGTACAAGGGCATTGATGCGTTTATCCATTTCTTTTATAACATGGGATAGGTTAACGCACTGAGCGGAAGCCGAAGCACATGTTCAACGATTGGAAACTATGGAAGATAAGATCATCTCATACGGTGGACAAGCTGTTATTGAAGGCGTAATGATGCGCGGCAGGAACGCCTTTGCGATTGCCATGCGTGCACCGGACGGAAAAATCGTCGTTCACAAGGAAGACCTTGCGAAGGTCTATCGTTCGCGCATCACAAAGATCCCCTTTGTCCGCGGTACGATTCTTCTTTGGGATGCCATGGGACTTGGCATGAAGGCGCTCACACTTTCCGCCAACACGCAAACGGGCGAGGACGAAAAACTCGAAGGTCCTGCGTTGTATCTTACACTCGGGACATCGCTCGCCATTGGCATTGGCTTGTTCATTTTGCTCCCGGCTGGCGTGGGCGGGCTGGCTGAACATTATCTTGGCTGGCAAAATCTCGCGCATAACCTGCTCGAAGGTTTGGTGCGCCTGGTTCTGCTGGTCGGTTATATTTGGGGAATCGGCTTCATGCCCGATGTGAAGCGCCTCTTTGGTTATCATGGCGCGGAGCACAAGACCATCAATGCCCATGAAGCTGGCGCCGAACTTACACCGGAAGTCGTTGCGAACTATCCAATCGAACATCCGCGTTGCGGCACTGCCTTCATACTCACGTTCGTATTACTGTCTGTCCTTGTGCATAGCTTG
>DATIUT010000144.1:0-8993 GCA_035466615.1 Anaerolineales bacterium | reverse complement strand
CGTCGAAGAGAAAGACGTCCCCAAGGGTGCAAAGACCGCCAACATCTCCGGCACGCAGGTTCGCGATGAATATCTCGCCAAGGGAAAACTCCTGCCCGAATGGTTCACCCGCCCCGAGACGGCTGAAATTTTGCGCGAAATGTACCCTCCGCGCCACAAACAGGGATTTTGCATCTGGTTCACCGGCTTGAGCGGTTCCGGCAAGAGTGCCACCACACAGGTGTTGACTTCACTGCTCCTCGAACGCGGACGCGAAATCGCCATTCTCGATGGTGACGTGGTCCGCACACATCTTTCAAAAGGGCTTGGCTTCAGCAAGGAAGACCGCGATACCAACATTTTGCGCATCGGTTTTGTCGCTGGCGAGATCGTCCATGCGGGTGGTGCTGTGATCTGCGCCGCGATCAGCCCCTACCGCGCCACGCGCAACGAGGCGCGCAAGATGGTCGGTGAGAACTTCATCACCGTCTATATGGATACACCCGTTGAAATATGCGAACAGCGCGACGTGAAGGGTCTGTATGCCAGGGCGCGCCAGGCTGTGCAAGAGGGCAAGGTGGCGAATTTTACCGGCGTGGATGACCCCTATGAACCACCGATCGACCCCGAGATCACGCTCAAGGGATATGGTGCAACGCCTGAAGAGAACGCGTACATCATCATCAAATACCTTGAAGAACAGGGATATTTGAACGGCCACTAACAGCATAATGACGAAGAACGCGAAGGGTATAATAAAAGCCTTCGCGTTCTTCGTTGTTTTCCACACCCAAAAATGACTCGTTTCAATCTCCGCCTCGCTTCCATTCTGATCCTTGGCCTGCTCATTGTAATCGGGACCTTTATCGTCCTCAAAGCGACTCCTGAAGGGCTTGGGCTGTCCGATGATTCCATTGCCTACATTGCCGGTGCGCGTAGCATGCTGGCAGGGAATGGCTACCGTGAAGCATGGCTGGCAAGCAACCAGCCGGTGACTCACTTCCCCCCGGGCTTTTCATCGGTCTTGGCGTTCTTCGGTCTGTTTGGTCTTGACCCGTTGCGCGGCACGCGCTTTGTTAACGCGTTGTTATTTGGAATAAATGCCGGTTTGCTGGGAATCCTTGTCTGGCGAATGACCCCTTCGTTGACCGCAGGACTTGTCATCGCAGCGTTGTTTGTTGCAAACGGAGATATGTTACAGGTCCACGTGGTTGCGATGAGCGAACCGCTTTTTATCTTCCTCTCGCTCCTCTCCTTCTGGATGTTCGACCTGTATTTCGAACTCCCGCCTTCCTCGGTTGGGAAAGGGATTGCCGGTGAATGGTGGTGGCTGGTCGCTTGTGGGGCGCTGGCAGGGATGGCATATCTTACGCGCTATGCGGGCCTCGCGCTGGTTGCAACCTTTCTCTTCGCGATTGTCATCCTGCGTTCCACCTGGCGCAAGCGTTTTACGAGCATCGGCATCTTCCTTGCGGGTTTCCTGCCCTTTGCCTTGGGGTGGGCGCTCCGCAACCGGCTGATCGCTGAGAGCGCCACCAACCGCGCATTCGTGTGGCATCCCATTACCGCGGAAAACATCAGGCTCGGTATATACACTTTTTCCAGCTTCCTCGTCCCGGTTGAATCGTGGCGCAGTGCAATAGCGAAGCCGGCATTGATTCCTGAAGCGATCATTGCCATTGTACTCGGCACGCTGCTGGTTTGGACTCTGCTCCGGGCGTGGAAATACATTTCGAAGCCGCGGCAGGCGTCAGATTTGAAAAGAGGCGGGAAGGAGTCCCGTGAGGTCATCTCGTTTACCACAGGACTCTTCATCTTTGCCTATCTCGCATCCATTGTCGCATCCATGACCATGTTCGATGCCGCGACCAAATTCAAACTGCGCATCCTGGCGCCGGTATTTGTCGGTTTGTTGATATTGCTGGTCGCATTCGGGATCTGGATGAGAAAAAAATATCGCCCGCTTGTGGTGGTTGCAACCATCCTTGCGCTTGGTCTCTCGATTTATAAACAATCTGTCACCTTTGCGCACTGGTCGCAGGGCGGGCTTGGGTACGCGTCCTTCCAGTGGTACGATTCGGAGGCGATGGCTTACCTGCGCGGCCTGCCCGAGGATGTGAGCATATACACCAACGAACCTGCGGCGGTCTATTTGTATGTCGGGCGAGGCGCAAAAGTTTTGCCCACTCGTTACGACTCGGCGACCGCGCAGGAACGAACAGGCTTTGAAGAAAGCATTACAGCCATGCAGAAAGATATCGAGCAGGGCAGGGCTGTGCTGGCGTTGTTTGATGGCAACAATAATATTCCAAACGATGTGGAATTAATGGCGGAAGGTTTGCACCTTGGATTCAAGGGACAGGGCGATTCCATTTACACCACAAAACCATAAAGGGAATTATGACCATACAGAAAAAATTCGATCTAACCGGACGCGTGGCAGTGGTGACAGGCGGGGTGGGACTGCTCGGCGCGGAATTTTGCAGGACATTGGCGGAGGCTGGCGCGGCAGTTGCAGTTGTGGATTTGAACGCTTCAGCTTCGCAAGGGACGGCTGATACGCTTACGAAAAGCGGATACAAAGCCCTTGCTGTTCCCACCGACATCACCCAGCCTGACGCTGTCAACGCGATGGTGGAGAAAGTCTTATCTGGATTTGGGCGGCTGGATATCCTCGTCAACAGCGCCGCGCTCGACCCCAAGTTCGACCCGGATGCGGTGAAGAAGGGAATGGCGCCCGGCGCGTTCGAAGACTACCCGCTCGATCAGTGGAACGCCGCGCTGAATGTGAATTTGACAGGGATGTTTTTGGTCACGCAGGCGTGTGTCAAGCCGATGATCGCGCAAGGCAAAAGGGGAAGTGTCATCAACATCTGTTCCACCTATGGACTCAATGGCCCCGACCAGCGCATTTACATCAAGGACGGCCAGCGTGTGGCGTTCAAGCCGGTCTATTACACGGTGACCAAGGCGGGTGTGATGGGCTTTACCAAATACCTTGCCGCATATTATGCGGGTACGGAAATTCGCGTGAACGCGTTGACGCCTGGCGGTGTCTTCAACAATCACGAGGACTATTTCGTAAAGAATTACTCCGCAAAGACGATTATCGGGCGTATGGCGAACAAGGATGAGATGAACGGCGCCTTGTTGTTCCTTGCCTCGGACGCCTCGTCTTATATGACCGGGAATAACGTCGTTGTGGATGGCGGTTGGACGGCATGGTAACCCGGATGGTGGATGGCAGACCGTTGACCATGGATTACATCAACAGCCTTCGCAAACATGTTGGAAATCAACCACTCATCATGGTTGGTTCAACCGTATTGGTGTTGGATGCCCAAAACCGATTGCTGATGATGAAACGTTCAGATAGCGGCAGTTGGGGTGTACCCGGCGGAGCCATGGAATTGGGCGAAACAACCGAAGAAACTGCAAGACGGGAGTTGCTTGAGGAAACAGGTCTTGAAGCTGGTGAATTGACATTTTTTGGCGTATTCTCCGGTAAAGAGTTGTATTATCGGTACCCGAGCGGAGACGAAGTTTACAATGTATGCATTGTGTATCTTACCCGTGATGTTCATGGGGCTGTCAGTTTTATTGATGGTGAACATTATGAATGTAAATATTTTGAACTTGAACAATTACCCGGGAATATCAGCCCGCCCATCAAACCAATTTTGAAAAAATTGATGGAAACTCGATTATAAAATGACCCACATCCTCGCTCTTATCCCTGCACGCGGTGGTTCCAAGGGAATCCCGCGCAAGAATATTCGAAGTTTTGCCGGCTACCCGTTGATCGCGTGGAGCATCGCGGCTGGCTTGCAGGCGAAAAGCGTCTCGCGCGTCCTTGTCTCGACCGATGACGAAGAGATCGCGGCGGTTGCACGTGAATACGGTGCGGAAACCCCGTTCTTGCGCCCCTCCGAACTTGCCCAGGACCGCACACCGGACCTGCCAGCCTTTGAACATGCCTTGAAGTGGCTCGAAGATATTGAGGGATACAAGCCTGATATCGTCATTCAGTTGCGTCCCACTTCCCCAATCCGCCCGGTGGATATGGTGGATGGCGCGGTCAAGATCCTTGTGGAAAACCCTGACGCGGACAGCGTGCGTGGTGTGGTGCCTGCCGCCCAGAACCCGTATAAGATGTGGCGTTTCAATGGATATGACAAACCGATGAAGCCTCTACTTGAAGTGGAAGGACTCACCGAACCTTATAACGAACCGAGACAGATCCTGCCGCCTGCGTATTGGCAGACAGGTCATATTGACGCGATCCGCACGACCACGATCACACGCAAGAAATCGCTCACTGGGAGTGTTGTCTATCCTCTGGTCATTGACCCGCGCTATACGGTGGATATTGATACGCCGTCCGATTGGGCAAAGTATGAAGCGTTGGTTTATCAGGGCGGCCTGGATATGGTCATGCCGGATAACCGTCATCGCCGCGGAATGCCGGAAAAGATCGAGCTGGTCATCTTCGATTTCGATGGGGTCTTCACGGATAACCGCGTATGGACGGACCAGGATGGCAAGGAAATGGTCGCGGCTTCGCGCAGTGACAGTATCAAGTTTGGTGAGTTGCGGGCAAAGGGTATCGAAGTGATGATCCTTTCGTCGGAACCCAATCCCGTTGTGGCGGCGCGCGCGAAAAAGATCGGGGTGGAGACAATTCATGGGATCGGGTTGCAGGATAAGGGACGCGTGATGCGTGAAGTCCTGGAGCAGAAAAATGTCAAAGCGGAGAATGTCGTCTATGTCGGCAACGATGTCAATGACCTTCCGTGTTTTGAGATCGCAGGCTGGTCTGTGGCTGTCGCGGACGCGTATCCCGAAGTGTTGCAAGCCGCGGACTTTGTGTTGAGCAAACCCGGGGGACATGGCGCAGTGCGCGAGTTGTGTGAATTGATTTTGAAATCAACAAACCCTAGAGGTCTTTAATGCCTTTAGGGTTTTATAAGGAGAACAAATGACTCGTAAAATAAAGCTTGGAAACAAGATGGTGGGCGATGGTCATCCCGCGTATGTGATCGCGGAGATTGGTATCAACCACAACGGAGATTTGGAAATTGCAAAGCGGATGATCGACGCGGCAGTCCATGCCGGCGCGGACGCAGTCAAATTCCAGAAGCGGACACCTGAAGTGTGCACGCCGCCCGACCAGCAAAAGCAGATGCGCGAGACGCCATGGGGTTACATCACATACCTCGATTATCGTTACAAGGTCGAGTTCAATGAAAAGCAATACCAAGAAATAGACAAGTATTGCAAACATAAGAAAATCTCGTGGATGGTTTCCGTGTGGGATGAACCTTCGGTTGACTTCATGGAGAAGTTCGATACACCAGCATATAAGGTGCCTTCGGCTTCGCTGACCGATCATGGCCTGTTGAATTACGTCCGCAAGACGGGCAAGCCCATCATCATTTCATCAGGCATGTCTACTATGGAGCAGATCCGGCGCGGTGTGGAGGTTGTCGGTGCGGAGAACCTCGTCATCATGCACTGTACCAGCACCTATCCGTGCGAACCGGAAGAGTTGAACCTCAAGATGATCGAAACGCTTCGCCGCGAATTCCCGAACAATCCCATCGGATATTCCGGTCACGAAGTGGGCCTCGTCCCATCGGCGGTTGCGGTTGCGTTCGGCGCCTGCATGGTGGAACGTCATCTCACACTTGACCGTGCCATGTGGGGAAGTGATCAGGCCGCTTCGGTGGAACCGCAAGGTTTTGCAACACTTGTGAAATATATTCGTGTTACACAGGCATCGCTTGGCGATGGCGTGAAGAAAGTATATGAATCCGAGAAGGGTTCGTTAAAGAAATTGCGCCGCGTGGTAGACGAATAATTTTTGTGATAGGGGCACGATATATCGTGCCCTACTTATCGATCATGGACTTTACACAAAACATCCGCCACATATTGCGTCCCTACGGGAAAACCACTCAAGCTATTTTGCGATGGAAGCGGTTTTCTTTTCATGAAGTGCCGCCCATCTTTGGCAATGCCAAGCCGAAGAGTGGGTCGCATTTGCTGTTGCAGATACTCAATGGCTTTACACAAATCATGCCCTATCGCTATGCGGACGCGGATCCCATTCGCACCATCACAAAAGACGGCAGGCGGCGTATGGCGGATGAAATCCTTGCGGACTTAAAACGTGTGCCACATGGTGTGATCGGCTGGGGATATGTGGATGCAACACCTGAAAACGCCTCCTTCTTAACCGAGGCTGGGCGCGTCAACTATTTCATCTATCGCGACCCCCGCGACATGCTCGTCTCACATGTCTTCTTCGCGACCGATATGCACGAAGAACACGGGATGCACGACTACTACAACTCCCTGCCCGATTTCAGGGAACGGCTTAAAGTGGCGATCACCGGCATTGACAGGGATGGTATGAAGATGGTCAGCGTTAAACAACGTTACGAAGGCGTCTTCCAGTGGCTGGGACAAAAGAATGTGATGTGTATCCGCTTCGAGGATTTGATCAACAATCGCGACGCCACTCTCGAGTCCATACTTAATGAAGTGGAGAAAACGGGATACAAAATCCCCACACCACGCGGGCAGGCTTTATCTGTTTTGGCGGATGCGATCCAACCGAGGAAGAGTCACACCTTCCGTTCGGGCAGGACCGGTGGGTGGAAGGAACTGTACACTGAAGAGCACAAGCAATTGTTCAAGGATGTGGCGGGGGATTTGTTGGTCAGGCTGGGGTATGAGAAGGGTAATGATTGGTAATCATATTGTTTGGTCACTGAAATAGATGCTATGGGAGCGGATTCTTTCACGTGGTTTTGCCATAATGGATTCCATCTCCGTTTTCCATTTTATGGAATGAGGCGTTTCACGATGAAGTAAAAAATCATCCTTTGTACGATAGACCTCATAAATCACAAAGCAGAATGGGTCATCTTCACTTTGTAAAATATCATATCGTAAGTTCCCATCTTCTTTTCGTGTGGCAAGTGCGCATTCGAGAGTCTTTTGAAGAAATGTTTCTGTTTCATTTTCTAATACGTGTGCTGTGACAGTTAAGACATACATAATATCCTCCATGTTATGATAATTTCAGCATACAACAAGTTGATTTTTCACGGTACCATGAGGCGATCTGATAATGATTCCTGGCATAAGTGACTTTTTCACCCAACGTCTAAAACGCGGAGTTGTCCGCAGGCTCAATAATCTAAGGATCGCACGCGTGGCGCGTGAGGTCGCGCGTCGAGAAGCGGAACCGGGCGGTGCACCGGTGGCCTTCTTTAAGGCGTCATCGGGTATTGATGATCTCTCATGGAACAGCGGCTTCCATCTGCTGGCTTCGTGGGCGCTGCGCTTGAAGGGAATCCCTGTTGCATATTTTGCCTGTAATTCAGGCATGAGCAAGTGTGTGCTGGGGACGAATCGCGACCACCCTCAGGATGCAATGCCGTGCAAGTCGTGTGTATATCAATCACGGACGTTATACACCGGAGTGCCGTCAAAGGTTGAAGGTCAAAGGTCACAGGTTGGATGGTTTGATTACCAGCGTGATGAACAGCTTTCAAAAGCGGTTGAAAATCTTTCTGTGCCCGAACTCATGACCTTCGAATGGAAGGATATTCCTCTTGGTATGCTATGCCTGCCCGGTCTGCGCTGGATTTTGCGGATCCATCATTTGGACGACGACGAGAACACGCGCTATCTGTTGCGCGAGTATATTTTTTCCGCGTGGAATGTGGCGCAGAAATTTTCAGACTTTCTCGATCAGACCCAGCCGAGGGCTGTTGTCGTGTTCAACGGACAGTTCTTCCCCGAAGCAACTGCGCGTTATGTTTCCCGAAAACGCGGACTGCGTGTCATTACCCACGAGGTGGGACTGCAACCCGCCACTGCGTACTTCACCGAAGGTGAAGCAACGGCATATCCGATCCACATCCCTGATGAATTCGAATTGAACGATGAACAGAACGCAAAACTGGATGCCTATCTCGCCAAACGCTTTCAAGGTGATTTCGCGATGGCGGGTATCAAGTTCTGGGCGGACATGAAGGGACTCGACGAATCGTTCCTGCAAAAGGCGGCGGGCTTCAAACAAATCGTGCCTGTGTTTACGAACGTCATCTTTGATACGAGTCAGCCACACGCGAACACGATCTTCGAAGATATGTTCCAATGGCTGGATTTGGTCCTTGAGGCAGTCAAGTCGCACCGTGAAACATTGTTCGTGATCCGCGCCCATCCCGACGAGTTACGCGTACGAAAATCCAGCCGGGAGACTGTTCGTGGCTGGGTGGCAAGCCGGGGCGTGGATAAAGAGCCGAATGTCGTCTTTGTGAATCCGAACGAGACGTTGAGTTCATATGAGTTGATTCAGAAATCCAAGTTTGTGATGATCTATAACTCGACAATAGGATTGGAGGCGTCCATTATGGGTGCGGTGGTGCTGTGTGCAGGCAGGGCGCGCTTTACCCAATATCCCACCGTGTTCTTTCCGCAAAGTATTGATGCCTATAAAAATGAGCTGCAAAAGTTTCTGAATGCTGAAAAAATCGAGGTGCCTGCAAAGTTCCAACACAACGCGCGCAGGTTTCTGTATTACCAATTGTTTCGCACTTCATTGCCCTTTGGCGACTTTCTTGAGCCGTCCGTGCGGACAACGCAAACGCGATTGAAGTCGTTTGATTTGAACAGGTTGTCACCTGAAAGTTCGTTGGCCATCGAAGCGATTATGACTGGCATATTGAACAACGGGGATTTTTTGCTGTTGGATTGATCTCGTGTATTTGATGCCAGGACATCAGATAAAAATCACTCATCAATTTTAAGAAGAACGACTCCCCCAATTTCAATCATCTCTGTTCTGTCCGGGTAACTGGCTATAAAATCGTCGAAGAGCCTCAGGTCAAAACTTTGCAGGAAAAGAAAGCGAATGTCATATTTTTCAAGCAACAGCATTTTCTCTTCAGGAGGAAACGTTCGTGGAAATGTTGTGTGTTTGTGACTACAACTGCTGT
>DATIUT010000143.1:0-11166 GCA_035466615.1 Anaerolineales bacterium | reverse complement strand
TTACGTTTTTCATCTGGCTGTTTGCCAGCGTCTTCTACCGCTATCGTCAAATGCGCTGGCGGAATCTGGCTCGAAGATTGATCTGACCCGTGAGGAAAACATGAAACGTACAACATTGGACCTGCTTACCTGCCCGTTTTGTCGGGGATATCTGGATTTCTCGGGCGCGGACGAAAAGATGCTTCAAGCGGGGACCCTGACCTGTTCCCGTTGCGAGAAGCATTTCCCAATCATGAACGGAATCCCGCAATTCATCCAGCCCGAGGCGTTGACCGGCTTCAACCGTCGCTTTGCGCGCATGTACAACTGGTTCTCGTGGGGATATCGTGCCTTCTCCAAGGTCGCCTTCTCCTACATCGGCATGGACGAGGAGACAGGTCGGCGTGAGATTACCGACCGCCTCGAACCACGCGGGGGACGCGTCCTCGAAATCTCGATTGGACCCGGTGTGAATTTGCCGTATATCATCAACCGTCCAGATGTGGGCGAAGTATTCGGGTTGGATATCTCCCTCGGACAACTGCAACGCTGTCAGAGTTATGCGGCAAAGAAAGGTTGGGGCGTGGACCTGTTCCTCGGGAACGGCGAACAACTTCCCTTCCGGGATGAGGCGTTTGGAGGCGTCTTCCACGTGGGAGGCATCAACTTCTTCAACAACAAAAAAGCAGCCATTGACGAAATGATCCGTATTGCCATGCCCGGTGCCCGCATCCTGATCGCCGATGAAACCGAAAAAGGCGCGCAGGGTTATGAGAGATTCATCCCCGGCTTCAAGAAATCGTTTGGCGGGAAACGGGATATGATCGCCCCGCCGCTTGACCTTGTGCCCGGGGAAATGCTTGAAACGCGCGTCTTTGATGTATGGAAAGGCTGGCTGTATTGCATCGAGTTCCGTAAACCCGGGGAGGCTGGTCAGCAAAAGAAAGGATAAGTTCCATGTCTCGCACAAAAAGATATATCCCCTTTATCTTGGGTGTCGCGTCTGTGTCGGGTATTGCCGCCTTGCTTGTCCGACAGCGCCGCGGTGAAATAAACAATTTGTACATCTGGCGGCAGGTTCTCATAAAACGTCATGGCGTGAAGGTCTTTTTGGAGCCGGTCATCCGCCGCGCGAAGGCGGGGAAGATCGAGGTGCAACCGTGAACATGACCAATCGCTGGAACCAATTCATCTACCGTCTCTGGGCGCCAATCTACGACTCAACGGTCAATCATTTTTTTATGCCGGGACGCAAGCGCGCCATGGAGTTGCTCGATTTGAAGCGCGGCGAAAAAGTTTTGCTTGTGGGAGTGGGAACCGGTGCGGATCTGCCTCTCCTGCCCTCAGGTGTGGATGCGACCGGTATTGACCTTAGCCCCGAAATGCTTGCCAAAGCCCGCCTCAAACTGGGCCGTTGCCCTGCTTCCGTTAAATTGATCCAGGGCGATGCCCAAGCTTTGCTCATGGACGAGGCACCCTTCGACGCGGTCATCTTGAATTTGATCCTTTCAGTCATCCCGGACGGGAATGCTTGTCTCCAATCCGCCCTGTGTGCCCTCAAGTCAGGTGGACGTGTTGTCGTCTTCGACAAATTTCTCCCCGAAGGCGTGACCGTTTCTCTATTGCGCAAGTTCATCAATCTGTTCAGTACGTTTCTTGGCACGGATATCAACCGCCGCTTGAGCGATTTAATGCGGGATTGTCCATGTATCATCACGCATGACGAACCAAGTATCGCAGGCGGGATGTATCGTGTGGTGATACTGAAAAGGATATGAAACCTGCCATCGTAACTAGGGGATGTATCCCTCCGCCTTCAGAATTCCCGTAAATGCCCGATCGCCATCAGCGACAGCCTTTTCGCGCCAGTCTTTTGCTTCAGGATAAAACAGTTCTTCAAATCCATATTTCGCACGCGCGAGCAGGCTTTCATTTTGCGCGCCATGCCAGTACGCGCGGTTTTCATGGGTCATTACACGCGGACTCTGGAGCAAACCGTAAAACGTATCGCCCAGGGTTCCAAATTCAAATGACGTTGCATACAGCCGTTTTTGCGGGAATTCATTTTGCCGCAAAGCATAGATATAATCGATCATGTCGCCGCGGATGGCGTAAAACTCGTCCGCGGTGGCGGCGACCACGAGCGGATAATTGAAACGTTTCACAAAGTATTCAGATGTGCCTTTATCCAGCGCGGAGTTGACCAAACTCATCTGGTAACGCGGACCGTAACCGGTATGCATGTCCAGGTGCAGGATTTGGTCATGGGAGATCATCATCTGTTTGTAGAGATCCATTAGCGTTTGCGTCTCATCAGGGCGCGCCGTACCGCCGTAGTACAAACCTTTGGGGTCGCGGTATTGCCCGAGCAGGAGGGCGTAGCGGAAGTTCTTCATCCCCATGCGCGCGATATTCCAAAACAATTGGAGTGTATAGGCAATGTTATCTAAGAAGAGGTTTGTGACCTTTGTGCCGGGATTTAGGAACCTGCGTATCTTGTCGTAATCGGGATTGAAATCCGGGTCATGACCCACGTTCCAGAGGAAAGTACGGTTGAGGTCAATATTGTCCCTGTTGCCGCGGCGGTGATGCTTCATCCCCCATGGGTTGATCGCATGGACGAACAAGATGCCCGTCGTGCGCGGGTTCAGTTTGGGCATGTGTTTCTCGATAAAAAGTTGCATCATTGCCGAGCCGACATAGCCTTCCACGCCGTGCTCGCCGGTGGTAAAGAGCAGGACTTTATCATTGTTTTCGAGCGCTTCGGAGTAGATCCAGTCAATGGTCAGGTCTTCGTTGCCAGAGAGCCTGTGTTGGAATAACTTTGCCTTCGGCCACATGGCTTGAACGCCAGGTAGCTTGCTGCGAAAACGTTCACGGGATGCTTCGTAAGTTTTGGGGAATAGGGATTGGATGTCTGTCATGGAGCCTCGCAATTATCATGTTGTCCTGAGTAGAGACATAATCGTACTCAAAGTGTGGGTGACCAGAGAGTTTTTATTGGATGACAATGTGATGTGTCTTTGCGCATTTTGTTGCATAAACTTTAGGGTGGTGGTTCCAACCCGATCAGCTGAGAAACTGTGACCAGAACATATCCCTGCCCGCGCAGGTATTCGATCATTTGCGGTAGCGCCTCCGCTGTGTGCCAGCCGCGACCATTGGCGTGCATGATGATGATTGATCCATTTTGCACGCGTTTCTGCACCGCCCAATTCATTCGCTCTGCGTCAATTGTTGGATCGGGATCGCCGGTCTCCACATCCCATTGGATGGCATGCAGTCCGTGCCAGGCGATGACTATCAACGTCAAGTCGTCGTATTTCCCTGATGGCAAACGGAAGAGTTTACTTTGCCTGCCCGTGAGTTGATACAACAGGTTCTGCGTTTTGACGATCTCACTGCTGATCGTCTCTTCACTCAAGCCAGGGAGGTCGGGATGACTCCAGGAATGATTGCCCAGTTCAAAGTATGGGTTTGACGCGAGTTGAAGCGTCTCATCCATGTGAGTCCGCATCCAATCGCCGCCCATGAAGAAGGTTGCGGGTACGTTGTATTGGGTCAGTACGTCCACGATGCCTTGATCGAACCAGGAAGGCAACTCAGGCTTTTGACACAGATCGAATGTCAAAGCGACATAGGGCTTGTCTCTGTCGCCATGATAAATTAAATTGACATCCGTATGAGGGAGAATTGGAGCAATATCTGGCCGCGGCGTTTCAGTGGGGGGCAGGGATGGGATGGGCGTGAAGGCAGGTTCAGGCGAAAGTGTCGGCGTGGGTTGTGGAGTCAGGGTGAGGGTTGGAAGAGGCGAAGGGACGTCACTGTCTGACGCAGTTGATTCAACAGCCGGAGCATTCACAGTCTGGCAAGCCGTTAGCATTGACATTCCTGAAAATATCAGCAACGCGAGGTATTTGATTCTGTGCATGTTGATAACACGAGTGATCACACGAATTTATTCCCGTCGCGTTGATACGGTTCGAGTTGATATTCAGTATACTCCGACTCGCAGGCATGACCGCGGCCGATCCATGCGCGCAGGTGTTCGACCTGGACAATGATACTGAAGACGGTCTGGGTCTCAATGCCATGCTTGCAAATGGATGTGGGATACCCGGCGTGGTCTGCCAAAAGGGTGCGGAAAAGTTCGGGGGTTAGTTTTCCGTAATTCTGGCGGAGCAGGTAGTCGGCCCGGTTGTGGCGAATGATTGAGTTGGCAAGCGATGACCGGTCCCGTTCGAAGCGTCGCATGGACGGGGCAACATAATGATTGGCATGCGCCATCACATCGTCCGCGATATAGATCGCTTCTAGGTCAGTCGCCGAACCCTCCATCGAATAGACCTCGCCGCTCCCGTCCGCAAGAACGTTGTTGTAACTGGAGGCACGATTCGCGAGCAGGCAATGTGACATGGCTTCGCTCAAATTGCGTGATCCCAGAATGGCGCGCACCACAAGCAGACGCGGCACGCCGGGACGGACGTCGTTGCTATCGAGTTGGTTGCCGGTCAGACTGATCTTCGCTGCGTTATATCCTGCACTGATGCCGATTCCACCCACCGAAACGCCGATGTACTCCGGCTCGCTTCCCGCCTGGACCTTGAGGATGACCAGCATCGATTCCGTTTTCGGCAGGAGATCGTTCGTGTGGGCAATCAAGGTGGTGCCGTCGGCAGTGGCTTTGCCGCGCGCGGCCATGTCGGTGCAACCGTGCCACGCGAAACTTTCCCAAAGTTCTTCGCACATGGTCAGAAACACCTCGTCAAAAGACACATCTGCCCCTTCGGCGATGCCTTCGAGCTCATCGATGTACTGCGGATAGACTGCGCGACTGTGCGCGAGATAGACCCTGCTCTGGTTGAGCATGGCCTCCCATGTGACACCGGGAGGCAGTTCGTTGCGCAGACCTGAAAACATTTTTTGGATCCGTTCCCTGCATTGTTTGCCGATCTGGCGGCCGACTTCGCGATGCGTCCCACGCGCTTCAATGATGGGGAGAGGGGTGTTGGACATATTCTTAACTGTTGCTGGAATTCGATGTAATTATGGCCGGGCGGGTTTTCCAGCCTCCGTCATTGTAATGCAGGGTGAAGGTGACGCGCGGAGTTGGTCCGTCGAAGTCCACATGAACGATGCCAAAGTTGTGGCCTCTCTGGCGGAACAGTTTTTTCTGGTTGCGGATCCATTTTGAAATAATGGGGAAATAAGTGAAGCTGATGACATTTGTGGCTTGCTCGAACGGAGAGGAGCAAAATTCCCAGATGGGGATGCGGCGTCCGCTGGGGCATTTGATCTCGGCGGAGACGCAGTGCGCGGAGTGCAGGTCGCCGGCCAGGATATGGACTCCTTCAATCTCGTTTTCCGCCAGGAATTTGAAAAGCCGTTCTCTTTCGGGCCGAAAGCCTGCCCACCTGTCCCCGGCCACATCCAGCCAGAAGGGATACATGATCGTCCCGGACGAGATCAGGAATTTGACCGGGTACTTGTCCTTGACGCTCAGGAGCCATTCCTCCAGTTGCTGCCATTGCGCCTCTCCGAGCAGGATGTTCCTTTCCTTTTTCACCCGCCGGGTCCTGGTATCGAGCACAAAGAACGCCGCGCTGCCAAAAACGAAAGTATATGCAAACGTACCTTCATCGCCGCGTTGGAAGAGGAATCTTCCCTGTGCATCAGCCTGAATCGGCATTAACATATTGGGCGCATGAATGGCCTGGTGTTCCTGGTAGGCCTTGAGCGCCGCGCGTACCCGCTCCATGGAGAGGCTGCATTGTTCGGCAGGAGCCCCGGTGATTTGCCTGAGTAACCGGACGTGAAACGGAATGTATGGACTGTTGCGTTCAAGGTCGTTGAAGCGCCAGTCATTGTCCACTTCGTGATCGTCGAGGATCATAAAGGCGGGCAGGCTTGGAAGCAGTTTGTGGACGGAGGGGCGAGACCAGGCATGGGCGTAGACTGACCGATAGTCTTCGAGTGTGACGGCTATTTTGCCGAGACCGTTCCTCCTGGCGTCGTCCGCGTAGATCTGGTCGCCAACAAAAAGTCCGAAACGCAACTGATCCAGACTGATGTGTTTGTATATTTCCTCAAAAGTCTGGCTTTCATTTTCGCCGTTGGGCAGGTAACACGACCCGAAGACGAAAGAGAATGAATGCCGCGCCGACGGTTTGGGGAATGTGGTGAAATTGTGGAATTTTGTGCGCGCCGGTTTTGTTTTGCGCAAGCTGACCGCGTAATAGTATCTGGTTTCCGGCCTGAGTTTTGTGATGGGGACAATACCCGCAAAACCGTCGTTGGAGAATAAATCTGTTTCACCGGCATGTTTTGCGTCTTTTGTGTCTGCACGGGTGGCCAGCCACACATGCAACGTGGACGATGCATCGGCGCGTGCCCAAATGTTGGCGCTGTTGTGACTCAGCCCGCCGACGATTGGACCGAGGAGAATGGAAGGTGTTGCCATTTATCTCTGCCTTTCTAACCCTTACCGCACCTGTCGGGGCGTCTCTCCCAGGAAGGAGAAGGTGTTGGGTTGGTGGGAAGAGTATGGGTGAAGCATATACTGTACTCCTTTTGGTGCAGGTGTATCCGATTTCAGGGCTTCTTCGATTTTCTTTTATGCTTGAATGCAGGCTTGGTCGTGGGGAAATCCTGAAGAACGAAGGAAGAATTTGTTTTTCTCGCAACGGAAATAATCATCTGGCACAACGTCTGACCTTCAATCCTTCCCCTTGGAGGGATGTGGATGCTCATGACGCGGGTAGACGAAAGGGGTCGCTCGATGGATTGAATTTTACCCCGGCTAATAGCTGTAAAAGCCTCTCCCGCTCTTCCTTCCCAAATATCCCGCGTCCACCATCTTCCGCAGCAACGGCGCGGGACGGTATTTGTCTTCGCCGAGGTCGCGTTGCAACACTTCCATGATGAATAACACCACATCCAGCCCGATCAAGTCTGCCAGTGTGAGAGGTCCCATCGGATGATTCATGCCGAGTTTCATCACTGCGTCAATAGCTTCCTTTGTGCCGACTCCCTCCTGAAGCGCAAAGACCGCTTCATTGATCATCGGGCACAAAATGCGGTTGGAGATAAAGCCGGGCGAGTCGTTGGCCTGGACTGATTCCTTGCCCATGACTTTGCACAATTCGAGCGTGGCGGCAAGAGTCTCCTCGCTGGTGGCGAGTCCTTTGATGATTTCGACGAGTTTCATCAATGGCACGGGATTCATGAAGTGCATCCCGATTACTCTATCGGGACGACTGGTCTGTGCGGCGATTTTCGTGATCGAAATGGACGATGTGTTTGTCGCAAGGATGACACCTTCGCGCGCATTGGCATCCATGTCTTTGAAGATCTTGAATTTGAGTTCGGGGTTTTCGGTCGCGGCTTCGATGACAAAGTCCGCGTCTTTCATCGTGTCCATGTTCCCCACATATTGAATCGCGTCTGCGTTGGCTTTTTGCCCTGTTGTGATCGTCCCTTTTTCGAGCAACTTGCTCGTGGACTTGGCAATCGTCGCTTTGGCTTTTTCCAGCGCGGCGGGTACCACGTCCATGCAGGTGACCTGATAGCCCGATGTCGCCGCGACCTGCGTGATGCCGTTACCCATGGTCCCGGCTCCAATTACAAAGATGTGTTTGATGGTCATTGTGCCTCCTTAATATCTTGCGCTTCCGAATAATATCTATTTACAGGCCTGTCATGGCTTGGGAAGCGGACTGCCGTCATTATCAAAGTATGGCAGGTTTCTGATATCACTTGTTACTTTTACGTACTGGGATGAAACCCACGCCACCCCTGCAGGGATGGCCGGGTATTCGATCTGATACCACAAACCATTCAAAGTTTGTCCGAGCAGGTTCACGCGCTCGTTGGCTTCGATCAAGCCATAGGACTGATGGCTGGAAGCAGGTCCGGAGCGCGCGTTGATTTGTGCCAGGGTCAGGCCGTAAGGCGTGTCTGCGGTGGGAGTGGACGCGACGGGAATATCAATTGGGGCCTCTGTCGCGGATGGGATATCAGTGGCGCTTGATTCGGCCGGCGCGCTCCCTGGCTTGTCTACAGGCGTGGCGAGGAGATTATAGAATGGCAACCCGGCGTATTCTCCCTCGAACTTGATCAGTTCCTGCAATACCCATCCCCGGCCATCCAACCCGGACGGATATTCGATCTGGACCCAGGCATTGCCGTCCGTGCGCCCCGTCAATACGATCACTGTACCTGGGTTCAACAAACCCAATTCCATATATCCCACGCCTGGTCCCACGCGTACCTTTGCCATCTGGCTCACGGTCGCAGTTTTGGCGCCGGGAGCAGGCGGATTGAGCGGCAGAGGAGTACCGGGGATGGAGTGCAGGATCGGCGGCAGGAATAGAGGCGTTGTCGAATCTTCCGGGTAAATGGCGATGGGCAGACGGGTCATGTCACCTTGCAGGGTAAAAGCGCTTGCCAACACCCAGGCCATGCCACCGGGAACATCCGGCGCGACGATATAGAACCATGTGGCAGCATCGTTGCGCGCGATGACCTTCACCGATTGGTTGCCATAAACTCCGCCCACATTATCACTCCCCCGGCGCGGCTCGGAACGCAACGTGACCGACGTGTTGGCAATGGCGGTCATTGGCTCGATGGTGGGCATGATCGTTGGAGACAAGGTTGGCTCAGATGTGAAGGTGATGGTCGGTTCAAGCGTATTTGTCGGAAGCGGTGTGGCGGAAGGTTGCGGTGTGTCAGTTAACGTCTGTGTGGGAATCGCCGTGGAAAGATCGGGCATGGCACAGCCGGATGGAATCAAGAGGAGAAAGAACAAGGTAATAAATCGAAATCTGTCCAAAGTAGAACTCCTGAAGCGAGAGGTGACTGTCTTAAAGGCTTGCAACCCGGTTGAGCACTCTGCTCGTTGGCTGGCTAATTTATCAAAAAAACTTCGCAATGCTTATCTCAGGTACAAGTGCCGGGGACGGTGGGTATGATGTTATGCGGGTCGATCCTTCCAGATCTTATAGTTGTTCATGATCTGCTCAATATGCCCCGGGATGTGTGCGGAATAAATATTCAGCCAGTTGTCGAACATGTATGGTTCCCTGTATTCGGGGTGCATGACGATGTGTTCAAAGACTTCATCAGGTTGCCTCTTCAGTAATTCGCAGGTTGTCTTGCGCACGAGACGGACAGTATCCAATGCATCCTGAAGATCCTGATCGTGATACTTCAATGTGGCCGCCCATGCATCCTGATCGTATGCCATCAACGTACCACCCGGCTCGACGATCAACATGCGGGCGCGTAACGCCGCATTGGATTCCGAGTCCGCCAGATGAAGGATGACTTCGTGAATGCTCCATTCTGCCGGCGCGGGCTTGAACTGCCACATCTCGCGCGGGATATCCTTGAGCACTTCGACGAGCATGTTGAAACCCTTGCCGTATAGTTCGATCTTTTCATTTCTTTCTTTGACGTCCATGCCTTCTCCTGTAAAATGATGCTCGGTATTCGTTAATACAACCCCGAATATCGAGCATCGAATTTCTATTCCATCTCTACAGCCATCGCCACCGCTTCACCGCCGCCCAGGCACAGCGACGCGATGCCGCGCTTTAGTCCGCGATCTTGCAGTGCATACAATAACGTTGTCAGCACGCGCACGCCGCTGGCACCAAGCGGATGTCCCAATGCGATCGCGCCGCCGTTCACGTTGACCTTGTCCCAGTCCCAGCCCTCGTTGGCAAGCGCATAACCGTCCGCAAGTACTTGCGAAGCAAAAGCCTCATTGAGTTCGATCAGGTCCACATCGGCGAGCGTCCATCCGATTTTCTTCAACAACTTGGGCATCGCATACGCGGGCGCGGCAAATAAATATTTCGGTTCGACCGCGGCTTGTGCATATCCCACGATCCTTGCCATCGGCTTCAATTTATTTTTCCCGGCGTATGCGCGCGACGAAATCACCACCGCCGCGCCGCCGTCGTTCATCTGGGAGGCATTTCCCGGTGTCACCTTGCCATCGGCTTTGAAGGCAGGCTTGAGTTTGGATAACGCTTCTAGGGTCGAATCTTTTCTTGGACCTTCGTCCGTATCCACCACTGTGACCGCGCCTTTACGCCCTGCGATTTGGACGGGAACGATCTCGGCGTTGAACTTCCCTGCTTCTTGAGCCGCGACAGCCTTCTCGTGAGAGCGAAGCGCAAACTGGTCCATTGCCTCGCGCGTGACCTCGTATTCATCTGCGATGAATTCAGCCGCGTTGCCCATCCCCCAGTTTTCGAACGGATCCCACAAGCCATCGTTGAGCAGTGCATCGGTCAGCGTCTGGTTGCCGAACTTCAACTCGCCCGATCGGCCAGAGACGAGATACGGCGCCCGGCTCATGGACTCAAATCCGCCTGCCACAAACAGATCAGCATCCCCCGCACGGACGGCTTGCGCCGATATCATCGCGGCTTTGAGGCCTGAGCCGCAGACCTTGTTGATCGTGCTCGCGCCGACCGTTGCCGGGACACCAGCATGGATGCTCGATTGACGCGCCGGAGCCTGTCCCTCCCCAGCCTGAACAACATTCCCCATGATCACTTCTTCGATCTCTTCCGCGTTGATGCCCGCCCGCTCCACTGCGGCTTTGACCGCGACTGCCCCAAGTTGCACGGCTGGGAGACTCGCCAGCGCCCCTTGAAATTTTCCAATCGGCGTGCGTGCCGCGCTCAAAATGACTGCTTCGTTGTTTTCCTTGCTCATTGCGCCTCCTGTGTAATTTTTATACTTGTCTTGACCAAGTGCGTCGCACCAGCCGGTGGAGATTCGTTTTCTCTATTTACGAAATCCTCCGATCGGATTTATTCCGTCATGCAGTATGCGACGCACCCTCTGTATTCGTCATTCAATTATAAATCCGATGGCGGGATTCAATGATTTCTGTGAATCCTGATGAAGACTGCGATTATTGGTCTCGACTTTATGGTCAATTTGGAACGGAATACATGTACACCACAATCAGAAACTATCCGATGCTACCTGTGGTTTCGATACGCCACTCGCATCGCTTTTGTGGCTGTTCAAACACCGGGTGGAACCACTATGGTACCGGCGTGTCCAGCGGGTCGTACGGCTGGACGAATTTCACCTGCCATTGGGCAGTTCCCCGCTCCGTCACAGACGAAAACGTCGTGACGATATGGATCCATGTTCTGCCGG
>DATIUT010000142.1:0-15971 GCA_035466615.1 Anaerolineales bacterium | reverse complement strand
GTGGGAGCAAAGACACCCTTGTAATCGTCACGATCAACAAAGACATGCAATGTTTCGCCGTACGTGTAAATCGCGGATGTGCGGTAAATGCCGTGGTCATCCTTCTCTTCGCGCGGCGACCACGCAGATTTGCCGCCGCGTGAGGTTGTCTCTTTCCATGCTTTTTCCACGTCGTCCACGCCCAGCGCAATAACCTTGACTCCGTCGCCGTGCACTAGGTGATGCGACGCGAGCGGGCTGGATGGAGAATAGGGCGCGGAAACAACAAACCGCGCCTGCCCCGATTCAAGAACGTACGAAGCAAAGTCGCGGTTGCCAGTTTCAAGCCCTGAGTAAGCGACGGGTTTGAAACCAAATGCCTTCCACCAGTAATACATGGCATGTTTGGCATTGCCCACGTAAAAGTGAACATGGTCAATGGATTTGATTTGCAGGAAGTCCGCCTCCTCGGTCAGCGCACGGGATTCGGGTTTAACTGTCGCAGCCATTAAATCTCCTTTGGTTGGGTTGAAAGGATTTTACGACAAAGGTTGTCTGATTGCAAATAAAAAGCCCTGACCGGTCAGGGCTTCAAAATTGTCATTCACCATTTTTGCCTCTCTGTATTGCATCCTCGATAAACAGCTTCCAAACGGGATACGTGTCTTCATCCCAGATCGTGTGCATCACCCCGAATGCTTCTTCAGGTTTCCAATCCAGTCTCAAAATCCGATACAGCGTAATAAACGCACTGGCTCGAAAATTGGCTTCACAATGCACATGGATTTTCTTGCCCTTGTTGGCGTCCAGCGCATCCATGAAAACACTCAACCCGTCTTTTGTCGGCGTATTCCAGTCAACAGGGATGTTGATATATTGCATACCCAGTGATTCGACAAGTTCGGTTTCATTTGGTATTGCATTCGACACATCGTGCGGCGCGAGATTGATCACCAGTTCCACGCCCGCCTCTGCAACCGACTTTATTTGTTCGGCGGTTGGCATTCCACTGCTCGACAGTTTCTCATGATAGAAAAGATAATTATGGATATCGTTCATTTCACTCTGACGATTTTTCCGCCCGCCATTTTTTGAAGATCATCTGTGTTCAACTCAAAGATCGCGTTGGGAGTCCCTGCCGCGGCCCAGATGGTTTTGTACTTCAGAAAATCCTCATCGAGATACGTTTCCATTTTTTGAACATGGCCGATGGGTGGCACGCCTCCGATCGCGTAGCCGGTCACTGCTCTTACAAAATCGGCGTCCGCCCTCCCGATGGCTTCTCCTGCATATTCGCTGATGCGTTTTTCATCCACGCGATTTGCGCCGCTGGTCAAAACAAGAACGGGTTTGTTTGTCGCCTTGCCTTTGAAGACCAAAGATTTCACAATCTGACCGAGTTCACAGCCGGCGCGGTCTGCGGCTTCCTGCGCCGTGCGCGTGGACTCGGTGTGTTCGATCACTGTATAGTTGTAACCAAGAGAATTCAGCAGATCCTGTATCTTTTGTGCGGAGGGGGAGAGAATGGGAGGATTCATGGGTTTGGGTGTAAAATAATTAAAGACTAATTTTATGATGGATGTACGATATGGTTGATTTTCTGGCACGTATCTTCGAATGGATGAATGTTGAACCGGCTGTCAGTCTGTTGATGATTATAACGGCTGTGGTTCTTTTTGGTTCTGCGTTTAATGTCGACACCCAAAATAAGAATTCGTTCTGGCCCTGGTTTCGACAGGTTATTGAGGCGGCTACAGGTGCAGTCCTTTTTCTGGGCTTGCTTTGGGCGTTTCGTTCAGTATTGAACGATACTGTTGCGACGTTTTATTCAACCCATGGAAGCCTCAGCGATATTAGCCGTGAAAGCGCCTGGTCAATTTGGGGGCGTCCCCATAGCCAGATTGAATTGACGATTAAACACTCCCACCCTGTTGAAGTCCGGGAGGAACTGCCCAGGGAAGACCCCACTCAGCCTCCTGTTTATCGCACAGTGACTCAAATTCAGGAAATTCCTCAGAACAGCATAACCGGTTTTGTGGGGGATGTTAAGATGAACCTGAGTGAACGGGAAAAAGGTTATGCCTTGTATAGTGGATACGTTCTTGACACCACCTTTCACTACGACGTTCAAAACGACTCGGTTTTTGAAACAGATGCAGAATTTAGTTTTCCATTATCCAGCGGGCAGACACTGTTCGAGAACTTTGTTGTCGAGATGGATGGTCAGGATTTGAGTTCGGATTTGAGGTTTTCCACTGATCTGGTTTCATGGACCAGGAAAATGAAGCCGCACCAAAAAAGCGAAATTGTCATTCGATACTCCTCTCGCGGCATGGATTATTTTTACTACCAAATTCCGGTACAACGGGAAATCAGGAACTTTCAATTGATCTTAACCATTGACCGATTGCCCGTGTCCCTGTTGAATTACCCGGATCGGGTCATTACTCCGACGGATATTCAGCCAACGAGTGACGGAGAAGGATCCATCCTGACGTGGAAATTGGATCGCGCCATCACGATCGCTGGAATGGGCGTATCCCTGCCGCAACCGGAACAGCCTGGTGCTCAGGTTCTGCGTGTGCTCGTCGTTGCGCCCTATGCATTAACCCTGTTGGGCGCCATGCTGGCATTGACAATGCTGATTTGGGGTGAAAAGATTCAGTTTGTGGATCTATCCCTGCTTTCTGCGGCGTACAGCACTTTGTTCCTTGTCATGGCGGGTGTGAGCGATTATTTCTTTGGCTTTTGGGGTTCGCTGTTGGCGGGAACCGGGCTTGTGCTTTTGCTGACTTATTTTCTGTTTCGTCGGTTGGCGTCCCGCGCATTAAGACGCTTGATCTATGGATTGGTGGTGTTCTTTACGGTAGCTTATCCGCTTTCTGGATTGCTTCCATCCCTGGAACAGCAAAACGCCTTCAATATCATGGTTCAGGTGGGATTAATCCTGTATCTTGTCATTCTATCAATCCATCGCCGTGATGTAAAAAGTGCGTAATTGATTTGAAATACGATCATTGTGACCGATTCTAATCCCATTCGCATGGTATTGTTTTTCGGCAACGAGCCAATGGGTTTATTGTTTTCCATGATCGCGGCATTGTTGCTTGGGGGATACTATGGAAGGCAGATCGTTCAAATTGGATGGGCAAGGAGCATCATTTACTCATCGGCATACTCACTGACTTTCCTGGGTTTGACCCTTGGGGGGTACATTTTTTTGAGAAGTAATATCGAATCATTTAATACCATGCATCAATCTTTCACATCGCGTGGGAGCATCAGCTGGTCAAAATGGAAAAATGCCTTAAGGACATGGGGAGGTGCGATCACTCAATTGGACTTGCAGTCAAGCCATTATGTCGAAACAAGCATTCTCGCAACGTTACCAGTGACCGATCCATCCCTCCCGGTGCTTTATCAAACAATGCAAATACGGCAATCCGTTCCCCAGAACAGCATTGTCCGTTTTCGTGGACAGGTGGAAATGATCTCTGGGAGGAAAAAGAATGCAGACGAGTTCAATACCTACCTTGTGAACGCGCATTATCTTTATGATGTGGTTAACCAATCAAATGTGGCAGTGGAAACAGAATTCCTGTTTCCACTCGCATCGTCTGAGATATATTTCGAGGATATTCGCGTTCAAATGGACGGCCGGGATATTGATGGTTTACAGGCAAACGGGATTGGTCTGCAGTGGATGATGCATATGGAGCCAAATCAATTGGTGACCGTTTCCGTTTCCTATTCCGCCCGGGGGATGGATACATATCAGTTTGTTGTCCCTCAGGCGCGGGAGATTAAGGATTTCAACCTGTCCATTTCTTCTGACGATGCAGACATGTTTGTTTTGGTCAATCCGGGCGGGGAGTCGATCCGTCAGAGCACAAAAACATTGCCGGACGGCACGCTCGTGTTGGAAGTTTCCATCGATCATACCGTTGTCGCCCCCGTCGTCGGAATGAGTTACATCCAAAGAACGGAGCCGTACGCCCCGCTTGACCTATTTTTAAAGATGCTAAGATTTGTTCCACGTTCCATTCTGTTTCTGATGGCCGTCATTATTTTGATGCTCATAATCTCCAAAATTTCATTTGGCTTGCACGATATGGCCTTGATTCAAGCGATCTTTTGGTTGCATGCACTTGTCCTTATGATGCTGGGTCCGTATTTCGAAAACTCGAAAGCACTTATGCTTGCAACGTCGGTCTTTACGGCAATTATCGTCTATATTGCGACACGACGATTGCAGGTGGGTCGTTTTTTGACGATTTCCATTTTGTGCTGGATTGTCGTTTTGCTGGGTATTTATCCGTTAACCGGCGAATTTGTAAATGCCTTCCCGTTTAATCAGTATGATAATCTTGTCCTTGTAGCAATATTGCTCTTTATGTTTTCCTCTCTGGTGTGGGCAAGAGTTGGTTTACAAAATGAAAGCAAATGAACCCCTGACAGTCATCATGACGACATATTTTGGATGATTATGTCTGAGCGCCAAAGAAAAGTCTATCAAAATGACGGTGACCGCTACGAAGCCCTGATCTCGCGCGAAGATCATCAGGATAATATTATGAAAGCGCTGGAGGAAATCATCAACCCTGATGGTTTGGATGTGTTTGATATCGGCGCAGGGACAGGACGATTGGCTGTAATGCTTGCGCCGCGTGTAAAGTCCATGCGGGCGTTCGATGTTTCAGAGGAGATGTTGCGGGTATGCCACTCTCGTTTTGCGGGGAGTGGACTCTCCAACTGGAAAGTGGATGTAGCAGACCATCGTCAACTGCCTGTGGCAGATAATTCCGCCGATCTGGTTGTCTCAGGCTGGAGTGTAAGTTATCTCGCGGTATGGAATCCCGGAACGTGGCGCGCTGAGTTGGAAAAATGGTTGGGCGAAATGAAACGAGTCTTGAGACCGGGCAGTTTCATTGTCCTGTTTGAATCGTTGGGCACGGGGAATGAGTCGCCTATAAAGTTGGAACATCTCATGGATTTTTATCCCTGGCTTGACTCAGCGGGATTCCAGAACAAATGGATCCGTACGGATTATCAATTTGCGTCCATTGAGGAGGCAGAGGAGTTGTCCCGCTTTTTCTTCGGTGATGAGCTAGGCGATAAGGTGAAGGTTAATCAGTGGGTGGTTCTGCCTGAGTGCACCGGGGTGTGGTGGGTGAAAATTTAAAACCTTGTGGAAGCTCTTGCCCTTCGCGTCGGCGGAGAGGCTGGTGGCGCAGGTGTCACCGAACAAAAGCCTCTTTTTGATTTGAGAGTGTGTCAATGATGCGTTCCTTGTGCCTGCCGAGCATTTCCAATCCCTCGATTTCTTTCATGGTGAAATAGCCAACATCGGATGTTTCGTCGCTCAAGCCTAATTCACCGCCCATGACCTCTGCTTCGAAATGTAAGGCAATGATCTGGAATTTGTCCGTTTCGGAGTAGACGGTCAATTGATCGGGATGACTGTACACGCCGACGAAACGCTTCACCCTTACGCTCAAACCTGTTTCCTCGAAAACTTCCCTTTCACATGCCTCAGCCACCGACTCACCCGGCTCCACGCCGCCGGAGGGCAGGCACCATTGACTGTTATCGCGGCGCTTGGTAAGCAGGACGCGTTCCTGTTCGTCAAAAATTGCAGCGGAACAACCAAGTCTGATTTTACCTTGTTTGGCGATGCGGTCGCCGTAGATGATTTGGGTCATATAAAAAAGACATCACAAGTCTTGCAGAACCGTGATGTCCATTTCCTTATTTTATAAATGTCCCGTTACGGAGTTCTGTCAGCGTTTGTTGGATCTCTTCGATGGTGTTCATGACAAACGGACCATATGGTACGATGGGCTCTTTGAATGGTGCGCCTGCCATGAGCATAAAGCGGACAGAATTGTTCTCGGTCTTGACGATGATGTGGTCGCCATCTGCATATTTGACCATTTTCACAGCGCCAATGGTTTGACCTGAGAAGACGCCCTCACCTTCGAAGACGTACGTGATGAGAGTGTGCCCGCCTGGGATGGGGAACTGCCATTCGAGGCCGGGAGTGAGTTCCACGTCCATGTAAAGAGGCGAGGCGGCAATGTCGGTGACGGGGCCGGTAACTTCATCCACTGTCCCTGCGACGACGCGGATTCGAACTCCATCCTTTTCGTAGGTGGGGATCGTGGCGGCGGTCACTTCCTGATAGCGCGGCTCGGACATTTTGAGGTGTGAGGGCAGATTGACCCAGAGTTGGAAGCCGTAGATGTTTCCGTCTGGACCACGGCGGGGCATTTCTTCATGAAGAATGCCGCGGCCTGAACTCATCCATTGCACGTCGCCGGGACCGATGGTGCCTTCGTTGCCGAGGCTGTCGCGGTGGGCAGTGGAGCCTTCGAGCATGTAGGTGACGGTTTCGATGCCGCGGTGCGGGTGGTAGGGGAAGCCGCGAATGGGACCTTCGAGCGGGTCGTTGAAGGCGAAGTGGTCGAAGAGCAGGAAGGGGTCGAATTGGTTGCTGGCCTTGGGCGCGATGGAGCGGAGCAGACGCACGCCCGCGCCTTCGATGGCTGTTTGTGGTTCGATGATCTGGGAGACAGTTCTAAGGTTGTTCATGTGTGGATAGATGATGTGAGCGGGGAGGGTATTACTTTCATCTTGGTTATCAAACTCGCAGATATACCTTCCTCTTCCATCACTGGGTACATCGTTCCATTTGCCGGGGTCATTGTCGGCGTAGGTGAGATAATTTTCGGGTGTACATGCTATGTGTGTATCAAAAAATCCGCAGATGTTCGCCATCGGTTTTGTTGTAATGCTAAAGCAGTTGATGGACGTTTGCCAGGAAAGCCTTCACTACATCTGGGTCAAACAGCTTTCCTGCATTCTGCTCTATGTATGCAATTGCATCTTTTGTCGGCCATGCCTTTCGATAAGGACGGTCGCTGGTCAACGCATCCCAGACATCGATTACAGCGAAAATGCGCGCCGATAGAGGGATTTCTTCGCCTTTGAAGCCATTGGGATAACCACTGCCATCCCAGCACTCATGATGGCAACAGGGTATCTCCATTGCCGGGCCCAGAAATTGTACTGCCGCGAGCATCTCTCTTGCCTGAGAAGGATGTTGCTGCATGATCTCCCTTTCCTCATCTGTCAATGCGCCGGGTTTGCTTAGGATCGCATCAGGCACACCGATCTTGCCAATATCATGCAGTAATGCACCTCGCAGCATATGCACCAAATCTTTTTCGGGCACCCCCATTGCGCGCGATAGTTTTTCCATTAGAAAGACCACGCGGTCTGTGTGATCCTGCGTATACTTGTCCCGAATTTCAACTGCTTTTGCCCATCCTTTTAGCGTGGCATTATATGCATCCAGCAATTCAATCTCTTTTTGTTTCAGGCGGGAGTACCACAGTCCCAATATGAACCCTGTCATTCCCCCATACAGCACTGGTACAAGGTAACTTTTAGGTTGAAATATTAATGGTGCCTCAGACAGGATCAACTTTTGGAGGACGGAAAATAAACTCAGGGCTAAAGCCCCAATCAGGGACGAAATCACGCTGGGCAGGATTTTGTGTTTCCGGAAATTTTTTTGTGACCGTTCCATATTCAACTTTCACCTCCGGTATCCTGATTTCCTCTTTCGTTATTATCCCTGTTGAAGCAGTCTTCAATGATGGAAATAACCTCCACATGGCCATTCTTTTCCTTCAATGACCTTGATCCCTTCCTCCGTCAATCCCTAAAGGGGTACACCCGTTTGTCGATCTCCTCGTCCACTGGTTGATCTGCCTCTCCAGTGAGCAGACGAGATTCAAACCCTCCTCCAGTCGCATGGACTGTCACTTTTTTGCAATGCCTTTATCCTAGTACACGATCACTTTATCTACTTCAATCGTCCAATCACCCAATAAATCCATATTGCCCATTTCGACCCCTTCTATCAAATCGTCCAACCCGAGACCTCGGGCGTCACAGCACGTCCCTCAGGTGGCAACTTGACCGCGCTTCGCCAATGACCTGACCATGCGTTCGATATTGTAATAGCCTTCCGGCGTTTTCTGCCCTCCGCGGGCGCAAAAGACCGCATCAGCGACCAGAAATACTTTTACCTGCACGTTCTCGCGCTTGGCCAAATTCATGGCATGACGCAGGGCATTGTAGGGGCGCTCGTTCCCATAGGGCGCATCATTGATGACAAAAAGATATTTTTTTGCATCCATCGAATTTATTTCCCTTTCCTATATTTTCTTAACCCCGGGTTGGCTTTAGGCATTGTGTAGGGAATGACCCAATACCCTCTCTTTAATCCGTAGAATAGATTGTCGCGGTAAAAAAGGCTTGGAGTATTGAAATGCCTGTTTTTCAGCCTCATGTTGAGCTGGTATTTCAGTAATCGGATGGCATCTTCCCAAAACCTGTATTTTATAAAGTAACCCAAGTTAGGGAATCGTGGTTTGATTGGTGTAGCCATATTGAAGAGTTGTATGAAAAGAAGTGGAACTCGTATGTTTGATGTTTCCACTTGCTGTTTTTATTATACCCATTTATCTTGGAAAAGCTAAACATAGGAATTCCTTTATGATAAAATCCCACCCGATTTGACACAAAGGACGCCTTGGGGGAGCAGTGAGCCTTTGTGAATTTATCTGTTTCGGAGAAAACAAAACATGCCACGTCGTTCACTCACTCGCCTCTACAAGGACGAGTTTACTGGGTATTCGCTTGCTAAATTCCAGCAAGATTTATTAGCAGGTCTCACGGTTGCCGCGGTCGCGCTTCCGCTGGCGCTGGCGTTCGGGGTTTCCTCGGGCGCGTCCGCCGCGGCGGGGCTGGTCACTGCCATTCTCGCAGGCTTCATCATGGGTGCACTCACCGGCGCGCCCTTTCAAATTAGCGGCCCCACAGGTGCAATGTCCGCGGTGCTGATCGTGCTTGTACATCGTTACGGTCTTGAAGGCATTTGGGTCGCGGGCTTGCTTTCGGGCGCGCTCCTGCTCCTCATCGGTCTTCTGCGCCTCGGTCGCTTCATTGCCTTCATCCCCGCGCCTGTTATCAGCGGCTTCACATCGGGTATCGCGCTCATCATTATCATCGGTCAAATTGACAACTTCCTCGGGGTCAAGACTTCCGCCACCGACACTGCCGCGCAAAAATTGCTCGGATATTTTCAAGGCGGATTTACCCCCAACATCCAGACACTGACTCTCGGACTCGTTGTCATTGCGACGATGCTGTTCATGCCGAAAAAATGGACAACGCGCTTCCCTGCTTCACTGCTTGGCATCATCCTTGCCACGCTTCTCAACTGGACCTTGAGCTGGCCTGCTCCCATGATCGGAGCCATCCCTCAGACTCTTCTCCTCAATGAACGCCTCAGTCTCGTCAATGTCCCCTGGTCGAATCTGGCTGACTTTATCGCTCCGATTCTGACCATCACCGCACTTGGTGCGGTCGAATCGTTATTGTGCGGCGCAGTCGGTTCCAACATGACAGGCATCCGCCTGCAGGCAAATCAGGAACTGATCGCGCAGGGCATTGGCAACATGCTCATCCCGTTCTTCGGCGGAGTCCCTGCCACAGCGGCGATCGCGCGTTCCAGCGTGGGGATCAAATCGGGCGGACAAACCCGTCTGGTGAGCATCGTCCACGCGATTGGAATGTTGCTTTCGATGTTTTTGCTCGCGTCGTTCATGGGGCGAATCCCTTTGGCGGCGTTGGCGGGCGTGTTGATGGTCACCGCTGTCCGCATGAATGAATGGGACGCAATCAGATTCATCTTCGGCAAACGCTTCAAGACCGACATGATCGCCTTCACGATCACCATGCTGGCAACCATTGTCCTGGATTTGACTCAAGCCATTCTCATCGGTTCCGTGCTTGCAGGTGCAGTCTTCCTCAACAAGATTGCCAGCATTGACATTGATGTTCAGGAAATTGACGTCGACCGCCTCAAACAAAAGGGAATCGAAACCACAGGCCAATGTCAGCACGTAAGAGTTGCATTCCTCACGGGTCCGCTTTTCTTCGCGGCGACGGGTCAATTCAATGAAGCCTTCCAAAACCTGAAGAACACACATGCCCTGATTTTGTCCATGCGCGGCGTCTCTTTGATTGATACCGCGGGCATCGAAGCCATCCACCGATTGCATGAGAGGCTCCACAAGCAGGGCGGCACGCTTATGTTCGCGGGGGTCCATGATAACGCGTGCAATATGATGAAGCGCGGCGGACTTGTGGAAGTGATCGGCGAGAAGAATTTCTTCTGGTCCAGCGATCAGGCCATCGTCGAGGCGGAGAAGCGGGGGTGTAAGTTTTGCTAGCCGCGTGAAAGATATGCCATATCATCCATAAACCCGGCGACGTGTCCTTCCAGACAGGCAGGGAAGGCGCGGTAGAATTAGTCACAGCCTTATTGAATTAATCCGCTGGGATGTTTTTTTCTGGAAATACAATGACACCTGCCTGGAGTTGATGAATATGGATGATAAGGATAAATTCTACAAGGATGTGCTTGACAACCTTCATGATGGCGTATATTTTGTAGATACGGCACGCAGGATCACCTACTGGAACAGGGGCTCCGAACGCATCAGCGGTTTTTCCTCCTCGGAGGTGATGGGGAACAGTTGTTCGGACAATATTCTCAGGCATATCAATGATGAAGGTGTGATTCTTTGCACATCCATGTGCCCGCTTGCCTACACAATACGCGATGGAAAACCTCGGCAGGCGAATGTCTATCTGCATCACAAGGATGGGCACCGCGTCCCGGTGGTGGTGAACGCGATCCCGTTATATGGTGTCAATGGTGAGATCGCGGGGGCAATTGAGAGCTTTACCGACAACTCTGCCTATCTCAATGCAATGGAACGTGTCCAGGTCCTGAGCGAAGCCGCCTTGCAGGATTTCTTAACCGGGATAGGAAATCGGCGTTTCGTTGAAATGAAACTTAGCGGGGGTGTTTCTGAAACCCAGCAGTTTGATGCGCATATTGGGTTTCTTTTATTTGACATCGATTATTTCAAGATACTCAATGACAATCATGGACATGATGCGGGGGATCAGGTGTTGAAGATGGTCGCAAATACGATCAACAATAATATCCGGCCGATCGACTTTTTGGGCAGGTGGGGCGGGGATGAGTTTATTGTGTTGTTGCAGAATGTGAACGAATCCCAAATTCGATCCATTGCGAACAAATTGCGAATGCTTGTTGAGCAATCCTTCCTCATTTCAGGGAAGAACACCTTTTCAGTCACTGTGTCCGGCGGCGCCACGACCATCCTGCCCGGAGATACTCCTCAATCGCTCTTCAAAAGAGCGGATCAATTGCTTTACCAAAGCAAGCACAATGGTCGCAACCAACTCTCCTTTTCCTTCAAAGGATAACGGAGGTTTATGTAGTAATGATGGTATTCATCAGAGAGGCAGGTCATAATGACCAACAAGGTGTTGAATTGGGGGTTGCTTTCCACGGCGCGTATTAACCGTGCGTTGATCCCTCCGCTTCAGGTTTCAAAACGGAATCACCTTCTGGCGGTTGGCTCCCGCTCACAGGAGACAGCCGATGCTTATGCAAAAGAGAAGAAGATCGAACGCTCCTACGGTTCCTACGAAGCCCTGCTTTCCGACCCTGACATTGACGTGATTTACAACCCCCTTCCAAATCATCTCCACGCCGAGTGGACGGTCAAGGCTGTGGAAGCGGGAAAGCATGTACTGTGCGAAAAACCGCTCGCCCTGAGCGTGACCGAAGTGGAGGCGATCAAAGCCGCGGCGCATAAACATGGACGCGTGGTTGCAGAAGCATTCATGTATCGCCATCATCCGCAAACGTTGAAGGTGCAGGAGATCGTGAAGAGCGGCTCACTCGGAGCATTGAAACTGGTCCGCGGCTCCTTTAGTTTTGTCATATCCCGCGACGGGGATGTGAGGTTGAGTCCTGAACGGGGAGGCGGGAGTATTTGGGATGTGGGATGTTATCCCATCAGCTACACGCGGAGCCTCCTCGGGGAGGAACCGCTTGAAGTGTTTGGCTGGCAGGTAACAGGTGAGACAGGAATCGATGAGACGTTCGTTGGGCAGATGCGGTTCAGGGATGATATCCTGGCACAATTTCATTCCAGTTTTGTCGTCCCATTCCATACATCCATGGAGATCGTCGGGAGCGACGGAGCGTTGAACATCCCGAATCCGTTCAAGCCCGGAATCAATGAAAAAATTTACCTGACCCGCGATGAAAAGACCGAGACGATCACCATCAAGGGACAGGAACTGTATATCGGCGAAGTGGAGGACATGGCCGACGCGATCCTGCTTGGGAAGGACTCGCTGGTGTCATTGGGCGATTCGCGTGCGAATGTTGCTGTGATCACGGCTTTGCTTGAATCGGCACGCTCGGGCAAACCGGTGCATATGTAACTAGACAGAACTTCATCCCTCTGCTACACTGTTGCCACTATTTTCCTGGAGGATTCGCATGGATGTTCATAACGCTGACGATGCTGTAACACGCCGCATCAAGGCATTTACCGATCGCGTTTCTGGATTGAAGGAGAACGATCTCTATTTTTATAACCAGCCTGTGCAGGAGATCCTGCCGGGGATGAAAGTGCGCGTGAACGGGCGTGTAATGGGGATGTATGCTTCTTACAGTTACCTGGGGTTGATCAATCACCCGCGCATCAACGAAGCTGCAAAACGCGCCGTGGATAAATATGGCACGGGCACGAATGGTGTGCGTACACTGGCTGGAACGCTGGCGATCCATACTGAACTCGAAGAAACGATCTCGAATTTCAAACACGCCGAAGCCGCCATTACTTATTCATCTGGCTATGCCACGAACCTGACCGTCGTCTCCACCTTGATGGGGCGCGGCGATTACGTCTTCTCGGACAAACTGAACCATGCCTCCATCGTGGATGGGTGTTTGATGTCTGGCGCCGAATTCCGCCGTTTCCGCCATAACGACATGGAACACCTCGAAGGTCTGCTCAAGAACGCGCCCGCTGATGTCGCCAAAATGGTGATTGCCGACTCTGTTTTTAGCATGGACGGCGATATCATTGACCTGCCGAAGGTGATAGCCTTGTGCAAGAAATATGATGCCTGGCTGATGATAGACGAAGCACACTCAGTGGGTGTGCTTGGTGAACAAGGTACAGGCATCGAAGAGTACTTCAACATGTATGGCTCCATTGACATCAAAATGGGAACCTTGAGCAAAACCATCCCGTCAGTGGGCGGGTATGTCGCTGCGAACAAAGACATCATCACCTATCTGCGTCATGCCAGCCGCGCCTATATCTTTTCCGCCGCGTTGCCGCCCGCGCAAGCCGCCGCCGCGAACGAGGCCTTCAAGGTCATTTTGGATGAACCCGAACGTATCGAAAAACTGAACCTGAACACCAAACAGTTCATCAACGGACTCAAGAGCATGGGCTTCGATACCATGCTGACCGAGACCGCCATCGTCCCTGTGTTGTGCGGCGACGACAATACCGCCTTTGCGATGACACGTGAAGCGCAGCACAATGATGTGTTCGTCCTGCCGGTCGTTTCCCCTGCCGTGCCCGAAGGGCTTGCCCGCCTGCGTGCCACCGTCACTGCCGCGCATGAGCCGAGCGAGATCGAACGCGCCATGGATGTCATCGGCGAAGCTGGGAAGAAACTGGGCATCATTAAATAGAGTTAAGTGTTTTGCCAAAAACCCGCATATCACATGATATGCGGGTTTTTTTGTTTAACTCTGATAGTTCTTGAGGGATATTTAAACAGATTTCTAATGTTTGTTTTTTAAAATATCCATTGTAATAAACAGCAAGACCCTGAAGGCTTTTTAGACCTTCAGGGTCTCACTAGAAATTGGAGTTGAGAAAATGAAATGGCAATGGAAACTTGGACGTTTTGCAGGGATTGACGTGTATATGCACGCCACCTTCCTCCTGCTCATCGGCTGGGTTGGTTATAGCCACTGGGTCGAGCACCAGAATTGGGGTGAGGTATTAAACGGCATATTGTTCATCCTTGCGTTATTTGCCTGTGTGGTTTTGCACGAGTATGGTCACGCGCTGACCGCCCGCAAGTATGGAATCAAGACACGCGACATCACACTGTATCCGATAGGCGGTGTGGCTCGTTTGGAACGGATGCCTGAAAAGCCGATCGAGGAACTGTGGGTTGCCTTGATGGGACCCGCCGTCAACGTGGTGATCGCCGCAGTCCTGTATGCGTATCTTTTCATAACGAACAACCTGGTCCCGATTACAGACCTGACCGTCGCCTCAGGCTCCTTCCTCGAGCGCCTGATGATGGTCAACATTTCGCTCGTGTTGTTCAATCTCATTCCCGCCTTTCCCATGGACGGTGGACGCGTGCTTCGAGCGATCCTCGCCATGCGCATGGACTACGTCCGTGCGACGCAGGTTGCCGCAAACATTGGTCAGGGCATGGCGTTCATTTTGGGTTTTATCGGGTTGTTCAGCAATCCCTTTCTGCTCTTCATCGCCTTCTTCGTATACATTGGCGCTTCACAGGAAGCCAGCATGGTGCAGATGAAGAACTCTGTGAGCGGTATCCCTGTCACACGCGCCATGCTCACAGATTTCAAAACGCTCTCGCCGCGCGATAATCTGGCGCAAGTGGTCGGCTTGATTCTGTCGGGTTCACAGCACGACTTCCCTGTAGTGGATGTTACGGGACGCGTGGCAGGCATCCTTGAGCGTGATGCGTTCATGATGGCGCTTACCCAACATGGACAGTCCGCGCCCGTTATGGACTTCATCCGCCGCGATCTGCCCGAAGTCGACTCGTACGAGATGCTCGAAATGGCGCTCATGCGTTTGCAGGAGGTTGGTAGCAAGACGCTGCCCGTCACGCACGGTGGTCAACTGGTGGGCCTCATCACGGCTGAGAATATCACCGAATACCTGATGATCCGCTCCGCATTGCGGACGGCCAGCAGTCTTCCGCAACCGATTTGATAAGAAGATTCTTATCTGAGGATGTGCGATCTTAAAATCACTGTATAATCCGCAAACCTCCGATGGGGAGTAGCCGCCCAGCAATGGGATGCGCAGTCGTCAATACGGACCTGAGTCCCGGCTGTACAGCAAAAGGCAAGACCATCGCCAAAAATATTACTTGGCGATGGTCTTTTTTATTTATGAGGATAATGATATGCTCGACACTCTGGAACAAACAATTCTCTCTGCGCTTCAAGCCATCTTCGACCAGTTTGGCTGGCTGGGTGTCTTCGGCTTGATGATCTTCGAGAACGCTACAGGCATCACGCCCAGTGAGATCATTCTCGCCTTTGCAGGCTGGATGCTGATCGAACGCCACGGCATCCAGCCGACATTCATTCTGCTGGCGGGAGTCTATGCAGGCTTGGGGAGCGCCATCGGCGCGTCCATTACGTACTGGGTGGCGCGGCTTGGAGGCCGTCCGCTGATCGATAAATTCACGAAACTCCTCCGCATTGACTTGCATTATATCGAACGAATTGAAGAGCAAGTCATGAAGTGGGGCGCCGGTATCGTGCTGTTTGGGCGCGTCCTGCCGGGCATCAGAACTCTTGTCAGCATTCCCGCAGGGCTTGTCCGGATTCCCTTCCCTAAATTCTTCGTTGCCACTTTCCTCGGGGCGTATGTTTGGTGTACACTATTGATCGGCGCGGGATATATCCTCGGTCACGAATGGATGTTGATCAGCGAATACATCAAGACGCACCTGCCGCTTGTCTTTACACTCGGTTTTTTGGCGACGGCATCCTATCTTATTTATCACTATCGTTCACACATCCCGGTGTTTGCCTGGATACGTTCAAGTAACAAAAGGTTGGACCAATAAACATGAATTGGCATTTGCAATCCATCGAAAAATCGCTTGAAGCGCTTCAAACTGGACCTGAAACCGGTCTCACACAAACCGAAGCGGACTCACGCCTGAAAGAATACGGGCGCAACGAACTCATTGAAAAAAGCGGGCGTACCCCGCTTAAG
>DATIUT010000141.1:0-5011 GCA_035466615.1 Anaerolineales bacterium | reverse complement strand
CCGCCATAATTTCCGCCGTTGACTGGGCAACTGCATTGACGATTGGATCCTCCACGAGAGCCGGCAGTCCGTACGAAACTCGCAAAGTGTTCATCGCAATGATCAAGTCGTAGGCGCTGACCTGATTTGGTGGGACAGGATGGACTTGGGCAGCCCGGACGACCTGCGGACGATATAATGTCCCGATTCCAAATGCCAAGAGGATAAACCAGTTTAGTAAACGTTGGGAACGCATATAACAATTATAATTCGATACAAATGTTCGTTTAACCATCCAATTCACAAACCATAATGGATTAGGCTCTGTAAATTACACATTACAAGTGATATATTCCCACCATTACCAAGGAGAATTATGTACATTTCCAAACTTTATCGTGAAGAAGACCGCGCCAAAATCCTTGAATTTCTCCGTCAGAACGAGTTTGCCACGCTCGTAACTTACGACGGAGAAAAACCTGCCGCCAGCCACTTGTTGATGGAGGTGGTGGAAGCAGGTGGCGAGTGGTTTATCAACGGGCACATGTCTAGGGCGAACTCGTTGTGGAAGGCATTTGACACAAACCCAGAGGTGTTGGTCATCTTTCAAGGGCCGCACACGTACATTTCACCGACCTGGTACAACCACGTCAATGTGCCGACATGGAATTATCAAGCGGTGCATGTATATGGAAGTCCGCGCATTGTGACGGACGAAGAATACTACGCGATGCTCTCGCGTCTGATCGCAAGACACGAAGGCGGGACAAATTACCGAATGGAAAACCTCCCGCAGGATTTTGTGGAGAAGCAAATGAATGGAACGGTCGGATTTCAGGTCAAAGTGACCCGCGTCGAAGCAAATTACAAACTCAGTCAGAACCGTGACGACGAGGACTATCACAACATCATTTCCCGCCTGAACGAGCGAGAGGACGAGATGTCTCATCAGGTGGCGGAGGCGATGGAAAAGCAAAGATAGTGTGGTAAAATCCTGCCCGCCATGCTAGAGAACGACGAATTCCCCGAGATTGACTCGCCCCAAGTGACGAACATCTCACACGCGGATGTGGGTTCTGTCCACGCTGAGTTGGTGCGGATGCACCAAGCCGACGCAGAGACGATTACCGCCGAGGAAGTGGAATTGCAAAACAGCGCGGCGGGCAATGTCAAGGCGACGAATATCACCGGTCACATGGTTCTGATGGGCGCGGTGAACGCGGAGGAAGTCTCGGTGCAGGAGGGCGGGGTGGGATTTGCCCGAGCTGGAAAAATGTCCATAAGCGGGTATACAGGCGCGGTCGTCGCGGGAACCGCAGAAGTCCATCATGGGATGTCTGGCTTCGTGGTGGGACGGGAAGTCCATGTGAACGAGTCGCGGACGGGCATCCTGCTGGCCCGGACAGTGCATGGCAATGTGAACACGGTGCTCGATACGCGCGGCGCGTTGATCGCCGGGTTGACGGGCGGTTTGTTCGCAGGTTTGATGTTACTGCTGGGACGCGTGTTGTTCCGGCAAAAATAATTCGAATGTATTGCGGCACGCGGTGCCGTTACAGAAATTCTATTTCATAGAGCGAAGGTAACCCTGCAATCGGGGTGAGAGGCGCTCGAGGAGTAAAGATGGAGAAGGTGGTACTAAAAGCAACCAAGCGTGATGTGGCGGGCAAGCAGGTGAAAGCTCTGCGCCGCGAGGGCAAACTGCCCGCGGTGATCTACGGCAGGCACACCGAACCGATCAACATCTTATTGGAATCCCACAGCGCGTCGCAGGCTTTGGGGAAGTTGACTTCCTCAAGCATTGTGACGATCGATGTGGATGGCAAGGAATACCCGACCCTTGTTCGCGAGAAACAGCGTGATTTCATCAAGAACCGCCTGTTGCATGTGGATTTCCTTGCTGTTTCCCTCACTGAAAAACTTCGCGCCGACGTTTCCCTTCATTTCTTTGGCGTATCCACTGCCGTAAAGGATTACGGCGCGGTTTTCGTCCACAACATCGAACAGTTCCATGTGGAGTGTCTGCCGGTTGACCTGCCCGAGCGGATCGAAGTGGATATTACCCCGCTTATGCGCGTGGGTGATGTCATCCGTGTAAGGGATGTTACTTTATCTGACAAGATCCGTATATTGGATAATCCCGACACAGTGGTTGCTGTGGCGAGCGCCCCGAAAGTCGAAGAAGTTGCGGCAGTACCTGGTGCTGAAGCTGTGGCAGTCCCAACCACTACGGAACCGGAACTTTCAGTGGAGCGCGGCAAGAAGGAAGAAGAAGCTTCCGAAGAAAAGAAGAAGTAGTTTCTTTCCGCAGGTAAACTCCCCGATTTTGGTCGGGGAGTTTTTGTTTAATCCCGTTATTGCGACCTTCGGGAAGCAATCCAACTTCCGTTCTGCTTAATTGATTTTCCTGGGGATTGCTTCGGGATTTCGATACTGTCGCGCCTCAACCATCGCATGACGGATCAATACCCCAGCGCTGTCAGGAAATCAACCGTCATGCGCGCGGTGGCACCCCAAACCAATTCACCATCATAAGGATGATAGACGATCAAAGCCCGCTTCAGGTCTGACCGCTCGAACTGCCAGCGGTTCGACTGGTTTGCCAGCCATCCAAGCGGAATCGTGAAAATGCGCGCCACTTCATGCTCTCCCACGCGGAACACGTTGGGCCATCTCACAACCCCCACCACAGGTGTCACGCGGAAGTATGTGATTGTGATCAGGTTGGCAAGCCTGCCCAGCACCTTCACATCGCTGGGTTTGATGCCAATCTCCTCCTCGGCTTCACGTAATGCGGTTTGCTCGGACGTGGTCTCGCCATCGTCACATGCGCCGCCGGGGAAAGAGACCTGTCCCTTGTGCGATTCGACCTTGTCCGTGCGGCGGGTATAGAGCAGGTGCCATTCCTCGTTCTGCCATATCAGCGGAATAAGCACCGCCGCACATTTGACGTGCGTTTCCTCGTTAAGCGTGACTTCGGAGAAGCCATCGGAGGAGGGACCGGCGGCCTGAAGCGCTTCGTGCAGTCTTTGGGAAATGTATTCTTCGCTGAATGTAAAGGACATGTTCGGTTGGGGCGGGTGTAAACGTTGATGGATTTTTACGAGAAAGGATAGAAAGGGAAACCGGATTGGCCGTGTCTTGGTCATTATTCTCTTATGGGACTGCCGCAATACCCGCATTCTGCTGTCACCTCATCCAGCCATTCCACTTCGTCGGGGCGAAGCGGTGCGCCGCATGACGGACAATGTGTTGGCAGTGCCGGCTTTTTAGTGGGGAGTTCGATGGGAGGCATTTTCGGTAAAACGGATTTTAGCCAGCTTTCGATTTCAGCCGCTTCGTTCTTGAGACCATGTTCGTTCAATCCATCTATTGTTCTCATTCCTAATTGATGTAATTGTTGGAACTGCCTGCGCTGGGCGAGCAATTCGAGTCCACGTTTGAGGGAGAACATACCTAATGCGGCTTGCCCGGCAAAAACGCGGGATCGCCCGGCTTGCAAGTGAAAGAGCGGGGCGCGCGGTCCGCCGCGTCCGTCAGCGACGCGCGCGATCTGCTCGAAGAGTTCAGCGGCGCGTCCATATTCGCCTTTGGAGAAGGCGAAATTTGCCTCCTGCAAGATTGGCGGCACCTCCTGTGCCAGAGTTTTACGAATGTGACGGCGGAACATGCGGCGCATTATTCATTCTCCTCTTCAATGGCTTTGCCAACTTCCTTTGCCAGTTCTTTTCCGCGCGGGTCTTCACTCGGTTCGATACGTCGAGCAAAGACAAGGAAACCTGTGTGTGCCACCATCCTGTCTGTGGGGCGGAGGCGGGTCGGTTCGGGTTTGTAGTAACGTAAAAGAACTTCACACACTTCAGTGAAAGCAAAGTTTTGCTGTCGTAACGAATATAGTGTTTTTTCCACCTGGTTGAAGGTGGGAATCAGGCAACAGAGGAATCCGCCGGGCTTGAGAGCGGCACGGACTTGGCCGATGTAATCATATGGATTCGGCACATCGAGGAAGAAGGAGTCGTCGTCAGTTTCGTCAATGCCCTCCTGGATGTCGCGCAATTTGAAGTCGACGCGGGAATCGAGACCGAAGCGGGTCAAGTTCTTGCGCGCCAGATTCTGCACATCGGGTTTGACCTCGTATGAGATGACGCGTCCCTCATTCCCAACTGCATATGCGAGAGCGGTCGTCATGGATCCCGAGCCTGTCCCGGCTTCCATCACCTTTTGCCCCGGCCCGACTCCCATCGTGACGAGGATGAAACCGATGTCTTTGGGGTAGAGGATCTGCGTGGTGCGCGGAAGGTCGATCAACAGGTCGGCGAGCGAAGGTTGCAATAAAAAGAATGGCGCACCCATGTGGCTAAACACCTGTGTGCCCCAGGGTTTGCCGATCAGGTCGTCGTGCAGGATGACGCCGCGATGCGTTTCAAACTTTGCGCCCACCTGCAAATTGACGATGAAATGTTTATGGCGCAAGCCAACGAGTTCTGCAAGGTCGCCGTCGTGTGCGATGGAGGAGGGGGGATGAAAGGACATGAGGGTATCTTACCATGATGAAATGCAGAATGCATACCTCCAATTTATCTTGACGAATTTGTAGGGGGGTAATATATAACCCAAGTTGCGGTCTTGGGAAGAAGGTTGACAAAAGTCCATCGGCTGGGCGAGACCTGGAAGAAACTGAACGAAAAATCGGTCTACGTGATCGACAGCTACCCGATTGCGGTTTGCGACAACTATCGCATCAAACGCTCAAAAATCTATCGTGGCGAAGACTTTCGAGGCTAGATTGCCAGCAAAAAACGCTATTTCTATGGTCTCCGCATTCATATTTTGGTCACAGAGCACGGTCAACCGGTCGAGTTCTTTTTGGAACCTGGAGCCTTTAGCGATGCCAGCGCACTTGGCTTGTACAATTTTGATCTTCCAGAAGGCTCGTTTGTTACCGGCGATAAAGCCTACAACGATTACACGATTGAAGATGTCATGCGTGAAGCAGGTCTTGAGCTGATCCCTTTACGAAAAAAGAACTCAC